>JAHEHJ010000059.1 GCA_024644655.1 Flavobacterium sp.
GTTGAATAACCAGTATTTTCATAAATGACAAACCTTATATTGATGGGGCTAAAATACAAAGTATTTAAAGATGCCTTTCACCTTGTGATGAAATTAGTGGCAAAAGTTATATTTTTGTTTCAAATAAAAGCAATAGACTATGGCAATTAGTGGTTTGGTAATTACCTTTAATGAAGAAAAAAATATTGGTTCCTGTATTGATGCCCTTTTTAAAGTGTGTGATGAAGTTATCGTGGTGGATTCGTTGAGTAAAGATAAAACAGTTGAAATTGCAACGGCTAAAGGAGCTACTGTTATCTCTCAAGCCTTTTTAGGAGATGGGCCACAACGCACACATGGATTGCCTTATTGTAAAAATGATTGGATTTTAAATCTAGATGCAGACGAATATTTGGATGCCGATGCTGAGGAATTTATATTAAAAGAAAAGTACTTAGTTGGAAATTATGATGCGTTTAGTTTTAGAGTAAAGAACTATTTGGCAGACAAGTTGATTGATTTTGCTGGATGGTACCCCGATCATAAAGTTCGGTTCTTTAATAAGAAAACCGCAGGACCTTCAGACTCCAAGGTACATCAAAAGATAATTGCTCAAAACGAAACGAGAGTTCCAGTTCACTTGCTTCATTATGGATGGGATTCCTTGGAACAAATTATTGCCAAAAAGAATCAGTATTCGGGTTGGCATGCGTTACAATTATACAATCAAGGGAAACGCGTTAATGCCTTCAAGCCCGTTTTAAATGGAACGGTTTCGTTTGTACGTTGTTATTTCTTCAAGAAAGGATTCCTTAATGGTATTGATGGCTTAAGTATTTCTATGATACAAGCCTTTTTCTCGTACATGAAATACGCCAAATTGATTAAAATTCAAAAAGCCAATACATAAACTTAGTGAACTGTGAGTTTGTTGGCAATCATTCTTTCATTAAATGATTGTACATAAGCCTTGATGAATTGGGTCATTTCGGCTGCTCTTTTTTTGTCTTTATCTAAGAGATTGTTTTTGAGTAACTCATCCGTTTTAAAATTGTATAATCCAATTGCTTTTTGCCCATCAAAAGCCAAATAGTAGTCATCCTTGATTAGATGGTAAATATTATCTAGATAATACACCGCATAGTTTTTGTTAGAACTAAAAGGGTTTCCGTATGTCACAACTTCATCTTTGATTTTTAAGTAGTCTAGGATACTTGGTAATACATCAATTTGTTGCATGTTCTTTTCTTGGACCCCTTTGAAGCTTGGGTTAGATGGGTCAAAGAACAAAATAGGGATTCTAAATTTACCCACATTAGTTTGGTATTTGTCGGCTGTTGGTTCTGAACTAGTATGATCAGCAACGATTACAAATAAGGTGTTGTTGTACCATGCTTCTTTTTTTGCCGCTTTAAAAAATTGACTCAACGAATAGTCGGTGTACCCAATACTCTCTTGTATTTTACGAGTCCCTTTGATGAATTTGCCTTTGTATTTGCTAGGGACTGTATACGGATTGTGAGATGAAATGGTAAATAACGTACTGAAAAAAGGTTGTTTGAAACTCGTTAGTTTTTTGTTGAAAAACTGCATAAATTCTTCGTCGAATATTCCCCAGCTGCCATCAAAAGCTTCGGGTCCTACGTATTCATTCTTACCATAATACTGATCAAAACCGGCTACTTTGCAATATTGATCAAAGTTTTGGCTTCCATTAAAAGCCCCATGGAAAAACGAAGTGGTATAGCCTTGTTTCTTCATTATTTTGGGTAATCCATACACTTTGTTTAGCGAATAGCCTGAAGAAATAATAGAGGTGTTCATCAAACTCGGTATGCTAGAAAGCGTAGAAGGGACGGCATCAATAGAGACCTTTCCATTGGCA
Source organism: Flavobacterium sp. (assembly GCA_024644655.1). Classification (GTDB taxonomy): domain Bacteria; phylum Bacteroidota; class Bacteroidia; order Flavobacteriales; family Flavobacteriaceae; genus Flavobacterium. Next base: position 1,865 of record JAHEHJ010000059.1, read on the forward strand.
AAACCGTTCTTGAAATAATAGGATTGGGTGGCTAAAGAATCAATAAAAGGGGTAAAGCCTCTGTGGAGATTTTCATCGCCAAAGCTTTCCAAAATAAAGATGACTACATTTTTTTTTATTGGTTTTTCAGTAGGAGTAGAGGCCCATACAGGATTAAATATGGAATTTAGTTTGGTTTGAGAAAAAAAGTTAGGGTCGGTTAGTGTTTCTTTTTCCCCTGCGGTTTTCATAATACTAAAGGGTGTATTTAAAACTAAAGCCGTATTTCCTAGTGACGAATAGTTAATAGCGTCTACAATGCGTAAGGGTTTTTCGCCCCATCCACCGCGGGCCATTAAAAGGCCAACGCCAAGTGATAGTATCAATATCCCTGTTTGTTTTGCAACTACTTTAGGAGTCAATTGCTCTAAAGGAAAAATAATCCTTGGTTTGGATAATGCACGCCAAAGAAGAATTGCAAGTACTATAAAACCCACTAAAATATACCAAAACTCTTGAAGGAATGATAGGATTAAGCCTCCGATTTCATGTTCCATTCCTTTGGCAGTAATCAAACCAAACGAACTGCGTCTTCCGGTAAATTTATAGTATTCTAAGTCTACAAAATTAGTGGCAACAAAAAGGAGGTTTACACTGTAGAAACCTAATTTCAATCCGTGTTGGTATCCTTTTTTGTATTTAAAATTACCAGGAATTAAGTGAAGGAGAATGAAAGCCAAATTGATAAAGCCAATTGCTGAGAGGTCAAATAAAGCACCTCCTAGAAAAGTCTTCACATCTATATTGCTGAAGTTTCCTCGGTTGAAAAGAAGAAATAAAATTCGGCTGAATTGATAGATACTAAATACTATAAGTATTCTACGAATGAGTAATTTAAGTAATTGTTTGTAATTGAACATCTTCAGCTATTAGGGATGGATTAAACGGCAACATCATATTCTCTTAGCGCATTGTTAAGAGACGTTTTTAAATCAGTTGAAGGTTTGCGTGTGCCTATAATCAACGCACAAGGTACTTGATAGTCCCCTGCAGCGAACGTTTTGGTATAACTTCCAGGAATCACTACCGAACGGGCTGGCACGAATCCTTTGTATTCAATAGGTTCGCTACCCGTAACATCTATAATTTTTGTAGAGGCAGTCAAGCACACATTCGCACCCAACACCGCTTCTTTTTCAACACGAACTCCTTCTACCACAATACAACGGGAACCAATAAAAGCTCCGTCTTCTATGATAACAGGGGCAGCTTGTAGGGGTTCTAAAACACCACCTATACCCACACCTCCTGACAAGTGTACATCTTTTCCAATTTGGGCACAACTACCTACCGTAGCCCAGGTGTCAACCATAGTGCCTTCATCTACATAAGCCCCAATATTGACATAACTTGGCATTAGAATAACCCCTTTAGAGATATAGGCTCCATACCGTGCTGTTGCTGGAGGAACCACACGAATGCCTTTTTCTGCATAGCCTGTTTTTAAAATCATTTTGTCATGGTACTCAAAGATACCTGCTTCCCAAGTTTCCATTTTTTGAATTGGGAAATACATCACCACTGCTTTTTTTACCCATTCATTGACTTGCCATCCTTTTTCAGTAGGCTCGGCAACGCGTAAAGTTCCTGCATCTAAAAGGGCAATAACTTCTCTAATGGCATTGGTTGTTGTTTCTTCCTGTAATAATGCACGGTTGTCCCAGGCAGATTCTATGATGTTTTGTAGTGTAGTCATGAAATAAATTATTTAAGCAAAGATAAGTGCATTTTTATAAAGTAGCAAAGCAATTGTTGAGGTCCGTGTTGTATCAAAATAATGTTAAATAATATCGTATTCATTTTAGAATATTTAAGTTTGTCTGTCGCTGTATTCGTCTTTAATTCGAACTTTATGAAGAACTTTACCTTTACTTTATTATTTGCTCTTATTTGTTTTATAGGTTGTAAAAAGGACAACGCAGGGAATGAGTTAAATCGCGATTCTGCCTTTGAAGGTTTTACGGTTAATGCCAAAGGTATACTTGATTATGTGGGGTATTATAAAGGGGTATTACCCTGCGCCGACTGTGAAGGTATTGAGACAAGTTTATGTTTGAATGAGAATGCTACCTATACATTACGCACTACTTATTTGGGCAAAGGGAATAAGATTTTTGAACAAAAAGGTACCTACTCATGGAATAAGAATGGAAGTATCGTGCGATTAGACAATTCTGAGGGCGCTCCTAATTTATATGCAGTAAATAAAAATACCATTACTCAGTTGAATATGAGAGGCAGGAGAATTACAGGTAAATTTGAGAAAGAGTATGTGTTGACCAAGCAAAAGGTAGCACCTGCAAATGCGGTTTTACAAGATCAATCTAAACCTATTGTGAATTTGAATAACAAAATGAAGGCTAAAACCATCATTACCCAAGTGAATCCAGCAATAGGAAAGTTTACTTTAGCCGCAACACAATGGAGACTTTGTCAATTGCATGGAAAAAGAATTAAAGGAGTTGGATCCAAACACTTTATACTACAGTTGAATTCTCGAGATGGTAAATTTAACGGGTTTGTAGGATGTAATACTTTTACGGGTACTTATTTTATGAAATCCGCATTTGCAATATCATTTACGAATGGCATATCAACTATGGTTGTTTGTGATGATATGAGTTTGGAAAAGGATTTTATGAAGATGTTGAGTGAAGTAGATGGATATACGATAGAAGGAGATCTACTTACATTAAAATTCAAAAAGAATAAAGTGGCCCAATTCAAAGCTGCTATTTCAAAGAACAATAATTAAATTACCTTTGTAAATAAAAAAAGCAATGCCAAGAATACTAGCTATAGATTATGGAATACGAAGAACGGGCATAGCTGTGACGGATGAATTGCAAATTATTGCTTCTGGATTGACCACTATTCCTTCTGAATCGGCTATTTCTTTTTTGAAAGATTATTTTGCGAAAGAAAACGTATCCAAAGTCTTATTGGGAGAACCCAAACAGATGAATGGTCTGCCTTCAGAGAGCACTCCTATCATTGAAAAGTTTGCTGCCGCTTTTGTTTCTGCTTTTCCAGAGATGAGTTTGATTCGAGTAGATGAACGCTTTACTTCAAAAATGGCATTCCAAACGATGATAGATAGTGGGTTGTCTAAAAAGCAACGTCAGAATAAAGGATTGGTTGATGAAATTGCGGCTACCATATTACTGCAAGATTATCTTACGCGAAAAATGATTTAAATTACTTATTTTTGGCCCTTGAAATACTAAAACGTTGTGCTTAACAAAGATTGAGTACTAAAATTAAAAGAAAATGATTATTCCTATTTACGGATATGGTGAGCCAGTTTTAAGACAAGTTGGTAAAGAGATTACCCCAGAATATCCAAATCTTAATGATGTAATTGCAAACATGTTTGAAACCATGTACTATGCGTGTGGTGTTGGTTTAGCCGCTCCTCAAGTGGGACTTGGCATTCGTTTGTTTATCATAGATACGGAGCCTTTCAGTGAATCAGAAGATTTATCTAAAGAAGAGCAAGAACAATTAAAAGGGTTTAAGCGTGTTTTTATCAACGCTAAAATGTTGAAAGAAGAAGGTGAAGAATGGGGGTTTAATGAAGGCTGTTTGAGTATTCCCGATGTTAGAGAAGATGTATATCGAAATGAAAAAATCACAATTGAATATTGTGATGAGAATTTCGTGACTAAAACTGAAGTCTTTGACGGTTTAATTGCTCGAGTAATCCAACATGAATATGATCATATTGAAGGCATCTTATTTACCGATAAAATTTCGATGTTGAAGAAAACATTGATTAAAAAGAAGTTGCAAAATATTATGGACGGTAAGGCAAGACCTGATTATAAAATGAAATTTGCCAATAAAAAAGGACGATAAAATACCACTATCAACTAAACATTTAAATATATTTGTGCCCTTAACTAAATTATAAAATGAACGTAGAAAAAATTTTAGCAATTGCTGGAAAACCCGGATTATTCGAATTGAAATTACAAACCAGATCAGGGTTCTTAGCAGAGTCTTTACTTGATGGAAAAAAAATTACAGTAGGAATGCGAAGTAATGTTAGTTTGCTATCCGAAATCTCTATGTATACCTATAGTGAAGAAAAACCATTAGTAGAAATCATGCGTGCTATTGCTATTAAAGAAAATGAAGGACCTACTTCAGTTTCTCACAAAGAAGATAACGCTAAGTTAATATCATATTTCAAAGAGATTTTACCCGATTATGATGAGGATAGAGTTTATGCTTCGGATATCAAGAAATTGTTGAATTGGTATAATATACTTCAATCAAAAGGCTTAGTTTCTAAAGAAGAACCTAAAGTAGAAAATGCGGAGACTATTAAAGAACAAGTAGTTGAAGAAGTAAAAGCAAAAAAAGCCCCTAAAAAGGCTACTAAGAAAGAATAGTTAATTACTTTCTAATAAAAACAAATCCTAGTACTGTTTTCAGTGCTAGGATTTTTTATTTTTACACAAACCACAAGTTATGAATACGCGCCAACAACAGTTAGATGCCTTTAATCGATTGCTCGATATCATGAATGATTTGAGAGAAAAGTGTCCATGGGATAAAAAGCAAACATTGGAAAGCTTACGCCACTTAACCATTGAAGAAACCTATGAATTGGGTGATGCCATTTTAAATCATGACTTACTCGAAATCAAGAAAGAGCTGGGTGATTTATTATTGCATATAGTTTTTTATGCTAAAATAGGAAGCGAATCCAATGCTTTTGATATAGCCGATGTAGCCAATAGTATTTGTGATAAGCTAATCGATCGGCATCCTCATATCTATGGAGATGTGGTAGTGGCTGATGAAGAAGAAGTAAAACAGAATTGGGAAAAACTTAAATTAAAGGAAGGCAAAAAATCAGTTTTAGAAGGTGTACCTAAAAGTTTACCTGCACTTGTAAAAGCAAGCCGAATACAAGATAAAGTAAAAGGAGTTGGGTTTGATTGGGAAGAGCCTCATCAAGTGTGGGATAAAGTTCAAGAAGAATTACAGGAATTGCAAGTCGAAGTAGAAGCTGGAGATCAAGATAAAATTGAAGCCGAATTTGGGGATGTCCTTTTCTCCATGATTAATTATGCCCGTTTTCTAAAGGTAAACCCTGAAGATGCTTTAGAACGAACCAATAAAAAGTTTATCAAGCGTTTTAAGTTTCTAGAAAGTAAAGCTGAAGAACTTGGAAAGCCTTTAATGGATATGACCTTAGCCGAAATGGATGTGTTTTGGAATGAGGCCAAAAAACTCTAATGATTTATAAATAACCAAACCCACTATACTTTATGTCAGAAGTAAAACACGAATTAAAACGCTCTTTAGGATTACTAGATGCTACTAGTTTAGTAGCGGGTTCCATGATAGGATCCGGAATCTTTTTGGTAACCGCTGCCATGGCCCGCGATGTAGGCTCTGCGGCTTGGATATTAGTAATATGGCTAGTAACAGGATTATTGACTATGTCCGCTGCTTTAAGTTATGGGGAATTGGCAGGTATGATGCCCAATGCGGGAGGGCAATATGTATACATTCAAAGAGCTTATGGAAAATTGATTTCCTTTCTGTATGGATGGACTGTATTTACTGTCATTCAAACGGGTACTATAGCGGCTGTAGCTGTTGCCTTTTCCAATTATTCTGCAGTGTTTTTTCCGTTTTTAGAAACTAAAATAGGTTCTTTAGGTGATAGTATTGTTTTTACCAATAAACAAGTATTGGCCATGTGTATTATAGTTTTGCTCACGTTTATCAATACAAAAGGAATCAAAAGCGGGAAAATTATTCAGTTGGTTTTTACTTCAGCCAAATTAATAGCTTTGTTCGCCTTGATTACTTTAGGGATTTATATCGGTTTCCATACCGATACTTTTGCGCATAATTTTAGTTCGATGTGGGAAGCTGGTAAAACCACTTTAGAAGCCGATGGGACGATTACGTTTACCAAGCTTTCAGGTATTGCATTGTTAGGTGCAATGGGAGCTACTGTTATCAATTCGCTTTTTTCGAGTGATGCTTGGAATAATGTAACCTTTATAGCGGGAGAAATTAAAGATCCTAAAAAGAATATACCCCGTAGTTTGTTTTTAGGTACACTACTAGTTACCATTATTTATATACTAGCCAATATAGCCTACTTAGCATTGTTGCCCTTACACGGTATGCCAGGGGACACGGCTACTGTGACCCAACACGGAATCATGTTTGCCAGTCAGGATAGAGTAGGAGCTGCTGCTGCAAGTGCTATAATGGGGAATGTGGGTGTATTTATGATGGCTGGATTAATCATGGTTTCTACGTTTGGATGCAATAGTGGATTGATTTTATCGGGAGGACGGTTGTTTTATGCCATGGCAAAAGATGGATTGTTTTTCAAAAAAGCAGCCGACTTGAACGCGAATGATGTACCCGCTCGTGCGCTATGGGTTCAATGTGTTTGGGCTTGCTTTTTGTGTCTAACAGGGCGCTATGGGGACTTACTAACCTATGCTACTTTTGCTTCCTTGTTGTTCTATATATTAACCATAGGAGGGTTGTTTATTTTGCGCAGAAAAGAACCCGATGCTGAACGACCGTATAAAGCTTTTGGCTATCCAGTAGTACCTATATTGTATATAATAATCACGAGTTTGATATGTGTAGATTTGCTGCTATATGATACTCGAAACACCGGATTGGGATTAGGTATTGTGGCCTTAGGAATCCCGGTTTATTATTTGTTTATGAATAAAAAGGAATAAAAAAAAGAGTCCAATTTGGACTCTTTTTTTTGTAACTGTATGTGCTTATTTCGCAGGTGCCGTTTCTAATAATTCAATTTCGAAAATTATATTTGAATTCGGTGGAATTACATTTCCAGCTCCTCTTTCACCATATCCTAATTTTGATGGGATATATACGATTGCTTTATCGCCAAAACTTAATTGATTTAATCCTTCAATAAATCCAGGGATTAAACCATCTTTCTTTCCATATTGAAAAGGGAAAGGTTGGTATCCATTTGCTTTTGCACGATTTTCATCAAATCTTCCAAACTCTTTACAAACGGTTTCATAGCTACTGTCAAATAAGCTACCATCTTCTAAATAGCCAGCATAATGAATGAATACGTTAGCACCCTCAGTTGGTTTTTTACCAGCGCCTGTAGAAATGATTTTATATTTTAAACCACTTGCAGTTTCTGTAGCTGTAGCTTTATTAGTAGTAAGGTAAGTTTCTTTTGCAGCAATCACAGTTCCGTATTGCGCTTTGTAGGCAGCTTGTTTTTGAGCTTCTAGTTCTTGTTGTTTCTTTTTTCTTTCGCTATCGGCAGCAGCTTCTTTTTTATCATCTTCTGATTTGTTTGCCATATACTCTGTGAATGTTTTCACTGCATCAAATTTCATCGCTTCAGCTCCTTTACGAGTGATGGTGATTTTTTTGATGATATCATCTTGTTTGATGGCGTTTACCACATCTTGTCCTTTAACTACGAAACCAAAAATACTGTGTTTTCCAGTTAGCCAAGGTGTATCTTTATGGGTAATAAAAAACTGAGATCCATTGGTTTTAGGTCCTGAATTAGCCATAGCTAAAATACCAGGTTTGTCAAACTTCGCATCTGAGATTTCATCTTTAAAGGCGTAGCCTGGGCCTCCTGAGCCATTTCCTGCAGGGTCACCCCCTTGAATCATAAAGTCAGCAATAACACGGTGGAATTTCAATCCGTCATAAAAAGGTTTTCCTTTTAATTTTTCATCTGTTACATAGGTGTTTGTTCCTTCAACCAACGAGATGAAGTTAGCTACAGTAATAGGTGTTTTTTTGTAATCCAATGCAATATTGATTGTTCCTTTATCTGTACTGATTAAAGCGAATATACCTTGGTCAGTGGATGGAGTTGCTGGTTTAACAGTAACATTAGTGATTGTGCCTTTACTAGGTTTAGCGGTTAACTTCTTTTTTGTTTGGGCGGATAGAATCATCACATTCAAACAAAATACAAGTAGGATACTGAATTTTAATTTCATGG
>JAHEHJ010000006.1:0-39227 GCA_024644655.1 Flavobacterium sp.
TTTTTCATGTTGTGTTTTCCTTCTAATGAAACCTCTCCGGTTTTCATTTGAAATTCTTCGTTGTTGATAGAAACTTCCATAGTGTCGTTTTTGATAAAGGCTCCATTTTCAAAGGTTTTATTCAATGAAAAAGGAATTAATTGCGCGTTTGTTTTATTTTCTTGGAACCAATTTGAAATAGCTTCATCATCTGCATCATAGATGAGAAAATCCTCTTTCGTTTGATTCATTGTAATTCTAAATTTTGAATCGATATAATTTTCATATTTATATTCATATCGATCCAAATGATCTGGGCTTATATTGGTTATTATAGCAATATCTGGCCGGTAGGAGCTAATGCCATCTAGTTGAAAACTGCTCAACTCTAAGACATAACAATCAAAATTTTCTTCGGCAACTTGCCAAGCAAAACTTTTCCCAATATTGCCTCCCAATCCTACATTCAACCCGCCCTCTTTAAGCAAATGGTAGGTCAACATGGTTGTTGTTGTCTTGCCATTACTTCCAGTAATTCCAATAGTTTTAGCAGTGGTATAAGCCATTGCAAATTCTATTTCTGAAATAACAGGGATTCCTTTTTCAACCAATTTCTTTATTATTGGTGCTTTATCTGGAATACCGGGACTTTTCATGACCACATCGGCATTTAAAATCAGATCTTCTGTATGAGTTTCATCTTCCCATACAATTTCATATTTCGTAAGAACGTCTCTGTAATTATCTTTTATTTTACCATAATCAGACACAAAAACATCATATCCTTTTTGCTTTCCCAAAATGGCAGTACCTACTCCACTTTCACCTCCACCTAATACAACCAACCGTTTCATTTATCTTAATTTTAAAGTCACAATAGAAACAATAGCTAACAAAATAGCTACAATCCAAAAACGGGTAACTATTTTACTTTCGTGATATCCTTTCTTTTGATAATGATGATGTAACGGCGACATTAAGAAGATGCGTTTTCCCTCTCCATACCGTTTTTTAGTGTATTTAAAATAGGACACCTGTACAATCACTGATAAATTTTCAGCAAAAAATATGGCACATAAAACAGGCAACAACATTTCTTTTCGAACGGATATAGCTAATACTGCAATAATCCCACCGATAGTCAAGCTACCTGTATCTCCCATAAAAACAGATGCTGGATAGGAATTGTACCAAAGGAAACCAATTAGCGCCCCCACAAAAGCAGAAATAAACACTGTCATTTCACCAGAATTAGGGATGTACATAATATTCAAATAACTAGACAAAATAAGATTTCCAGAAACGAAAGTGAAAATCCCTAAAGCGAGAACGGATATAGCCGAAGTTCCTGCTGCTAGCCCATCTATACCATCCGTTAAATTAGCGCCATTTGAAACTGCTGTTATAATAAAAATCACAATAGGAATAAATACTAACCATGCCCAATTTTGATATCCTTCACCAGTCCATGCCAACAATTCCGCATAATCCAATTCATTATTTTTCATAAATGGAATAGTCGTTACCGTTGATTTTTCTTCGATAGGAGTTTGTTTTATGGTATTTTCAGACTGATTAAAAGTGATTGGATTATTCGATTTTTCACGAACCGTAACACTTGGGTTAAAATAAAGAACTGATCCAACAATAATACCAAGTCCCACTTGTCCAATTACCTTAAAAATACCTTTTAAACCTTGTTTATCCTTTTTAAATATTTTAATATAATCATCAATAAACCCAATCGTACCCATCCAAAGGGTAGTCATTATTAACAAAATGATATAAATATTATTCAATTTGGTCAACAACAAAACAGGAATTAAAGTGGCAATAATTATAATTAAACCACCCATTGTTGGAGTCCCTGCCTTTTGAGTTTGTCCTTCAAGTCCAAGTTCTCTAACCGTTTCACCCACTTGTTGATTTCGTAAAAAATTAATTATTTTTTTACCATAAATAGTGGATATCATCAATGACAAAATAATTGCCAAAGCTGAACGAAAAGTAATGTATTGAAATACGCCTGTACCAGGAATATCCAATGTTTTGTCTAAGTATTCAAATAAATAATATAGCATAGTTTTTATTTATTGAGTTGTTCTAATAATTCTTTAACTGTTTTCATATCATCAAAATCATAACGAATGCCTTGAATTTCTTGATAGGTCTCATGCCCTTTTCCAGCAATTAGGAGGATATCATTAGGCCCTGCTAATTGACATGCAGTCTTAATGGCTTGCTTACGATCCACAATAGACATTGTCTTTTTTTGATTTTGAAGCTCAACACCTTGTTCCATTTCGGCAATTATCACATTAGGATCTTCACTTCTAGGATTATCTGATGTAATTATCACTTTATTACTCCAAGTTGTTGCGATATGAGCCATTATCGGACGTTTGGTTTTGTCTCTATCCCCTCCACAACCTACAACTGTAATTAATTGTTCATTATTGGTGCGTATATCTGTGATTGTTTTCAAAACATTTTCTAACGCATCGGGAGTATGAGCATAATCAACTATAGCCGTGATTTTTTGATCTGACACTATAAATTGGAATCGTCCAGAAACACTTTCTAACTCAGACAACAAACGTAAAACCTCAAGCTTATCTAACCCTAATTCGACTGCGGTTCCATATATTGCCAATAAATTATAGGCATTGAAAGTTCCTATCAATCGAACCCACACTTCATTTTCATTTATTTTCAACAACAATCCAGAGAGTTGGTTTTCTAATATTTGGGCTTTGTAATCTGCATACGATTTTAACGCATAGGTTATTTTTTTAGCAGCGGTATTTTGTAACATTACTTGACCATTCTTATCATCACTATTTGTTAATGCAAACGCTGATTTAGGCAACGAATCAAAAAATGATTTTTTAACATCCCGATATTCTGCAAACGTGGGGTGATAGTCTAAATGATCATGAGACAAATTAGTAAAAACACCACCAGCGAACTGTAACCCATCAGTTCGCTTTTGATGAATGCCGTGCGAACTAACTTCCATGAAGCAATATTCTACGCCTACAGTATTCATTTCAGCCAAATAGTTATTGATAGTCAATGAATCTGGCGTGGTGTGTGTTGCTTTATACTCCTTATCATCTACCATAATTTTAACAGTAGATAGCAAGCCTACTTTGTAACCTGCTTTTTTGAATAATTGGTATAATAAAGATGCAATAGTTGTTTTCCCATTAGTTCCTGTGATTCCCACTAATTTTAAGTTATGGGAAGGGTTACCATAATAATTGGCCGCCAAATAAGCTAATGCCATATTGGTGTCTTTAACTTGGATATACGTAATTCCAGTTACAATGATAGCCGGTAATGTTTCACAAACAATAACTGTAGCACCTAGGTTGATTGCTTTTTCAATATATTCGTGTCCATCTGAAAGTGTCCCACGAATGGCTACAAACAGATCATTATCTTGAATTTTTCTAGAATCAAATTCAATTTTATCAATAGAAATATCAGTCGAACCTTTAACGACTTCAATAGCTACTTTATATAATATGTCTTTTAAACTAATCACGATAATTCGAGTATGATAATTTTATTTTTATCTAGTGTGGCACCAGGTTGGATAGATTGTCTTTTCACTTTCCCTACACCAATAACTTTTACTTTAACTTTTAGATTTTCTAATAGTGCTACGGCATCCATCCCACTCATCCCTTTTAGGTTAGGAATCACTTTATATTCAGAGGATGATTTGATAGTATAATCATCATAAGCCAATTCCTGTTTTTCAATCTTTTTATTTAAATTTTTGATTTCATTAGTAGAAGGTGAATCGGTGTAAATTTTTTGGGCAATTCTTTTAAAAACAGGCCCTGCTACATCCGCTCCAAAATAGTTGTTCCCAATAGTACTCGGTTTATGGACCACTACTATACAGGAATATCTAGGATTCTCTGCTGGAAAAAAACCAACGAAAGAGGAAATATAATGCTTATCTGATCCCCCGTTTTTTGCATAATTAGCTTGTGCAGTTCCCGTTTTACCAGCCATTGAAAAGTTCTTTGAATACAATTTCGATCCTGTGCCTACTTTAACCACATTTTGCAGTACGGCTTTTAATTTCTTTATCGTTTCATCAGAACAGATTTTTGGATTTATGACTTGCTTATCATATTTCTTTATAACTTTATTCCATTCTTTAATCTCAGAAACAAATTGGGGTTTCACCATTTCCCCATTATTTGCAATTGCATTATATAATGTTAATGTTTGCAAAGGTGTAACAGAAACTCCATACCCATAGGCCATCCAAGGCAATGATAAAGCACTCCAGTGTTTATCTGTTGGTTGCGGAATATAGGGCTTGCCTTCACCTTTAATTGGTAATCCTAAGGGTTTGTTCAAACCCATTTTATTAATTCTATCTATAAATTCTTGAGGATTATTTTTATAATTTTCATAAACCGCCTGAACCATTACAGTATTGGAAGACACCTCAAACCCTTTAGCTAAAGTAATTCGTCCCCAACCCCCTTCATGTGAGTCTTTAACTTTTTTTCCTTTAAAAGAAGGATAACTTATTACACCACCTTTACAATCATACACTTTAGTTGTGTCAATTTTATGATCATCAAGCAAAGCAATCATATCAACTAATTTAAAAGTAGAACCTGGCTCATGCGCTTCCATAATGGCGTAGTTGGTCGTTTCAAAATAAGTTGAATCGGTTTCTTTTAATTTGCCCAAATTAGAAATCGCTTTAATTTTTCCTGTGTTAGTTTCCATAACTACCACACATCCATGATCTGCTTTATATTCCTGTAATTGCTTCAATAACGCATGATGCGCTATATCTTGAATATATACATCCAAAGTAGATATCACATCATAACCATCTTGAGGGTCAATTTCGTTGATATCTCTAATAGGTTTCCATTGTCCTTTTGCAATTTTTTGCTTTAATACTTTACCATCTTTACCATTCAAATATTTTCTAAAAGACCATTCTATACCTTTCCCATCAGGTTTTCCATCTGGCGTTAATCGCTCATAACCAATAGTTCGTTCGGCAATTTTTCCAATTGGATGCTCACGAACTGTTTCTTGTTCTGTAATCATTCCACCTTTATTGGCACCTAAATTGAATAGCGGGAAACTCTTCACTTTCATATAATAGGTATAACTCAAATCACGCGCAACTAACAAATACCTGTTTTTATTGGCGCGCGCCATTCTCAATTGCGTGTGATAAAACGAGCTTGGTTTTCCAAATAGTAGAGATAATGAATCTGCTAATGGTTTAACATTTTTTTCGAAATCTTCATTTTTTGGTGCTACTGCATCAAATCTAATATTGTAATTAGGGATGGATGTAGCCAATAAACTTCCGTCTGCCGAATATATATTTCCTTTATTTGCGGGAATAACAAAGTTTTTTACAGTTCTTTCTTTGGCTAATTTTCTGTAATAATCACCTTGAACCCACTGTATTTTAGTTAGTTTAAAAGTAATTGCCAATGCTAGCAAAAAGATAGCAAAAGCAACTAAATAAATTCGGTAAGAGATATGTTTATCTTCTACTGCCATAATTTTTGGAAGAAACTCTTTTCTTCAATTTTTTTAACTTTTATCTTTTGCGGTGGCACCTGAGATGGAAATATTTTACGATCTTCCATCTTAACTGACACAGTTGATTCCATTTTTAATTTCATTAATTCAGAACGGTTATCTACAAATTCAGAACGCAACTCTTTAACTTCATTCGTTAATTCTGCAATTCTGAAAATCTTTTCATCATAACGATGCTCATTGGCAATCATTATAATAGCTAAAAAGATTAAAAACACTATAAACCGCCAATTCTTTGTAGAATCTTCGTTTACTAAATATTGAGCTTTTAATATGCTAATAATCCCTTTATTCATTTGATTATCGTTTTTCCGCTATTCTTAACTTAGCACTTCGCGCTCTGTTATTAAGCTTTATTTCAGCATCTGAAGGCACTACTAACTTACCAACCAACTTGAATGGCACGGAAAAGTTTCCATAAAAATCACGAACTGGTTCTCCTTCAAAAAGTCCATTTTTCATAAATCGCTTCACCAATCTATCTTCCAAAGAATGATAAGAAATAACGCTTAATCTTCCTTCTGGCTTTAATATTTCAAGAGATTGTTCTAAAAATTCTTTTAAAACATCCATTTCTTGATTAACTTCAATTCGAATGGCCTGATAGATTTGAGCTAATATTTTATTTTTAAATTGCTCAGGTAAAAACTTTGCCAAAACCACTTTTAATTCGTCTGTCGTGGCAATAATTTTAATCTCTCTAGCCTCTATTATTGCTTTTGTCAATGCAGGCGCCGATTTTAATTCACCATAATCCAAAAAAATTCTTTTTAGATTATTTTCATCATATTCATTTATAACTTTATAAGCATCTAAATCGTTTTTTTTACTCATTCTCATATCGAGATCCGCATCAAAACGTGTAGAAAAACCTCTCTCAGGAACATCAAACTGATGAGATGAAACTCCTAAATCAGCAAGTATACCATCTACACTTTTTATTCCATGAAATCTCAAAAATCTTTTTATGTATCTGAAATTTTCTTGAATCAAAACAAACCTTTCATCAGGCAATGCATTTACCCAAGCATCTTCATCTTGATCGAACCCAAACAACTTTCCTTCTGTCCCTAATCTACTTAAGATTTCTTTTGAGTGACCCCCGCCACCAAAAGTTACATCTACATAAATTCCATCGGGTTTAATATTTAAACCATCGACAGTTTCTTTTAATAAAACTGGATTATGATATTCCATTATTGTCGTCATTACCGTTACCCATAACATCTTCAGCCAAATCAGCAAAATCAACATCCCCACCTGCAATAGCAGATTCATACAAATCTTTATCCCAAATTTCAACTATGTTAACTGCCGAGGAAAGCACTATATCTTTTGAAATTGAACCAAAAACAATCAAATCTTTAGGGATTAACAATCTACCCAAATCATCAACATCAACCACTTTAACTCCTGCAGTAAAACGACGAATAAAATCATTGTTTTTCTTTACAAATCGATTTAGTTTATTGATTTTTTCCATCATTAACTCCCACTCATTCATAGGATACAATTCTAAACATGGTTGAAAAACAGAACGCTTCAACACAAATCCATTTTGCATAGAATTCGACAATTGCTTCTTCAACGCAGAAGGAATCATTAGTCTTCCTTTTGCATCAACTTTGCACTCATATGTTCCAATTATGGAGTTCAACATGTATTCGTTTAGATTATGAGCAAAAATATAAAATATATTACCACATTTTACCACTATATACCACTTTGTTAATAAGTTTTACCACTTTTCATCACATGTCAAAAGACATGACATTAAATACAACATGTTTTGTCATTTAAGCAATCAGCAATGAATATCACTAAACAATGATAATAACTCATAAAACACTGATTTGAAGCATTTAATTTAGAGTATTCATAAATTTTAGTATGTAAATGAAAATGTTATAATAAACCCTTACTAGACATAAGTGAATTAAAAAAACCAAAGGATTAACACATATTTAATGGTAAATATTCCAGTATTGAAGGTAATTTAAGGTATAAAATCATATATTTGTTGCGGACGCAATAGTCCAATATATATGGAAGGAAATTTTAAAAAAGAAGGACGTTATTCCTATTTTGAAGCTGGAGAAGGTACCCCAATCGTGATTCTACATGGTTTAATGGGAGGGCTTAGTAATTTTAACGGAGTTGCTAGTTATTTCTCATCCAAAGGATATAAAATTGTAATCCCAGAATTACCTATTTACACTCAAAACATTTTAAAAACAAATGTGAAAGCATTTGCAAAATATGTGAAAGATTTTATCACTTTCAAAGGATTTGAACGTGTTATACTTTTAGGCAATTCCCTTGGCGGACATATCGCTTTATACCACTCAAAAATGTACCCAGAAAAAGTAGCTGGCCTAGTAATTACAGGAAGTTCAGGTCTTTACGAAAGTGCAATGGGAGATAGCTATCCAAAACGAGGGGATTATGAATATATTAAAAATAAAGCTGAAGCTGTTTTCTATGACCCAAAAGTTGCCACAAAAGAAATAGTAGACGAGGTGTTTTCCGTTGTGAACGATAGAATGAAAGTCATTAAAACATTAACAATTGCTAAAAGTGCAATTCGTCATAATATGGCTAAAGATTTACCTAAAATGCATGTGAAAACTTGTATAATATGGGGCAAAAACGACATAGTGACTCCTCCTGAAGTTGCTGATGAATTTCACAAATTAATGCCAAATTCGGAGTTGTATTGGATTGACAAATGTGGCCATGCCGCCATGATGGAACATCCGGATGAATTTAATCGTTTACTACATGATTGGTTAAAAGAAGTTCACTTATAGACTAAAATCGAAGTCCTTATTCAGGACTTTTTTATTGAAATTATACCATGAAAATCACAAGTGCCGAGTTTATTATAAGCAATTCAGAAGTAAGCAAATGCCCTAAAGACCCATTGCCAGAATATGCTTTTATTGGCCGTTCAAACGTAGGAAAGTCGTCATTAATAAACATGTTGACTAATCATAAAAATTTGGCAAAAACTTCTGGAAGACCTGGAAAAACACAACTTATAAATCACTTTAAAATAAATTTAAATTGGTTTTTAGTAGATTTACCCGGATATGGATATGCTCGTGTTTCAAAAAAAACAAAAGAAGTATTTCAAAAATTCATAACCGATTATTTCGAAAAGAGAGAACAACTAGTATGTGCTTTTATTTTAATTGATATTAGACTAGAAGCTCAAAAAATTGATTTAGAATTCATAAACTATTTAGGCGAAATTGAAGTTCCCTTTTGCATCATTTTTACTAAAGCTGATAAAATTAGCAAAACCAAAATTGACTCACATATAGCTTCATATCGAAAAGCACTATTAGCCAATAATTGGGAAGAAATACCTCAATACTTTGTTACTTCATCTTTAGAAGCCACAGGTAGAGAACAACTTTTAGAATTTATTGATGGGGTAAATGAACAAATGTTTAAAAGTAATACTTTATAGATATTATTTTTATTTCTTTAATTCCATTTTTTCTGCAAAATATTCGCAAAAATCCTGCATAGTCGCAGTCATTTTATCATCATTTGTTGCTCTTTGAAATGTTTCAGACATTGCAATTAATGATTGATATATAAATATTTTCATTTCATCAACAGGCATATCTTTAGTCCATAAATCAATTCGTAAAGACTCCCTGTTTTTACTATTCCAGATAGAGAGCATAATTGCTTTTGCTTCTTGATTTTCAACACCTCCTTCTAACGCAGTCCAAGACAATTTTTCTGGAACCCGATTATCATCTAGTTCAATTTGGAAATTTATTTCTGATTTCATGAAGCTATTCGTTTTTTTTAGGTTTATATTTTGATTTTTCAAATAATTCTTTTGCATCCAATTTAAGCATATCATTAATACTTACTTCATTGTTTGCCATAAAAGAACGTACAATTTGCCATCCAATCCATTGTCCAACTCTACCTGGAGAATCATTATCAATTTCTAAATAAAATTTTGAAAATGGCGCTAAATTAATGAAACGATTAGGCAAGCGTGAATCTGAATCATACAATAAATTTTCTTCAATAAAATAACGCCAAATGTAAGACTCATTCTCTTTACACCACTGTTCTTGCTCTGGAGTATATCCAATTTTTTCAGCCTCTGAATAATCGGGCAATAATAAATCTTTCAAATACAATTGTTTTCCAAAATAAATCATATTAGACAACAATGTTTTATCATTTGGTGGAGGAATCTTACTTAAAGAAAAACTAGTCACAACATCAGGCATCATTTGCCTTTCTTCAAAGTTTTGCTTTATATATTCAGGAAACTGATAAAATTTATGTTGCTTCCCTAAATACAACTCTAATGCAATAACCAATTTATCATTAGCATAGATTGCTTTATTATTATAATCCATATCAGCAATTACTGTATAAACTTTTGGAGTTATAGTTTGTGGAAAATAATATTTTATATGACGAAACAAATTCTCGATTTCATTTGTTTGGGTGCTGAAATCAGAATATTTCTTCTCAACTTCATGGTATAAATCTTTCCAATCCTTATTTTGTAACTTTTCAACCCAAACACTATCATTTACTTCTCTTGGAAAAAAGAATGGATATTTAGCTTTTAATGTTTGCAAACCTTCAGGATTAGTTTCAAAAAAGGCATTATCAAAACGATCCACCTTTATATTAACTGAAATAGCTTCTACTTCTTTTTCAATTTTGGATTTTTTATCACACGAAATTAGTGAAACGAGTAAAAAGGCAAACCAAAAAGTTTTTTTCATTTTTTTAATGATTTATTAGATTTATGAAACCTAAAAAGGGAATTGATTTTTTTACATTTGCAAATATACATTGGAGATTTCAAATTAATTCATAAGTAATGGCTAAAAAAAGTAAAATCTTGGTAGGGAAAACCAACAACTTAATTGTTTTATGGTTGAAAGATTATTCTAGCAAAGCAAAAACAAATGGTTTTGTAGTTGGTGTTTCTGGCGGAATTGATTCAGCAGTAACATCTACTCTATGTGCGCAAACAGGTTTGCCAACACTATGTGTAGAATTACCGATACATCAACATTTTAGCCATGTAGAACGAAAAAAAGAACATATTGCTTTTTTAAAATCAAAATATACCAATGTAAAAAGTATAGAACTTGATCTCACTAATTTATTTGATGTTTTTAAGAATAATATGCCTGAATCAAACAATGAAGCTTCTTACCAATTAGCATTAGCAAATTCAAGAGCTCGATTGAGAATGACTTCATTATATTATTTAGCGGGAATTCATGGCTATTTAGTTGCAGGTACTGGAAATAAAGTAGAAGATTTCGGTGTAGGCTTTTATACTAAATATGGAGATGGTGGGGTTGATATAAGTCCTATTGCTGATTTAATGAAAAGTGACGTGTATAAATTAGGTGACTATTTAGGTGTTCCTGAATCCATACTTAAAGCAGCACCAACAGATGGATTATTTGGTGATACGAGAACAGATGAAGATCAATTAGGCGCAAGTTATGACGAATTAGAATGGGCTATGTTAGAATCCGAAAAAAACAAAAAAAGTGAAGATTTTTTTGGAAGAGAAAAAGAGGTCTTTGAAATATACAGTAGATTAAATAAAATAAATCAACATAAAATGAATTCAATACCAGTATGTATAATACCCGAAGAATTTAAATAAAACAATGAATGTTAAGTATTTTCAATATAATTTTTAACTTTACAGTAATTTTCTATTAATTTTTTATCAAATACCACAATTATGATAAATGTATGTATTGCTGATAACTTTCCAGTTGTACACTTTGGCATGAAAGCTTACTTCAAGGACCATCCTGAAATAAGTATTGTGTCAAACGTAGGGAATTTTTTTATGGTTCCAGATGCTTTAAGAAACAAAGAAATTGACGTCTTAATCATCGATTTAGAGCTTGAAGGACTAAAGAGTATTTATGAGGTCAAGTCAATCATTAGAAATTTTCCCAAAACTAAAGTTATCGTTTTTAGTAGCTTGTCTGAACACATTTATGCACCAAATGCAATTAAAGCAGGATGTGCTGGCTATGTTCATAAGACATCAAAACTTGAAAATTTAGGTATCACTATTGTCAAAGTAAACCAAGGACAAATTATCCTAAATGAAGAAATCAAGAGAAATTTAGCCTTGATTGCCAAACAAAACAAATCAGAACGTTTGTATCGAAAGCTTTCTAATAGAGAGATCGAAGTATTGCGTTTTTTAAGTGATGGCAAAAAAAACAACGAAATTGCGAAAATTTTATCGCTAAATGAAAAAACCATTAGTACTTACAAACTTCGTTTGCTTACAAAGTTAAATGTAACCAACTTGGTTGATTTAGTCAATAAAGCTAAGACTTTAGAAATCGTTTAAAATCAAAACCCGCTATATGCGGGTTTTTTTTATAAATAGGTTGACCGAATCCTACCGATTTTGTTAGTTAAATTAACTTTTAACTTATTGTAATCATTAATATTATTTTTCAATTCTTCTAAATCACCTCCAACTTCTGATTGAAAACTTTGCATTAAATCCATAATCAATTTATTGATTAAATATTCACGGAGTGAAATTAAAGTTTCTGTCACTAAATTTGTCATGACTTCTTGTGAATCCTTTTCTTTTACAAAAACTTGCTTTTTTTCTAACCACCCAGCTAATGTATACCTTTCATTTTCCATTATTAAATCGGAAATAATACTAGCCTGCTCATCAGACATTGAATTTAAATGACTTGTGATATCAAATTCAGAATTGCTAATATAATTATGTATCAAATCATTATAAATCTCTTGAAATAAAGGATTTGTAAAACTAATTTCATCTTCTTGCAAACTCAAAAATATTCTTTCACATACTTTAGCTTTCACCTTTTCTTTCACCTCAATCTCATTACCCTCCTCATCAAAATTGATAAAAATATTTTCAAATTCAGTTTCTAAATTACCGTATAATACCAACATACTAATAATACTAATTTCCAAACTAGATAAAATATCTAATTTTTCATTTGCAACTTGTACATCATGTTTTACAACTTCAAAAGCTTTTTGTTCTGTTTTATGTTTTTTACCTGCTTCAGATATGTCTTTCTGAACCATTTGAGCCAAAGTATTCAACAATACTTGTTCAGAAATATCCATTATACGAGCACATTCCTGAATATAAATTTCTCTTTTGATTCGATCAGGAATTTTAGAAATACTAACAACCATATCCCGAATTAAATCTGCTTTCTTAATAGGATCATTATTAGCTTCATTCATCAAAAGAGATGCTTTGAACTGTATAAAATCTTTAGCGTTTGTTTCTAAATATAATACCAAATCATCATAGGAAGTTTTTCGTGCAAAACTATCAGGATCATCTCCGTCTGGAAAAGTACAAACTTTAACATTCATCCCCTCTTCCAAAATCAAGTCAATACCTCTAATAGAAGCTCTTAATCCCGCTGCATCCCCATCGAAAAGCACAGTGATATTTTTTGTTAATCTATTAATTAACCTAATTTGATCTGGAGTTAAAGCCGTACCTGAAGAAGCTACAACATTTTCTATACCTGCCTGATGCATTTGAATAACATCGGTATAACCTTCTACTAAATAACAAATGTTTTGTTTAGCAATAGCTTGCTTTGCATGAAAGATACCATACAATACTTTACTCTTATGATAAATATCACTTTCGGGAGAATTTAAATATTTAGCCGCTTTTTTATCATTGGTCAAAATTCTACCACCAAACCCTAAATTTCTGCCAGATAAACTTTGTATAGGAAACATAACCCTTCCTTTAAATCGATCAAATTGTTTATCGTCTTTTACAATAGTCAATCCTACTTTTTCAAGGTACTCTAATTGATATCCTTTACCCAATGCTTCTTTTGTAAATGCATCCCAAGTTTCAGAAGAATACCCTAAACCGAATTTAGAAATAGTTTCGTTAGTAAAACCTCTTTCTTTAAAATAGGACAACCCAATTGCTTTGCCTTCTTCTGTTTTTAGAAGTGCCTCATGAAAATAATTTTTAGCAAATTCAGACACCAAATACATACTTTCCCTCTCGTTTGCCTCAATCTTATCTTCATTAGAAACTTCTGTTTCCTCAATTTCTATATTATATTTATTAGCCAAATACCGTAAAGCTTCCGGATAAGTAAAATGCTCATGTTCCATCAAAAAAGTAACTACGCTACCACCTTTTCCAGAACTAAAATCTTTCCAAATTTGTTTAACAGGAGAAACCATAAAAGAAGGAGAACGTTCATCTGAAAACGGACTCAATCCTTTATAATTGCTTCCAGCGCGCTTAAGCTGAACAAAGTCACCAATGACTTCTTCCACACGAGCCGTTTCAAAAACTTTGTCTATAGTTTCTCTAGTAATCAATTTTTTATATTTAAGTTTAAATTTACAATAAAACCATGAAAAACAAAAAGACCTTAGTTTTCTCTTCAATAGTTTGTAATTATTCTTGTAATCAAAACAAATTTAATTTTACTTTTTTCTTTCAATAACATAATTCACCATCAATTCAAGTGAATCTCTATATTCGGATTTTGGAAAATTGGCAAGGATTTGTAGTGCTTCTTGCTGATATAGCAACATTTTTTTTTCGGCATACTGCAATCCGTGTTTATCTTTTACAAATTGAATAACTTCCCTAACCCTTTTTTTATCTTTATTATAATTCTTAATTGAATTGATGCACCATCTTTTTTCAGCAGAGGTACAATTGTTTAAAGCATAGATTAATGGCAAGGTCATTTTTTGTTCTTTAATATCAATTCCGGTAGGCTTTCCTATTGCATCATCAGTATAATCAAACAAGTCATCTTTTATTTGAAAAGCCATCCCAATTAATTCTCCAAATTTACGCATAGCCTCAACTTGGACTTCATCTTCTGAAACTGATTTGGCTCCTAAAGCACAACAAGATGCTATTAATGTGGCTGTCTTTTTCCGAATTATTTCATAGTAAACATCTTCTACAATATCTAATCGACGTGCTTTTTCAATTTGCAAAAGCTCTCCTTCACTCATTTCACGAACTGCAACTGAAATAATTCGAAGTAAATCAAAATCCCCATTATCAATAGAAAGCAACAATCCTTTAGACAACAAATAATCACCTACTAAAACCGCTATTTTATTTTTCCATAAGGCGTTAATTGAAAAAAATCCTCGACGGCGATTACTATCATCTACAACATCATCATGAACCAAAGTAGCTGTATGAATTAATTCAATTACACAAGCCCCACGATACGTGCTCTCATTAGCCTCTCCAGTTTTTGAAATTAACTTTGCCACCAAAAAAACAAACATAGGTCGCATTTGTTTTCCTTTTCTATTAACTATATAATAAGTGATTCTATTTAATAAAGCTACTTTTGAAGACATAGATTCATGGAACTTCTTTTCAAAAAGTTCCATTTCAGCTTGTATGGGTTGTTTTATTATTGAGGTGATATTCATTGCTTCAAATATACAACATTGCAACAGTTTGAAAAAAATATTTACCTTTGATTAAACCTTTTGCCATTTTAAGAGTCTAATAGTGGTAACTTAATAAATAATATAATTATGAAAACAAGAATTTTAATTACAGGATTACTACTTTCCTTTATTATCGTGAGTTGTACTAAAGATGTCAGCGACAATTCTATTAATGCAACCGATGCTAAAGCAAATGCAAAAATCGATGCTATGAATGAAGATGTTTCTAATATCGTAGAAGAACAAGAAGCAAATACATACAGCAATGCCCTTTCTGGTAAAACTTCCGATAATGGATTTACTTTATTCTCAGATTGTGCTACCATTACAAGAGTACCAGCTTTTGGAACTGCTATTACACCAGGAACTACTGTTACTAAAACAATTGATTTTGGGACAACAGGTTGTACATTAAACAATGGAAATATAGTAAAAGGTAAAATCATAATTACTTTTATCTATCAACCAGATGCTACTTCTCATACAATCAATTATACATTTGATAATTTCTACCACAATCTAATTAAATTTGACGGTAACAAAACCTTTACCAGAACTATGATTTCTACTGTTGCAAATCCATTGAATCACCCACAAGTAACTATGAGCATGGATTTAACTGCTACATTACCTGATGGAGGTGTTTATCATAGAGTAGGTAGTAGAATTAGAGAAATTGTAGAAGGTTATGGCACAAACACTTGGACTGATAATATATATAAAATAACAGGACAATGGCAAACTACAAATCCAAATGGAAATACTGAAACATCATCAATTACAGCTCCTTTACAAGTTAAAATGAGTTGTGTTGCAGAAAACAAACCAATTATTGTATTAGGTGTAATTACTATAGTTAGAAATGGTAATACTGCAACACTTGATTACGGAGATGGCACTTGTGATAATTTGGCTGTATTAACAGTTAATGGAAACACATTCAACATTGCTATTGGCAACTAAAATATAATTATTTACAATTAAAAAGTCCCGATTCTGAATATAATCGGGACTTTTTTTATGATTTATTGGCCAATTGACCACAGGCAGCATCAATATCTTTTCCTCTACTTCGCCTCACTTTCGCTACTATATCATTGTGCTCCAAAGCATTGATGTAATTTCGAATTGCTTCTTCCGAAGCTTGCTGAAACTCCCCATCATCTATCGGGTTGTACTCAATTAAATTAACTTTACAGGGCACTTGTTTGCAAAACTTCACTAATGCATCAATAGAGGCTTTATCATCATTAATCCCGCCCCATACTACATATTCAAATGTAATTTTACTTTTCGTTTTTTGATACCAATGAATTAAAGAATCTCTTAATTCAGGCAATTGAAAATTAACAGTAAAAGGCATTATTCGATTCCGTGTTTCTTCAATAGCCGAATGCAATGAAACGGCCAACTTAAATTTGACTTCATCGTCAGCCATTTTTTTAATCATTTTAGGAATACCTGAAGTTGAAACTGTAATTCTTTTAGGAGACATCCCTAAGCCTTCTTCAGAAGTTATCATATCAATAGCCTTCATCACGTTGTTATAATTCATCAACGGCTCCCCCATACCCATAAAAACTATATTTGACAAGGGTCTATTGTAGTACAATCTGCTTTCTCGGTCTATTGCAACTACTTGATCATATATTTCACCCGGTTCTAAGTTACGCATTCGTTTCAATCGTGCTGTGGCACAAAAATTACAATCTAAACTACATCCAACTTGACTTGAAACACAAGCTGTTGTCCGAGTTGTTGTTGGAATCAAAACACTCTCAACTACTAGTCCATCGTGCAAACGAACTGCATTTTTTACAGTTCCATCCTCACTGCGTTGCATAGTATCTACCTTAATGTGATTGATAACAAAACTATCCTCTAGCATGGCGCGTGTTTCTTTAGACACATTAGTCATATCTTCAAAACTATGTGATGCCTTACTCCACAACCATTCATAAACTTGATTTCCTCTAAAAGCTTTATCCCCATTCGCAACAAAAAAGTCACGCAATTCTGCTTTGGTTAAACTTCGAATATCTTTTTTCAGGTTTTCCATTTCGCAAAGTTAGTCATAAAGTTGAAAAACTAATTTTGGAATTTGTAATTTTGAGTTTTGAAACAGATAGATATGAACTTCCTTTCCGACGAATTAGACCACTATGTAACCGAACATTCAGAAAACGAACCTGAATTGTTAGTTCAATTAAATAAAGAAACTCATCAAAAAATTCTACAACCTCGAATGCTTAGTGGGCATTTTCAAGGTCGGGTGTTGAGTATGTTGTCAAAAATTATTCAACCAACAAACATATTAGAAATAGGAACCTACACAGGTTATGCCACACTTTGTTTGGCTGAAGGTATGGTAGAAAATGGCCGAATTGATACCATTGATGTAAATGAAGAATTGGTAGATTTCCAAAAAAAATATTTTGACAAAAGTCCATGGGGAAAGCAAATCTACCAACATACTGGAAGCGGAATTGACATCATACCTACCTTAAATATAAAATATGATTTGGTTTTTATAGATGCCGACAAAGATAACTACATCAACTATTTTCACTTGATACTCCCAATAATGAATAAAGGAGGCATCATTCTATCCGACAATGTATTGTGGAGTGGTAAAGTAATCGAAGAAGTAAAACCTGGCGATTTCACCACAAAAATCCTATTAGAATACAATCAATTATTAAAAACGGATCCCAGAGTAGAAACTCTATTATTACCTATTAGAGATGGCTTAACAGTATCAAGAGTGAAATAAATTAATGTACTAGAATGTATTTAGAATACAATCTATAGCATAAATAACCATATAAAGCTCCTAACACATAGCCCATAAAAATATCTATAGGATAATGTACCCCTATATAAATTCGACTGTAAGCAAATAGTAATGGAAATATAAACAACCCATATGCATAAGTATATTTTTGTCTTAAAACAAGGTATACAAATAATATAGCTGCCATTGAATTAGACGCATGTGCCGAATAAAACCCAAAGGAACTACTTGATTTCACCACCCGTATCGAAGTTTTTAGATCTTCAACATTACAGGGTCTGATTCTATGAAAATACCATTTAAACAAATTGGCGGATTGATCACTAACCAAGATTAATACTGCTGTAAATCCAACAAAATAAAGCAACTTCCTTCCTCCTAATTGTTTTTGCAATAGAAACAGAATCAACGCAAAAAAAGGCAACCAACACAAAGGATTAGTAACTGCTAACCATAATGAATCATAGGGTTTATCACCCAATGCATTGAGAAAAACAAAAAGTTCTTTATCTAAACTTAAAATTTTTTCAATCATTACATTTGCCTTTTAATAGGACCAGTAGCATCATTAATTTCTTGACTTGATTCTTGTAATGGCTCTGTAAGATTTGTATCCAAACCTTCTTTCACTTTTTCTACTTCTGCCATAAAGGTTCTATCCAATTCCTTTAAAGAGGTATCCAATCCGTTGGCTTTTACTTCCTTCTGAATTTCGGCAGTTATATCATTTGTTGCATTTTTTATTTGCGCCATTCCTTTTGCTAATCCTCTTGCTATTTCTGGAAGTTTATCCGAACCAAAAAGCATTAAGGCAATAAATATGATAAACATTAACTCGCCCCCACCTATTCCAAACATAATCTATGTATTTTCAAATTGTGTTACAAAGTTACAAACTTCTATTATTCAAATTTTGATTTTTCTGTGGTTTTTGGCCAAGTATTATTTGTAGTATCTATATCGGCCGTTTCAAGTTTTGGATCCACTATTATTTTCGAAATCAACTTTTGAGTGGCAAAGGTTCGGCTCACTTCAACATCATTCATTCTCCAAATCTGTGCAGGGAAATGATAATTTTCAGTACTTCCATCCTCATATGTAATTTCAACTAAAATTGGCATTACTAACTCACCCGGTTTATTGAAAGTAACCTCGTAAAAATACTTGGGTGCATTCAATTTAGCTTGTTCATCTTTTGAAAAATGACCTTGGATATAATCATCTAAAGTTTTAACCTCACTTGATTTAAAAGGCTTATTCATTTCGGGTTTATAATCGGGATTACTCTCAGATATCATATACACTAGAGGGCCTGCATCATAATTTCTTCGTTTCCTTTTTGAATTAGCAGCAATCTCCTTTGGCGGATCATTGCTAACAAAATAACGTGTTACCGTTTTAATACCAATATCATTATAATCCGTAGTATAAAACCAACCTCTCCAAAACCAATCCAAATCAAACGCTGAGGCATCTTCCATGGTTCTAAAAAAATCTTCTGGTGTAGGATGTTTAAATTTCCAACGGTTAGCATACGTTTTAAATGAATAGTCAAACAACTCTCTTCCCATTACGGTTTCGCGTAAAATATTCAAGGCTGCTGCTGGCTTTCCATAAGCATTATTCCCAAATTGACGTATACTTTCTGAATTTGTCATAATGGGCTCCAACCCTTTTTGACTTCCACTCATATAAGGCACAATATTTTTAGCTGGGCCTCTATCGGCTGGAAAATTAGGATCATATTCCTTCAATGCCATATATTCACAAAAAGAGTTTAACCCCTCATCCATCCATGTCCATTGCCGCTCATCTGAATTGACTATCATAGGAAAAAAATTATGCCCTACTTCATGTACAATAACACTTATCATTCCATTTTTAACGCGATCCGTATACGTTCCATCGGCTTCAGGACGACCCCAATTCCAACAAATCATTGGATATTCCATACCTTGATCTTGTGCATGAACAGATACCGCTTTGGGGTATGGAAAATCAAAAGTATGACTCGAATAACTTTTTAATGTATGTGCTACTAAACGGGTTGAATATTGTTCCCATAAAGGATTCCCTTCTTTAGGATATACTGAAATTGCCATCACATTTTTAGCGCTTAATTTTACTGCCATGGCATCATAAATAAATTTACGGGAAGTAGCAATCCCAAAATCACGCACATTTTCCGCTTTGAATCTCCATGTCTTTTTGGTTGTTGAAAAAGCTTTCTCTTTTGCTTCTGCTTCAGCTTGAGTTACAATTATTACGGGTTTATCAAATGATTTTTCTGCCATTGCATAACGAGCTAACTGTTCTGCAGTAAAGACTTCGTTTCTATTTTGAAGCACTCCTGTTGCTTCCATGATATGATCTGAAGGCACTGTTACACTTACATCAAAATTACCAAAAGGCAATGCAAATTCTCCAGCACCCCAAAATTGCTGATTTTGCCATCCTTCTACATCATTATATACCGCCATTCTTGGGTAAAACTGAGCAAGAATATATAAATTGTTTCCGTCTTTATCGAAATGTTCATAACCTGAACGACCTCCATCTAACAAATAATTATTAATGTTATACCACCATTTAATACTCAATATACATTTTTCTCCATGTTGTAATACCTTAGGTAATTCCACTCGCATCATCGTTTGATTTACGGAATAAGTCATGGCTTTACCTTGAGCATCTTTCACGTAGTCAATTTTAAATCCACCATCAAAATCTTCTTCCAAATAGGTTCGCGAAAAAGTCTGAGCCGGAATTACTGTATTGGTACCGTTGCTCTCGATTAAGGGCGATTTTGAATTTCTAGCTTTTTCATTTTGATCCAATTGTAACCATAAATAATCCAAAGCTTCTTTCGCATTATTGGTATACGTTATAGTTTCAACCCCATATAGTTTTTGGGTTTTATCATCCAATTCAACATCTATCTTATAATCTGCTTGCTGCTGATAATATTCGGGACCAGGAGCCCCAGATGCAGTACGATACATATTGGGCGTCGCCAATAAATCATACATTTGTTTGAATTTA
Organism: Flavobacterium sp.; assembly: GCA_024644655.1. Lineage (GTDB taxonomy): Bacteria > Bacteroidota > Bacteroidia > Flavobacteriales > Flavobacteriaceae > Flavobacterium. The sequence goes on from JAHEHJ010000006.1 coordinate 20,939, forward strand.
TCTGGATTCCTTACTTCTGATTTGTCTTGAGCATAACCAGTAAACATAATTGCTAAAAACAGTACTGAAAAGTAAAAGTATAGATGCCTCATAGATATAGTATTAAAGGGGTAAATGTAAAATATTTTTAGTGTTCAAAAGTCAACTGACTCTAATTTAACATTCCAACTGTTACATCTTTAGTCAAAACTAAATTTTGTTTATTTCCCTCATTATTGTATTGAATAATATTCTGTTGATCTGGAAAAACTTCAGTTAACACAGTATTCTCTACCTGAATAGACTTGACATTCACTATATCCTTTACATTTAAATAACACACCATTATTGTAGTATCCAATTCATTACTTAGATAATTCCATTTCACCATCTTTCCGTTTATAGTAACTTTAAATTTTTCACTCAAGTATTTTTGCATTAATACAACATCCTCAGGAGTCTCTCTATCAGTTCCTAAATAGGTGTTTTTATGGTATTTGTTTTTCAGCCCTTCATTCAAATCATCAACAAAAATGCGAGTGGTAATCTGAACCATTTTCTTTTGAGGCACATAATGAATTTGATAAATGGCAGCATAAAATCGATGCACTACCATGGAGGTTAATCCCATAAACAATAAAAACATTACAACAATTCTAATTCCCTTTTTCATCTACACTATTTTTTCCAGATTGTAAAATTAATTTATATTGTGTTGCCAAATCGGCCAAAACAAAACTCGCCATTGTTTTATTTTTTGACTTTAAAGCTTCAGCTAATTTGGGTTCTTGTACGGCGTAATACCAAAACCCTTTAACATTCTCTTCAGGGATTTTTAATTTCTCTACAAAATAATTGAACCCATATACGTTTTCCAATCTAAGAATAAGCCTTTCCTTTTTTTCAATTTCTACTTCTTTAAGCAACATTTTTGTTCTTCCAGAAATTGAGTTTAACATTCCATCCATTCCCATTCCTCCCAATGGAATTAACATAGGGCTATACCAATGAAATTCTCCTGCCGTTCTTAATCTTCGCTCTGCGGGTGTGTATTGTTTTGCTGGCTTTTGCAATATCCCTAACGATACTGCATTAATATTTTTATATTCTTTTACCGTGATTTCCTCTAAACGGATAACATTTGGGTCTAAGGTCACCGCAAATAAGGATTTGTTCAAGTCTGCTCTTTGGATTACTACTTTTTTGGTTTGTATTTGGATACTCGTAAAAATTAAAGTGTCCCCTTCTTTTACAAAAAGAGTGAAATCTCCTTTTAAATCACTTACCGCAGTAGATTCTGATCGTGTATTTAACACATTGACATCAGTCAAATCATGTATTGGACTTGATATTTTACCTCTTAATAAAAGCAACTCTCCCGATTGGGCAAATCCCAATTGAAAAACCAACACTAAAAAGAGAGTAATTGAGAATTTCATAGCGTTGATTATTTCATGTAGGAGTCAAAAATATAAATCTATTTAGTTTCTGAATGTATTATGGTTAAATATTTTGTAGACAATTCCGTAATAATAAATGTAGACATTACCCTGTTTTTAGTTTGCATAGCATTTACCAATCGGGGTTCATCAACTATATAATACCAAAATCCTTTGACATACTCTTTTGGTATGTTAAGCTTTTCAGTAAAAAAATCGAATCCATATTCGGCTTCTATTCTCTGCAAAAGCCCTTCGTTATGTTCTACAGCAAGCTCTTTTTTAAGCAGGGCGGTTCGTCCACTTATCAAACTAAATAAAGGATCTATACCTATTGACCCGCCCATAGTCCCATCTTTATTAGACCTTGCATCCATTCCAGAAGCAGTATACAATCGCCTTTCCGCTGCTGAAAATCGTTTGACATTGGGAGAAACTATACCTAAAGAAACCGCATTGATATGATCATATTTCATGACCACAACTTCATCTAGCCTTGTTACCATAGGAATCAATTTTACCCTAAATAAATCGGGACCGAAATCCTGTTCTGAAACTACTATTTTAGTGCCTTTTATTTGCATGGCAGAAAACATCAATGTATCACCAACTGCTGCTTGTATAGTAAAATAACCTCCTTTTAAAGTAGTTGTATTTACATCTAATTTTAAATTCATGATATAAATCCCTTCTATATCGACTCCTTCAGAAATCACTTTCCCTTTTACCACTTTTCGTTCCACATTTTGAGCAATTAAAAGTGGCGTAATGAAAAAGACAATTAAAAATAGTGCTATTCGACTCATAGTGTGATTTAAAAGGTAAAAATAGAAGCCCATCATCCTAAAAAAATGCCAAGGACTTGGTAATTTATTGTTAAATTAAAACGTGAAAAACTTTACCTTTGAATTTCTAAAAAGCCAAAATGAAAAAACTAATTATTGCGAGTACCTCAACACTACATGGAGGGGAATATTTGGACTATTTGCTTCCAACTTTAGAAAACCACTTCAAAGAGTGTAGTGAAATTGTATTTATCCCCTACGCAAGACCAAGTGGTATTTCACACGAGGACTATACCACAATTGCTAAAAATGCATTTGCCAAAATAAACAAAACAGTAAAAGGACTTCATGAATTTGACGACCCTAAAACAGCTATAGAACAAGCTCAAGGAATTTTTACAGGAGGAGGAAACACATTCGTGCTAGTAACCCAATTGTACACGTTTAATCTTATGACTGTTTTAGCCAAAACTATATCTTCTGGGACTCCCTATTTAGGCACCAGTGCTGGGAGTAATATTACCGGACTTAGCATACAAACTACAAATGATATGCCTATCATCTATCCGCCAAGTTTTGAATCTTTAGGGGTAATCCCATTCAATTTAAACCCTCATTATTTAGATCCCAACCCTCAAAGCAACCATATGGGAGAGACTCGGGAAACTCGTATTAAAGAATTTCACTCCTTCAACACCACAGCTGTATTAGGATTAAGAGAAGGAAGTTGGTTAGAGGTACTAGGAGAAAAAATAATCTTAAAAGGCACCTTAACAGCACGTTTATTTCAGACTCAACAAGACGCTATTGAAATAAACTCTGAAACTGATTTAGCATATTTAGGAAAATAAAAAACCTCTAACGTTAATTAGAGGTTTTTTCAGAGCGGAAGACGAGGCTCGAACTCGCGACAACCAGCTTGGAAGGCTGGAGCTCTACCAACTGAGCTACTTCCGCATTTGTGAGTGCAAATATATAGAATTAGTTTCCTTTGATGCAAATATTTTTTTAAAAAAAATTCAATAGCGCGTACAATAACTTGTAACTTTAACAAAACCATTTAGTTATACCTACCTTTTTGCAATGATTTATATAAAAACAATACAAGCAATAGATACTTACCCCATAAGACAAGCTATTCTCAGAAAGGATAAGCCAATTGAATCTTGTGTTTTTGAGGGAGACCTCAATCAAAACACATTACACTTTGGACTATTTAAAGATGAAGAATTGGTAGGAGTGCTCTCCGTTTTTGCAAACAGTAATGCTCAATTCACTCAAACAAACCAATTCCAATTAAGAGGCATGGCTGTATTAGAAATTCATCAGAAAAAAGGATATGGAAAAAAGTTAATAGAATTTATTGAAAACTACCTCGTACTAAATTCTGAAACGCTACTTTGGTTTAATGCCCGTATAAATGCAGTAGCATTTTATGAAAAACTAGGCTACACTGGGACAGGAGAAGTATTTGTAATAAATGAAATTGGACCCCATCTTGTTATGTATAAAGCATAACCTTACAAAACAATCAACCAATAAACGTTAAAAAAAGAAGTTTTATCGGATATATTTCTTGCAATTATCAATTTAATAGTTATTTTTGTTAGTCAAATAAAATCATAGATGCCGAAATATTCCTACTTATATGCATGCTTCTTCTTCTTATTTATCAATTCACTTTTTGGTCAAAAAAAGGTTCTTCAAACTCTTTTTACTGACGAAAAAATCACAATTGACGGTAAATTTGATGAGCTAGCCTGGGAAAAAGCAGCTGTTGCATCTGATTTTGTCATGATTAACCCCGACAACGGAAAACCAATTCCCAAGGAAAAAAGAACGGAAGTTAAGATTGTATACAACAACGATGCTATTTATATAGCCGCCACACTATATGATAACGAACCCCATAAAATATTAAAAGAGCTTACCTCTAGAGATGACTTTGCTACGGCAGATCATTTTGGTGTATTTCTTAATGGATATAATGATGGCCAACAAGAATTTCGCTATTTCGTAAGTTCAGCAGGAGTTCAACAAGACGGTGTTTATACCGAATTTATAGGTGAAGATTTTTCATGGGATGCTATTTGGGATAGTAAAGTCCAAGTAACCGATTTTGGTTGGACTGTTGAAATGAAAATACCATATGCAGCTATGCGTTTTTCTACTGAAAAAAAACAAACTTGGGGCCTTAATTTTTATCGAGAAATCAGAAGCACCAGACAGCAATACTCTTGGAACTTTTTAGACAATAAAATAGGAAATGAAAGCACCCAAGCTGGAATATTAGAAGGGATTGAAAACATTCAAACACCAACTCGCCTATTCTTAATACCGTATGCCTCTCAATATGTTTATACTAGTAAAACTCAAAAAACCTATGGGGAATTCAAAGGCGGATTAGATATTAAATACGGAATCAATGACGCTTTTACCTTAGACGCCATTTTAATACCCGACTTTGGCCAAACCAAATTTGACAATGTGGAGTTGAATCTAAGTGCTTTCGAACAACAATTTAGTGAAAACCGCCCATTCTTTACAGAAGGCACCGATTTATTTAATAAAGGGGGGCTTTTATATACCCGTAGAATTGGAGGGGAACCGTCTTTAAGTCAAGATGCGCTTCAAAGTACTTTACCCGATGATCACATTGTTGATGATTATCCCAATACTATAAAACTTATAAACGCATTGAAAATATCGGGTAGAACCAAAAATGGTTTGGGTATTGGAGTATTGAATGCTGTTACAGAAAAAACAACTGCTACAATAAAAAATACTTTAGACAATAACAGTTATAGAAAAGTGGTGGAACCATTAGCCAATTACAACGAAATAGTTTTAGACCAACGCTTCAATAAAAACTCTTCCATTTCTTTTGTCAATACAAGTGTTATTCGAAATGAAGAATTTAGAGATGCCAATGTATCGGGATTGGTTTTTGACTTAAACACTAAAAAGAATACCTATAACGTCAACGGTAGTTACAAGTATAGCTACATTAATGAATATGGAGATTTAGATGACCGAAAAGGATATACTGGACAATTGTACATGGGTAAATCAAGCGGCAAATACCGTTTTGGTTTTGGTGGGGAATATTTCTCAAAAGATTACGACATTAATGATATGGGGATTAATTTCCAAACTCATTACTATGCTCTTTATGGAAATGCGAGTTACAGAATAATAAACCCCACTAAAACATTCAATACTTTCCAAATATTTATAAATCCTTATTCCGAATTTGACAATAAAACAGGGCGATTACAAGCAGGAAACATCAATGTTAACATTAATACTACTTCCTTAAAAAATGATTATTTTGGTTTAGGATTTAACCTAAAACCTTTGGTTACCAATGATTTTTACGAACCAAGATCTGTTGACGAAAAACTATTTGTAAACATTCCTCAATATATAAGTAGTTATGTATATTTCTCATCAAATTACAACAGAAAATTTGCTTTAGATATCAATCCCTCTTATGCCTTTATCAATGAAAAAGGTAGAGTAAATTATGGATTATCATTCAGTCCTAGATACCGATTTGACGACCATTTCTCATTAATCTATAATTTTGGTTTTAACCGACAAAATAAAAATGTAGGTTGGGCAAGTGTAGATGATTCCAACAACACTATCTTTTCAAAAAGGGACCGAATCACATACACCAACACTTTACAAGGTAAATATTCTATCAACAACAAAATGAATCTTTCCTTATCTATTCGCCACTATTGGTCCTATGTCATTACACACAACTACCTTACTTTACAAAATGATGGTAGCCTTATAGACAATACCACTTTTACAGGAAATACCAATCACAATTTAAACTTGTGGAATTTGGACCTATCCTATTCATGGTGGTTTGCACCAGGAAGTCAGATTTCAATATTATACCGAAACAATTCGGCTTTATCAAGTCAAGATTTCAACCATCGTTTTGATAGCAACTTTTCAAAAGCAATTGACAACCAAAACCTCAATCACATCTTATCCATAAGTGTACGCTATTTTATTGATTATAATTCTATAAAGAACGCAACCGTTTTCGGAGCATTTACGAAGCCAAAAACAAGGGAACATTTCTAATAATAGGATTATAAGCTTTATCTTTGTTCCAAATAATTCTAGAATGAACAAGAAAGTAATACTCATGATTTTGGATGGTTGGGGAAAATCTCCAGACCCAAAAGTTTCTGCCATTGACAATGCCAATGTTCCCTTTATAAATAGCCTATACACAAAATACCCAAGTGCTCAATTACGCACTGACGGACTCAATGTAGGTTTGCCTGAAGGGCAAATGGGGAATTCAGAAGTAGGACACATGAATCTAGGTGCGGGACGAATCGTTTACCAAGATTTAGCCAAAATAAATCTGGCCGTTGCCCATAAAACAATGAGCCAAGAACAGCCTTTGATAGATGCGTTCCAATACGCAAAAAACAACAACAAATCCGTACATTTTTTAGGTTTAGTTTCTGATGGCGGTGTACATTCACATACCTCTCACCTAAGAGGGTTGTTAGATGCAGCCCAAGAGTTTGGTTTACAAAAAGTGTTCATACATGCGTTTACGGATGGGCGAGATGTTGATCCAAAATCGGGCCAAGGATACCTTCAAGATTTAGAAAACTACATCCAAAACACGAGTGCAAAAATAGCTTCCGTAATTGGACGGTATTTCGCTATGGATCGTGACAAACGATGGGAACGTGTAAAATTAGCCTATGACTTACTCGTAAACGGAACAGGAACACATACCACAAATATTGTGAACAGTATAGCCAATAGCTATGCCCAAGAAGTTACCGATGAATTCATACAACCATTGGTGGTTGTAGATAGTAAAGATCAACCGATAGCTACGATACAAAATGATGACGTGGTGATTTTCTTCAATTTTAGAACCGACCGTGGTCGCGAATTGACCGAAGTACTTTCACAAAAAGATTTTCATGAAGAAAACATGCACAAGTTGAACTTGTATTATGTTACCATGACCAACTATGACGATACCTTTAAAAATGTGCATATCGTATACGATAAAGACAATGTTACGGAAACCTTAGGTGAAGTATTGGAAAAGGCTGGCAAAAAACAAATTCGAATTGCTGAAACCGAGAAATATCCTCATGTTACCTTTTTCTTTTCGGGAGGACGTGAAATACCGTTTGAAGGAGAAACTCGAATTTTAAGAAATTCACCAAAAGTGGCTACTTATGATTTGAAACCTGAAATGAGTGCCTACGAACTGAAAGACGCCTTAATTCCTGAATTACAAAAAGGAGAAGTGGACTTTGTCTGTTTAAATTTTGCCAATGGTGACATGGTAGGCCATACTGGAGTTATGGAAGCTGCTATTAAAGCTTGTGAAGCTGTTGATGCCTGTGTAAAAGAAGTTATTGAAGCGGCATTAGCCAATCAGTATACCACACTTATTATTGCCGATCATGGAAATTGTGAAACGATGATAAACCCAGACGGAACACCTAATACGGCCCATACTACTAATCCAGTACCCATCATATTAGTTGACCCCGAATTAAAATCAATTCACGATGGCGTTTTAGGTGATTTGGCACCCACCATACTAGAGTTGATGGGAATAGAAAAGCCCGCAGTTATGACGTGCAAATCCTTACTATAAAAAATGCCCCAAACGGGGCATTTTTTTATTTACAAGGTAGTAAATTCTCCTTCTTTTAGAAGCTTATTAATCCTTAACCTGACTGGCCTTTCAAATCACCATGGTGATTTGTTAAAAAGACCATGGTGATTTACTCAAAACACCATGGTGATTTGCCTAAAAGACCATGGTGATTTAAAACAGGCTTCTAAGCCCATATAATAAAAGGCCTTCAGCTTTTTATAAAAAGTTGAAGACCTTTTTTTGCTCCTCTAAAATCAAACCCAAAAAAGGAGCTCTATCAAAAAAACATGAAGTCTTTAGTAATACTATCAAATGCATTCTTACTGACAGTATAATTAGTATACGTTATATATTAATGTAACATTTCAAAATAGGCCTTTGCAATACTTTCTTGATGGGAAGGATGTGCAATACGCACCATTTCTTCAGCCCTTTGTTTTAATGTTTTACCATACAAATCGGCTATTCCATTTTCAGTAATCACATAATGGATATGAGCTCGTGTAGTCACTACTCCAGCTCCTTGTTTTAAAAACGGAACTATACGACTTTCACCGCGTTTCGTAATGGATGGAAGGGCAATAATTGCTTTACCTCCTTCACTTAAAGAAGCACCTCGGATAAAATCCATTTGACCTCCTACACCCGAATACATATTAGCGCCAATAGAGTCGGCACATACCTGACCAGTGACATCTACTTCTATTGCAGAGTTGATAGCCACCATTTTTGGGTTTTTACGTATACGAGCCGTATCGTTTACCATAGAGGACTCTTTCATTTCTATAAACGGATTGTCATTGACAAAATCATATAAACGCTTAGACCCAATCAAAAAGGTGGCTAACACTCTACCGCGCAAAGTGCCTTTATAATTACAATTAATTACATCATTCTCTATTAATTCAATTACTCCATCCGAAAACATCTCGGTGTGCAATCCTAAATCTTTGTGGTTTTTTAATTTACTCAATGCGGCATTAGGAATAGAACCTATCCCCATTTGCAACGTACTTCGATCTTCAATTAAAGAAGCAATGTATTCTCCTATTCTCTCTTCTTCTTTAGTAAACGGTACTTCTTCATGAGAATATATTGGGGTATCTACCTCAACCAAATAATCTATTTCATCCACATGCATAATACCATCTCCAAAAGTTCTCGGCATCTGAGGATTTACCTGTGCAATAACAATTTTGGCATTTTCAATAGCAGCTAAAGTAGCTTCTATCGACACTCCTAATGAACAATATCCATGTCTATCTGGTGGAGATACGTGAATAAAAGCCACGTCTAGTGGCACCACATTTTTACGAAATAATTGAGGCAATTCACTTAAAAACACAGGAGTATATGACCCATTTCCTGCGGCCAAAGTATGGCGGACATTACCACCTATAAAAAAAGAATTCACATGAAAACTTTCAGCTAATGCGGGATTCGCATAAGGAGCTGGTCCTTCGGTATGCAAATGACAAACCTCTACATTGCGTAATTCAGCGGCTCGATCTGTCAACGCCTGAGTTAAAATAGTAGGTGCTGCCGCTGCCGCTTGCACATACACTCTGTCGTTAGATTTTACAACTTTTACAGCTTCCGCTGCAGTAACATATTTGCTCATAACACTAATTTTAAACAAAGTTAAAACTCTAAAATAAGACAAAATATGATAAAACTCATTTGACAGCAGCAATTATTCGTAAATCAGCATAAAATAATTACTTTTGCTCCCTGAAAATAATGTGTATGATCATTCAAAAAACCAGAGAAGAAATAGAATTAATGCGTGAAAGCGCTTTAATTGTTTCTAAAACCTTAGGTATGATTGCCTCGGAAATCAAACCCGGCGTAACTACTTTATATTTAGACAAATTAGCTGAAACATTCATCAGAGATCATGGTGCAGAACCTGGGTTTTTAGGCATGTATGGTTTTCCAAATAGTTTATGTGTGAGTCCTAATGCGCAAGTAGTACATGGAATTCCGAATAACACCCCATTGCAAGAAGGTGATGTGATATCGGTTGATTGTGGTGCGTTAAAAAATGGGTTTTATGGTGACCACGCTTATTCTTTCGAGATTGGTGAAGTAGCCCCCGAAGTCAAAAAACTTTTGCAAGTTACTAAGGAAAGTTTGTACGTTGGAATTCGTGAATTTAAACTTGGCAATCGTGTAGAAGACGTGGGCAATGCGATTCAGAAATATACGGAAGCCCATGGTTATGGTGTCGTTCGCGAACTTGTAGGACACGGATTAGGAACCAAAATGCACGAAGATCCTGAAATGCCTAACTATGGAAAACGTGGAAGAGGTAAACTATTTGTAGAAGGAATGGTTGTAGCAATAGAACCTATGATTAATATGGGGACCAAAAATATTAAGCAATTAAAAGACGGTTGGACTATCTTGACTGCTGATGGCAAACCAAGTGCTCACTTTGAACACGACGTTGCCCTTGTTGATGGTAAACCTGAATTGCTTTCTACTTTTGCTTATGTATATAAAGCATTGGGAATTGTAAGCAACGAGGAAGATGAATTTCGCAAAAACCCATTAGTACTGTAATGAAAAAGATCTTTAAGTTCATTTTAAATACGATACCAAGACCCATCCTTATTCGTTTGAGTATAGTGGTGCGTCCTATATTGGCTCTTTTGTTGAAAGGCAATCGTTTTACTGACCCTATTGATGGCAAAAGTTTTCGAATGTTTTTGCCTTATGGCTATGGAAACCAACGAAATAATGTGTTATCACCAAGCACGCTTTCATTAGAAAGACACCGATTGCTATGGTTGTATTTACAAAACGAAACCGATTTTTTCACTACTAGTAATAAAAAGAAAGTATTGCACTTTGCCCCTGAACAAGAATTTTACAAACGATTTAAGAAACAATCTAATATAGAATACACCACTACTGATTTGCTTTCTCCTTTGGCAGATGTAAAAGCAGATATTTGTAATTTACCGTTTGAAGACAACAGTTACGATATTATTTTTTGCAACCATGTTCTAGAACACATACCCGATGATACAAAAGCCATGCAAGAATTGTATCGTGTATTAAAACCCGGAGGAATGGGGATATTTCAGATTCCTCAAGACTTAACACGAGCCACAACTTTTTCGGATGATAGTATCGTAGATCAAAAAGAGCGCGCGAAAATCTTTGGACAATACGACCACGTTCGTGTGTATGGAAGAGATTATTTTGAAAAACTGAGAAGTATCGGTTTCCAAGTAATTGAAGAAGACTACACCAATAAAATCTCCTCCGACTTAGTAACTAAATACTGCCTAGCACAAGGAGAGATAATTCCTGTTTGTTATAAATAAAAAAACCACCACACCTTTCGGCATGGTGGTTTTCAATTCCAAATTGAATTTTTATTCAGGCATCAAAACCCCAATGGCTTTGTCTTTAGCTAAGTATTTTTTAGCCACCTCTTGAATTTGAGCAACTGTTACGCTATTGATTTTGGCTTCCAATTCCAAAATATCTTCTGGCTTAGACCCATTCGTGTAACACTTGGTGAAATTTGACATCCAATATCTATTCTCTTTCATTTGTTTTTTATACTCCAATAGTTCCGCTTGTTTGAATTTATCCAAATCCACTTGTGTAGGCCCATTGGCTATTATTTTATTCAACTCTCCAAGTGAAGCCGTAATTAACTTTTCTGTATTCTCAGGTCCACAAGGGAATGAAATAGTAAAAGTGTAATATCCTGCAGGTACTTTGTTCATAAAGCCTCTAGCATTTACGGTATAAACACCACTTTCTTGCTCACGGATTACTTCGGTTAATTTGATGGTCAATATATCACCTGCGGCTTTTAACAAATAGGCCTCATTAGCATCATAAGTGGTATCACCATAATACATAATGCTGACATTACTCTTAGGATCTTTACCTTTGTTTACTACTTTTTTCAAATCCCCTTTGATCATTCTATATCCTAAATCTTTGGCTGTTTCCTTAGTGCCATTTGACGGAAGCGACGCTATATATTTTTTAGAAAAATCTTCCATAGTGGCATCATCTACATTCCCAACAAAGAAAAACTCAAAATCACTTGCATTGGCAAAACGCTCTTTGTATTTATTGTAAGCCAATTGATAATCTACTTCTTTCCATTTCTCAGCGGTTGGAACCATTCCGTTCCATCTTGGATTTTCTTTATTAAGGTAGGTGTAAAACTCTTGTTGAAAATAAAAGTTAGGTTGTGAAATCAAATTTTCATAAAAATTAGATTGTTTTTGTTTGTACCCTTCAAAAGCAGCGGTATCATAATTCAAATCTGTGAAATACGCATACACCATTTGGAAGGCATATTCTAAATCTTTAGGAGTAGCACTTCCTCTAAATCCTTCACTTGAATTGAATATATAGGGAGTAACCTCAGCTATTTTCCCTGACATAAACTTATCAATATCATTTTTATTTAAACCCGAAAAACCAGCTTCTGTAAGCCCATTATTGGCAAATTGGGTTTTCTTCATTTCTTCGTTACTATATAAAGTAGTTCCTCCAAGGCTTACCACTTCTAACATGACCTCATCGTTTTTAAAATCAGTCTTTTTGTACGTTACTTTAGCTCCATTGGACAAGGTTAAAGTAGTAGACCCTATTTTATCATTCGTTTCTTTTTTAACAATAGTTCCAGGCTGTGGAGTTTTTCGCAACAAACTTGTAGCTACGACTTTATCTTCATACGGTTTCAAATCCGCAGTATTTACTTGAATAGCAGCAAGTACTTCTTGTTCTGTTACTTTTTTTAACCCTTCTTTTTCAGGTGCCGTGATAACCACTACTCTATTATCTTCTTTTAAGTAGTCTTTTATAAAGGCATTAACTTCAGACAAATTAATAGCGGGTAACATCTTTTGGATAGCAGGATAACTCCACTCAATACCTGGCATTGGTTCTTGCTCTAAAAAGTTAGACTGGCATTCCCACACAAAGTTTTCTGATTCTGATTTCTCTCGGTCTTTGTATTGACTCTCGGTTCTTGATATAATTTCCTTTTTTGCTCTTTCAAATTCACCAGTAGTAAACCCAAATTTCTTAACTCTTTCATTTTCTGAAACTAGTACTTTCAAGGCTTCCAACTGTTTGGTTTCGTCTATCATAGCAAACGACTGAAATGCTTGTTTGTCTCGGGCAAAAGTACCTCCGTGAAACGTAAACCCATAGGTAAAGGGAGGTGTTGGAGAATTCACCAACTCATTCAATCGGTTGTTTAACATGGTAGTAAACAATCCCTCAACCAATTCATCATTTAGGTCTTTTATGGTTTTCTTTTTCTTTGGCAACCCATAGTCTTTGTACATTAATTGCACCTGTGTTTGTGACGCTTCTTTATCACTCTCAATAGCTACGAAAGTTTCTTTATGATTAGGAACATCAAATGACTTTCTAGGTTTTTCATTCGCTGGATTCTGGTAATTCCCAAAATGGTCCTTGATTTTTTGTTCCATTTGGGCCACGTCTATATCTCCCACTACAATAATACTTATCAAATCTGGGCGGTACCAATCTTTATAAAAACTAATCAATTTATCATACTTGAAATTCTCTAGGATTTCTTTCTTACCAATTGGCAAACGATTCGCGTATTGTGACTTGTACATGATTTTAGGAATATACTTGTCTTCCATTCTTTTATCGGCACCTAAACCAAGTCGGTACTCCTCTAGTACTACGCCTCTTTCTTTATCTATTTCTTCAGGAGTTAAATTCGCATTAAAGGCCCAATCTTCAATGATTTGAAATCCTTTTTCTAATTTTTCTGCATTATCGGATGGAATAGGAAGAAAATAAACCGTCTCATCAAAACTGGTATAGGCATTTAAGTGTTGGCCAAATTTTACTCCAATACTTTGTAAGTAATCCACCAACTGATTTTTTGGGAAACGCTTAGTCCCATTAAAATTCATGTGTTCCATGAAATGAGCTAATCCTTGTTGGTCGTCATTTTCTAGGATAGAACCTGCATTTATGACCAATCTCAAATCTACTTTGTTTTCAGGTTTTGCATTCTTCCTAATGTAGTAGGTTATTCCATTTTTCAAGGTTCCTTTTTTTACATTAGGATCAAAAGGAATAAGATCAGTGGGTTTTAAATCTTGAGCCAGCAATGTAGCTGGAAACAAAAAAAGAGCTAGAGCCGATTTTAAAATTTGTTTCATAAAAAGAGAGGGTTTAATGGGTTATCAAAATATAACGGATAAATAGTACAATTATTGTGAAACTACTAAATTAAAATACACGTTCCTTATTTTTAACTTAAAATTAGCTTAGTGTATTCGAAATCAATTAAGCTCCTACATTAGTTTGGCAATAATTAGTATATTTACGTTTCTGATTCTTATGGACATGCTATCAAAATTGTACTTTTTTTTATTCCCATTATTTACTGTTGCTTGCTTTAGTCAAGCTGAAGTAGAAGTACCGCCTCCTTTTAACATCAAAACAATGAGTTTTGTACAAAACGGACAAAATGTAATTCCTATATTCCAATTGGGTGATTCGTTCCAATTGCAATTTGACGACTTATATGGTAACGAAGCCAATTATTATTATAGCATAACCCATTGCGATTACGATTGGAAACCGTCCCAATTATCTCGTAATGAATATTTGAATGGCTTTGATGACCAACGCATTCAAGACTATACCAATTCGTTCAATACCCTCCAAATTTATTCCCATTACCGTGTGGCATTTCCCAATCGCTTAACTCAACTGCGTGTAAGTGGCAATTATGTTTTAAAAATATTAAACGACGACAAAGAGGTAGTCTTCAGTAAAAAATTTGTGCTTTATGAAGAATTGGTATCCGTACCTACTCAAGTAAAAAGAGCTAGAGACCTCAGCGTCTATAATCAAAAACAAAACTTGGAGTTTTCAATACGATCAACTACCATTAATTTTCAAAGCCCGCTTACGAATGTAAAAGTATTGCTATTGCAAAATGGAAAATTCAATACGGGTATTACCAATATCAAGCCTCAATACACTCTTGGCAATGACTTGATTTATAAATATGATAAAGAAACCCAATTTTGGGGTGGCAATGAATACTTGTTTTTTGAGAACAAAGACATCCGAGCGGCCAACAACAGCATTGCCACTGTTGATTCAAAAGGAGGCCTTTACAATGCGCACCTGTATCCTAGTGAGGCAAAAGGGAACAATCCCTACACCTATTACCCAGACATTAATGGTAGTTATATTATCAAAAGAATTAATGCTGAAAACAACGACATAGAAGCCGACTATTCTTGGGTGTTTTTTACTTTATCTGCCCCGAATTATTATGGAAAGAAAAACATTTATGTTAATGGAATGTTTAACAATTTTGCCACTAATGAAGAAAACAAAATGGACTATAATGCCGAAAAGGGTATTTATGAAAAAGCCATTATGATTAAACAAGGGTTTACCAACTTCCAATACGTAATTGCAGATAGTCAAGGGAAAATAGATGAAGAAAATGCGATTGACGGGAACTATTATCAAACCGAAAACAATTATTTTGTATTAGTCTATTATAGAGAAAACAACGAACGCTACGATCGAATCATAGGAAAAGGTATGGCTTCTTCTACAGATATAATTAACTAATGTAAATTTAACATCTATTTCATCCATCCAAACGTATTTTTTGTAAATTTGACCAAATAACACAAGTTATACTATATGGTTTCCCAAATCACAAGAGGCATAAAGATATCGGTTTTGACTAGTTTTGAAGGCACGTACTTCAAAAACTACAAGATTCATTTTGCCTTTACGTATGAGATTACTATTGAGAACCACAGTAAAGATTCGGTGCAATTGAATTCCAGACATTGGGAAATATTAGATTCTTTAAATGATATTGAAATTGTAGACGGTGAAGGTGTTATTGGCAAAAAACCTGTGCTTAAACCAGGAGAAAAGCACACCTACAATTCGGGCTGCTTGTTATCATCCCCTTTTGGTGCTATGAATGGCTATTTTGAAATGATTAATTTCACCACAACCAAAAACTTTAAAGTCATTGTGCCTGCTTTTAAACTAAGCGCGCCTTTTGCTTTGAATTAATTTGGGTTCCCTACTTATTAAAAATTCAAATTTTCCTTTGTACTTTTGTTTGAAATTAAATAATTCCTAAAAAAGGGGTTATTTCATTTGTAAATTGTCTAATTACCAAAACTAAAAAATATGCCTAAAGGATTTTTTAATGTCCCGAATCCGGTTAATGAGCCCGTAAAATCATATGCTCCTAATTCTCCAGAGAAAGCGGCTGTATTAGCTGCTTACCAAAAAATGTGGAATGAAACGATAGATGTTCCAATGTATATTGGCCGTGAACAAGTCAAAACAGGAAATACGAGAACCATGTCGGCTCCACACGACCACCAGCATATAGTAGGTACATATCATGTGGCTGAAAAGAGCCATATTGAAAGTGCTATAGCAGCTGCTTTAGAAGCGCGTCAAAAATGGGCTAATTTAGCGTGGGAACAACGTGCGGCTATATTTTTAAAAGCTGCCGAACTTATTGCTGGACCTTACCGTGCGCGTATTAATGCGGCCACTATGATTGCTCAATCCAAAACTATTTTTCAAGCGGAGATTGATGCTTCTTGTGAGTTGATTGACTTCTTACGCTACAACGTGGCCTTCATGACTCAAATCTATAGCGACCAACCGAAGTCTGTTTCCGATGTATGGAACCGAGTGGAGTACCGTCCGTTAGAAGGGTTTGTGTATGCTATTACTCCGTTTAACTTTACAGCTATTGCAGCCAATTTACCTGCCAGTGCTGCATTAATGGGAAATACGGTTGTATGGAAACCAAGTGACAGCCAAGTATTCTCAGCCAAAATCATCATTGATGTATTTAGAGAAGCTGGCGTTCCAGATGGTGTTATTAATGTAGTTTTTGGTGACCCTGTAATGATTACCGAAACCGTATTGGCAAGTCCTGACTTTTCGGGTGTTCACTATACAGGTTCTACATTTGTATTTAAAGAAATTTGGAGAAAAATAGGTGAAAACATTCACCACTATAAAACCTATCCACGTATCGTTGGAGAAACGGGAGGTAAAGACTTTGTGTTAGCACATCCATCTGCCAATGTAAAACAAGTGGTAACTGGAATTACGCGTGGTGCCTTTGAATTCCAAGGACAAAAATGTTCAGCTGCTTCTAGAGCTTATATTCCACAGAGTATGTGGAGTGCTGTAAAAGCCCAATTGATTACTGATGTGAATTCTATGAAAATGGGGTCTCCAGAAGACTTTTCGAACTTTATTACGGCGGTGATACACGAAGGTTCATTTGACAAGTTGGCGCGTTATATTGACCAAGCCAAAAAAGACAGTGATGCTGAAATTATAGTTGGAGGTAACTATGACAAATCAAAAGGGTACTTCATTGAACCCACTGTAATCGTAACCACCAATCCGAAATACACTACGATGGAAACCGAACTTTTTGGTCCTGTTATTACCATTTATGTATATGAGGACTCTAAATGGAATGAAACCTTACAATTAGTGGACAGCACTTCAGAATATGCCTTAACTGGAGCTATTTTCAGTCAGGATCGTTATGCTATTGAAGAAGCTACAAGAGCATTAGAAAACAGTGCGGGTAATTTTTACATCAATGACAAACCTACAGGAGCTGTAGTGGGCATGCAACCTTTTGGTGGTGCTCGAGCTTCGGGGACGAATGACAAAGCTGGATCGATGCAAAACCTCTTACGATGGGTTTCTCCAAGAACCATTAAAGAAACCTTTGTTACACCCGAAGATTACCGTTATCCTTTTTTAGGAGAATAATCGTAACTTCCTTTATATTAAAAAGTTCAAGCGAAAGCTTGGACTTTTTTTATTGGTTATCCAATAGGTTTTTTTGTATATTCGATGCCTAAACCAACCGTCAAATTATATATGAGATCAAAAATTACGCTATTATGTCTTGGCTTATTTACCACTTTGGGGTATGCCCAAGACAACACATTTGATGCCTTGCAAAACCAATCGAAGACGCACATCTTGTATGATAGAGTTTTTGGTATATCCAATGCAACCCAACCCAGAAGCACAGGTATCACAGCGGAATATTATATGCAAGTGTATCATGAGATGCAACGTGCTGATTATTGGAATCGGTTACCTAAACTTGAAACCTTGCGAAATGAGGCCCAAATGGGATTTGTTCACCAACAAATACCCCTTAGTCTTTTGGTTACTGATTTTGAAAAACTGAGTACAACTGCCGGTGCACAAACGGTAACTTTGAATTCCAAAAACCAGTTGGAGGCAAAGCCAGATGCACAAAACCTAATGACTCGCTACAGTTTAAACTTGATAGCTCCCTTATTGTCTCGTGCTAAAACCAATCAGATTCATTTTAT
>JAHEHJ010000006.1:39327-44625 GCA_024644655.1 Flavobacterium sp.
ACCGTGATAGATGGAGGTGTTGATTACATACAGCGAAATGCCATGATTTTAGTTGAATTACTCAACCAAATCAATGCTCAAAAAGTAGGCACTCAAAAAAACGTAGTTATAGGACCTAGTATGGGAGGATTGATTTCTCGGTATGCGTTACGCTATATGGAAACTCATAGTTTAAATCACGATACTCGATTGTACATTTCATTTGACGCCCCTCACTTGGGTGCCAATGTGCCAATAGGTTTCCAACATTTATTCAATTATATGGCTTTTGGGCCTCTTCAAAATGTATTATTACAACCCTTAGTAACGGGAATGTTGAAAAGCCCTGCGGGACGTGAGATGCTTATTGACCAATTGGAAGGCCATTTTGTGAGTGGAAGTACGACTGAATTTGACACCAATATAGTATTACCTACTGGTTGTCCTAATTTTAGAACTGCCTTTCAAAATGAGTTAAACACCTATGGATTTCCACAAACCGTACGAAACGTAGCTATTGCCAATGGAGCTAGTAACGGAACTATGACAGGAACCCCAGGAATGGAAGTCATGAACCATACGTTTAATACTACTAGTACGCAACGCGCTATTATTAATTTGCATTATACCCCTTTGGCGAATCAATCTATAGAAGTAAGTCGATTTAAAGGACAACAGTGGGTGGTATTCTTTTGGCTAACGGGTTATGAAAGCTTTGCCAATTCCAGCGCACCGACCTACACCAATGGACTCGACACAGCACCGGGTGGGCGATTTGACATGAGTAGTTTGGCCACATTAGGAGCAACCGATCCTACGATGCAAGAATTCTTTGCCAGTTTGACAACACAATATTTTGATTTCATTCCGACATTGAGTTCGATGGCCATAACCGACACCACCAATTTATATGCTTCGGTTAGTCCAAGTTCGAATACCCCTTTTGCGGCTTATTCGATACCGACTGTAAACGAAAACCATGTTACCTTAAACGACAACAACGTGGCCTTTGCCATTAATGAAATCGTAACACCTACCCTACACACATCGAACCCAGCGTTGGAATCGATTTGGGTTAAAAACCCGATAGGAAATGGAATTGAGATTAGTGCTTCGTATGCGATTGACCATGCCCAAGTAACCCTAATTGATATGATGGGTAAAACCGTATTCCAAGACAAATCTATTTCTATACATGGCACAACGCTACTTCCGGTAACATTATCGAAAGGCATTTATATGTTAACGATACAAAATGACCAAGGAAGCATCACCAAGAAGTTGATAAAAGACTAACTAAAAAGTCCCCTAGGTAGGGGACTTTTTTTATGCTTTAAATTTGAGTGGCAGGTGTACTACTTTTTTGGTTTCAAAAAAGGGACCCGAAAAGAAATCACTGATAGGGAATTCGACTGCTTTTGGGAAAGAGGCTAGTTCTTCTGTTAAATCGCCTCCTTTTAGATAGAGTATTCCATTGGGGAGGTTGTGTTTATTTTGTTTTTTGGTTTTATCGAAAACCCATGACACAAAATCGGGCATGTTGGTAACGGCTCTACTTACTACAAAGTCAAAGTCTCCTTTAACCAATTCCGCTCTTTTTTGTTCGGCTTTTACATTTTTGAGTTCGAGACCGTCTACAACTGCTTGCACTACTTTTATTTTTTTGGCGATAACATCGATAAGATAAAAGCGGGTTTCTGGAAATAAAATAGCTAGTGGAATACCTGGGAATCCGCCTCCTGTACCTACATCAAGAATAGTCGTTCCGGGTTCGAAAGGCTGTATTTTGGCAATGGCTAGCGAGTGTAACACATGTTTGGTATATAATTCGTCTATGTCTTTGCGGGAAATAACATTGATTTTAGCGTTCCAATCGTGATACAGTGCTTCTAATTTTTGAAACTGTAGTATTTGATTTTCAGTTAGATTAGGAAATTGTTTAAGAATCTCTTCCATAAATTGGCTTTTGTACAAAAATAGCACATTTGGGCAATAATTATGAATTGTTTTATTTTTTAAAATGATTATATAATTATCTTTACGGAAATTTTGAATTATATAAAATTATGAATACCACCACTCCTGTCTTCTCTAAAAATGACAACTTAAAATTTTTTAGAACCTTAAACTCGAGAGTCAACAACTATTTCAAAGAAAACAACATAGAGCGTACTGGAAACTGGAAACTACATGTGAAAACCGTAGTGATGTTTACGATCTTCATGTCTCCTTATTTCTTTTTATTGGCCATGGACATGCCGTTTTGGACCTATTTACTATTAAACGTAGTAATTGGTATCGGTATGGCTGGAGTAGGAATGAATGTGATGCATGATGGCAATCACGGCGCGTATTCTACTAAGTCATGGGTTAATAAAATCATGGGAGGTAGTATCTATATCTTAGCTGGAAATGTGTACAATTGGCAAGTACAACACAATGTATTGCACCACACCTATACCAACATATTAGGACATGATGAGGATTTGGAAGCTGGAAGAGTGATGCGCTTTACAAAAGAGGCCAAATGGTATCGTTTTCATAAATTCCAACAATACTATTCTGTGTTTTTGTATGGCTTATTGACATTCAACTGGGCTATTACTACCGATTTCATTCAAATGAAGCGGTATTTAAAACGCAACTTATCCTATGGTGAGTTTAAAAAACCCGTAGTTCGTTGGACTACCTTAATCATTACCAAAGTAATCTACTTCTCGATTTGGTTAGTTATTCCGATGATTATGGGTATTAGTTGGTGGAAAGTTGTGTTGGGCTTTTTAGTAATGCATTACACAGCGGGAGTTATTTTGAGCGTTGTGTTTCAATTGGCGCACGTGGTAGAAGAAACTGAAAACCCTATTCCAAATGAACAAGGCGAGATTGAAAACACTTGGGCGATACACCAATTGTTTACTACTGCCAATTTTGCTCCAAAAAACTGGTTAGTCAACTATTACACTGGCGGTTTGAACCACCAAGTAGAGCACCATTTATTCCCTAATATTAGTCACATTCACTACAACAAGATCGCAGAAATTGTAAAACAAACTGCAAAAGAATGTGAGTTACCCTATTATGAATTCAAAACAACTAGGGCTGCTATAGCTTCTCACTTTAAGCATTTAAAGGAACTAGGCAAACAACCCCAATACGCATAACACAACAAGCAGACGCCATTAGTGGCGTCTCTTTATTTACTATACTTTATCTTTTGCACCATGACTGTATTATCTGAAAGAATTAATAATTTATCTACCTCACAAACCCTTGCTATGGCTGCCATGGCGAGAGAATTAAAATCACAAGGCAAAGACATCATCAGTTTAAGTTTGGGTGAGCCCGACTTCAACACTCCAGATTTCATTAAAGAAGCGGCCAAAAAAGCCATTGATGAAAACTACAGTACCTATTCTCCAGTTGATGGCTATGTAGAATTGAAAGAAGCGATTTGCAGAAAGTTCAAAAGAGATAATAACTTGGATTATAAACCGTCCAATATCGTGGTTTCCACGGGAGCCAAACAATCGTTATACAATATTGCGCAAGTGATGTTGAATGAAGGAGACGAGGTTATCTTACCGGCGCCTTATTGGGTTTCCTACTATGAAATCATCAAGTTATCGGGAGGAGTTCCCGTAGAAGTCCCTACTTCTGTGGAGACTGATTTTAAAATGACGGCTGCACAATTGGAGCAAGCCATTACACCTAAAACCAAGATGATGTGGTTTAGTTCCCCTTGTAACCCAAGTGGTTCGATATACAACCGTGAGGAAATGACCGCTATTGGTAAAGTATTAGAGAAGTACCCTAACATATATATTGTTTCTGATGAGATTTATGAGCACATCAATTTCTCAGGAACCTTTTGCAGTATTGCCTCTATCCCAGGTATGTTTGACAGAACGATTACTGTTAATGGCGTTGCAAAAGCGTTTGCAATGACCGGATGGCGAATAGGTTATATTGGAGCTCCTGAATTTATTGCAAAAGCGTGTACGAAGATGCAAGGACAAGTGACGTCGGGTGCGAATTCTATTGCGCAACGTGCTACGATTACCGCTGTAGAAGCAGACCCAAGTGTGTTACACGAA
Organism: Flavobacterium sp.; assembly: GCA_024644655.1. Taxonomy (GTDB): domain Bacteria; phylum Bacteroidota; class Bacteroidia; order Flavobacteriales; family Flavobacteriaceae; genus Flavobacterium. The sequence goes on from JAHEHJ010000006.1 coordinate 43,401, forward strand.
ATGGTAGCTGCATTCAAAAGCCGCAGGGATTTAGTAGTTGGATTGACACGAGCTATACCGGGCATGAAAATCAATGTACCAGAAGGTGCTTTTTATGTATTCCCGGATGTATCCTCTTATTTTGGCAAAACTTTACGAGGCACACTTATTGCCAATGCGGATGATTTGGCTATGTATTTATTGGCTGAAGCTAATGTAGCGACTGTTACAGGAGATGCCTTTGGAAATCCGAATTGCATTCGTATTTCGTATGCTACAAGCGAACCTTTATTAACTGAAGCTTTCCGAAGAATTAAGGAAGCTTTATCATAAACCCATACAGGGCCTCAAGGAAACTTGGGGCCTTTTTTTAACTACAGCATTATGGCAAAAATTGTTTTATTAGGATCAGGAGAATTAGGAAAAGAATTTGTGATTGCGGCCCAGCGTATTGGTCAGACCGTGATTGCGGTAGACAGTTATGAAAACGCCCCTGCGATGCAAGTGGCGCACGGATTTGAAGTCATCAACATGTTGGATGGAGCCGCATTAGACCGTATCATAGCGAAGCACCAACCCGATTTTATAGTACCCGAGATAGAAGCCATCCGTACGGAGCGTTTTTACGAGTATGAGAAGCAAGGCATCACGGTAGTTCCATCGGCTAAGGCTGCGAATTTCACCATGAATCGGAAAGCCATACGCGATTTAGCAGCACAAGAGCTAGGACTGCGTACGGCAAACTACCGCTATGCTACCTCAGCAGCAACCTTGCGTGCGGCCGTAGCAGAAGTTGGCATGCCATGTGTGGTAAAACCCTTGATGAGTTCATCGGGCAAAGGGCAATCTACTATTAAAAGTGAGGCTGACATTAACAAGGCGTGGCAGTATGCCGAAGAAGGGTCGCGTGGTGACATTATAGAAGTTATAGTGGAAGCCTTTGTGCATTTTAATTCGGAAATCACTTTATTAACGGTAACACAGAACCACTTACCTACTCTATTTTGTGCCCCTATTGGGCACCGCCAAGAGCGTGGGGATTATCAGGAAAGTTGGCAACCCGCCGCTGTATCGCAGCGCGATATAGAAGAGGCACAAGATATGGCTCGAAAAGTCACTGAAGCCTTGGGAGGTGCTGGTTTATTTGGCGTTGAGTTCTTCTTAACCGATGAAGGCGTTTACTTTTCGGAACTTTCACCACGTCCTCATGATACGGGTATGGTGACATTGGCAGGCACCCAGAATT
>JAHEHJ010000064.1 GCA_024644655.1 Flavobacterium sp.
AAGCAAAAGTTTGTTTGTGACAGGAAGCACAAGAAATGCTGTTATCAATACTTAAATTTTTATCATAAAATAGGATTCGCCCAAGTGTAGCTTGTTTATCGATGATGCCGTTTCCCCCAATGTTATCCTTCGTTACGTAGCTGGGTTTCGGTTGGTTCGCATAATTATCTAAGGCATTAAAATCAATGGCATTACCAAAGCTTGATTTGGAAGAAGTCATGGGGTCAAGCGTCTTTCCGCTTTCGTTCACTTGGGAACAACCATACAGTAAAATTGGAACGATGATCAGAATAAAGCGCATAGATGAATTTTGAAAGAAAAAAGATAGGTATAAATACTAGATTTTTCCAACCTAATTCGACGAGTAGCGTTTAATCGAAGTTTAAAGCTTAATGTTTGAAGACAGGTCCGTTTGATTACCCCGAACGCCTATCAAAACTTAAACAAGGTGATTATCTGTAGTTGTCTTAATAAAACAATGACAAAAAATGAATAAATTGAAATGGGAAACATTCATCATTTCAATATTACACAATGAAAAGTCCGCCAAGAATAATATTGATTGAAGACGACTATGCAATTAGTCAAAATCTAACTGATTTTTTAATAAAGGAAGGATTTCACGTTGAAAATGTATACACGGGTAATGATGCCATTCAAGTACTCGAAAAAAATAAGTTTGACTTGCTTATTTTAGATGTGAATTTACCAGGTTTTGACGGATATTATATTTGCCAAGAATTCAGAAAAAACAATACGCAAATACCGATTTTAATGTTGACGGCCTATGATGAGTTAGAAGACAAAATGAAAGGATTTGATGTAGGAGCCGATGATTATTTGACGAAACCCTTTTATATGGCAGAAGTGTTAGCTCGGGTGAAATCACTTTTAAAAAGATCAAATAAGCAGCCTGATTATCAAGCGCCTATTTGGGTAGAAGATTTGTCCATTGACATTTCTACAAGCAAAGTTTTGCGCGCAAAACAAGAAATTAATTTAACCCCACGCGAATTTAATTTACTGTTGATGCTTGTAAAAGCGAAGGGAAAAATTGTGACTAAAAAAGAATTAAACAAAGAGATTTGGGGTGGTTCATTGGACGAACATAACAATACAATCGAGGTATATATTAATTTTTTGAGAAAGAAAATTGATAAGCCCTTTTCAAAACAATTAATCAAAACAAAAATTGGTTTTGGTTATTATCTAGACATCTTATGAATATTCGCCAACGCATTCTTGTCTATTTTTCAGCCCTATCCATCTCCGTGATAGGTTTTGCATTTTCATTGATTTTCACTGTATTTTCCAATTATCGACGAGAGGAATATCAACAGCGAATAAAAGATCATACGATTTCTACCATTACAGAGCTTTCAGAAGCAAAGCACCTGAATCATGATGTGTTGCAATCAATGCATTTATTGAACATAAATAAGCTATACCAGCAAAAAACGCTACTTTTTAACTCAAAAAAACAATTAATTTATTCAAGTTTAAACGATACAAAGATTCAGTTTTCAGCTAACTTATTGCATAGTTTAAGTCCTGAAAAATCGGTTTTAGAAAGTCGAGAAGGCGATACAGATGTTGTTGGAGTTTACCTTAAGTTAAATAAAGAGACATACTATGGCATTACTAAGGCATATGATGTCTTTGGTTATTCCAAACTTGAATTTCTAAAATACACTTTATACGTTTTATTTGGAATAATCTCCGCGCTAATCCTGATAACATCCTTTGTTTTAGCAAATCAAATATCTAAGCCAATCATATCCATGGCCGCTGCGCTTAAAATCATTAATATGGAAACGGCGAATCATTTGCTGCCAATTCCCGAAACAAAGGATGAGATTTATTTATTAGCGATCCGATTCAATGAATTGATGAAACGCTTGCAAGACTCCTTTGCTTTCCAGCAGCATGCCATTCACCACATCTCACATGAATTGAAAACCCCTATTTCAATTTTGGTTTCTAATTTAGAGCGTTTAGAAAAAGAGTCAAATTTAGAAATATTAAATCAAGGAATCATCGAACAGAAAGAGGGTACCAAACTCTTGGGTGACATGATTAATGCTTTACTCGAAATCGCGAAAGTAGAGACGCATTCTAACTTGACATTCCAAGAAATAAGGATGGATGAGCTCGTGTTCGATTGGGTTTCCGAAATCAAAAAAATACATCCAAAATTTAAATTTGCCGTAGAATTTGATGAAAAAATTGAATCTGTAAACAATCTTGCCGTACAAGGAAACTTACGTTTGCTGAAAATGGTAATTCAAAATTTATTATTGAATTGCGTAAACTACGCCTCTGATAGTCAGGCACAAATCTATTTTAAAAATCAACGCGGTAAGCTCCTAATCCAAATTTCAAATAAGGGCAAAAGCATATCTACGAATGAAATGCCATTTCTTTTTCAACACTTTTTCAGGGGAGATAATAGTCAAGGGAAAAGAGGATTTGGCTTAGGATTGGTTTTGGCAAACAAAATAATGCTGTTACACAATGGTGAAATTCAATACGATTCACCCGAAAATGGCTTAAATAAATTTACCCTCTATTTCCCGTTGAGTAAATAAATAAAGGACTTTAAGGCCTTTTTAAGTTCGATTTAGTCAATTTCGCATATTGTACTAAAAACATTATGCGAATTACATTCTCCATTTTATTCTGTTTTAGTTTGTTTACGGGTTTTGCTCAAGGAGATACGCTCTCGGTAACGATTAACCAAGCTGACAAAATATTCATTGCTGCCAATTTTCAATTAATGGCCTCTTCAATGAACATTGAAACACAAAAAGCACAAGAAATTCAAGCAAAACTTTATCCAAATCCTATATTAACTGCTGATTTTAATGCCATAGACCCAGAAAACAATAAGGTGTTTCATATAGGATCTGGTGGCCAACAAAGTGTACAATTAGAGCAGTTAATCATCTTAGGAGGAAAGCGAAAATCTCAAATTGACTTAGCTAAAACGAATACACAAATGTCGGAATTAGCCTTTCAAGATCTTTTACGTCAATTAAAATTTCAGTTACATACCGGTCTTTTCCTTTTAAGCCAAAAAAAATTACTTATCAGCAAATACGACAAACAACTAAGTCTCTTAGATGAAATTGTAACAGCTTATGAAAAACAGATTCCCAAGGGGAATATACCTCTCAAAGATTTAGTTCGATTGAAAGGAGTATACTTGAATCTGAGTAATGACCGAGCTACAATCTATGGTGACTATTTTGACCAAATGACAAAAGTTCAAACGCTTTTACAAACGAAAAAAATTGTATCTCCTATCGTATCAGATGCTGAAATTCGTGCATTTGTTTTACCTATAAATGTCGAAGATTTATATCAAGAAGCAATTGTGAATAGGCCAGACTTATTAATGAGTCAAAAAGACCTTGTTTTTGCTCAACAATATTTTTCATTACAACAAAAATTAGCGAAGCCGGACATAACCTTATTTGCTTCATATGATCAGCGTGGTGGAGCATTTCAGCGCCAATTCGATCTAGGATTTGCAATTCCTTTGATGTTTTGGAATAAAAATCAGGGAAATATTAAATCCGCTCAAGCACAAATTCAATTGAAAAATTTCGCATATGAGGGAATGAAGAGTCAGGTGTTGGCGGAAGTAAACGGAACCTATTTGCAATATCAACAAACAGTAAAAGAGTACACGAAGAACTCAAAACTTTACAATGATGATTTCGAAGTTACATTAAAAGGAATGACTGACAATTTTCAAAAAGGTAATGTTAGCGTATTAGAATTCGTCGATTTCTTTGAATCATACAACAATGCGCTCTCAGAAATGACAAGAACTAAAATTCAATTAGCGACCTCGATTGAACAAATAAAATTAAGCACAGGGAAAGAACAATTTTAAGCATGAAAAATAACACGATATATCTATTACTTGCACTAATAATTTCAAGTGCTTGTACAAAAGAAAAAAAAGAAAATGAACAAGCTTCTGCTTTTCGACTAAGCGACACAATGCTATCCAAATGTGAATTTTATCAGGCTTCCGAAAAAGAGGTTAAGAACGAATTAAGACTATTTGGCAAGATTCAAGCAGATAACAATAAGCAAGCTCAAATTTACTCTATAGTAGGAGGAAATGTAATCAAAATAAATGTTGAGCTAGGTGATTATGTTAAAAAAGGTCAAGTACTAGCCGTAATTCGAAGCGGAGAAGTGGCAACCTATGAGCGCGACCGCTTAGATGCCTACGGAAATGTAGCATTGGCAGAAAAAAATTTACAAGTCGCCAAGGATTTATTTAAAGGGAAATTGTCCTCGGAAAAGGATGTAATCGTCGCCAAAAGAGAATTAGAAAGACAGCAAGCGGAATTAGCAAGGATAAATGAAGTTTTCAGCATTTACAATTTGAAAAAGGGCTCTCTGTATAACATTACTGCTTCCATGAACGGGTTCATTGTAAAAAAAGATATCAATATCAATGAACAAATAAGAGCGGATAAATCAGATGTATTGTTTTCAATTGCAGAAATCAACGAGGTTTGGGCAATTGCAAATGTCAATGAGAGTGATATTCCAAGGGTTAAAGAAGGCTTTGATGCTTCAGTTTCGACATTAAGTTATCCTGATGATATTTATAAAGGGAAAATAGATAAAATTTTCACCGAAATCGATCCAGACACAAAAGCGATGAAAGTGCGCATTCGTATCCCAAATGCAAATTACAAATTGAAACCCGAAATGAATGCAACTGTCAATGTAGCATACTCCGAGCATGAACAAATGATTGCAGTTCCATCCTCCTCCGTAATTTTTGATAAAAGTAAGAATTGGGTCATGATTTTTAAAGATCGCGCGAATATTGAAACCCGCTTGGTCGAGGTTTATCGTCAGCTGGGAGATGTAACCTATATCAGTTCGGGCCTATCGAGAGGGGATAAAGTAATCTCTCGAAATGGAATGTTAATTTATGATGCGCTTAATGACTAATAATAAAAATCGATTCTCGTATGAATAAGTTCATTAAAAACCTATTGTCATTTTCGCTCAAAAACAAATTTTTTACCTTTTTCTGGGTGAGTATTTTGACATTGGGTGGGGTTATAAGCTACATAAACATTCCCATTGAGGCATTCCCGGACGTAACCAATACGCAGATCATTGTTGTAACGGAATGGAATGGTCGAAGCGCTGAAGAAGTTGAACGCTTTGTGACCACTCCCATCGAAATTGCGATGAATAGTGTTCAGCGAAAAACAAATGTGCGCAGTATCACCATGTTTGGCTTGTCTGTCATTAAAATCATTTTCGAAGATGACGTGGAAGATTTCTTTGCACGTCAACAGGTCAATAATTTATTAAATACCATACAGCTTCCGGAGGGAGTTGACCCAGATGTTCAGCCACCCTATGGACCAACAGGAGAAATTTTCAGATATACGCTTCAAAGTAAAGATCGGGACTCAAGGGAATTATTAACAATTCAAAATTGGACGATTGACCGTCAATTACGAGCTGTTCCAGGAGTAGCAGACATCGTTGCATTTGGAGGAAGAGAAAAGACTTACGAAATCGCAATTGATCCCGTTAAACTACAGAAATATGATTTAACTCCGCTTGAACTTTATAATGCTATTACAAAATCCAACTTAAATGTGGGTGGCGATGTGATAGAAAAAAATGGACAAGCTTTTGTAGTTAGAGGCGTGGGATTGGTTAAAACAATTGAAGATATTGAAAATACTATTGTGGATAACAACAATGGTAATCCCCTGCTAGTAAAAAACGTAGCGAATGTAATAATTAGTAACATGCCTCGTGTTGGTCAAGTCGGATTAAACAAAAACGATGACGTAGTAGAGGGAATTGTCGTGATGCGAAAAGGAGAAAACCCAAGTGATGTATTAGCTCGTTTAAAAGTCAAAATAGATGAAATAAATACAAAAATTCTGCCTTCAGATGTAAAAATGGTCACTTTTTATGACCGCGATAATTTAATGGCATACTGCACAAAAACAGTAATGCATAATTTATTAGAGGGCATCATTTTAGTAACACTGATCGTTTTTATTTTTATGGCAGATTGGCGGACTACAGTGATCGTTTCTATGATTATTCCTTTAGCCTTATTATTCGCATTTCTCTGCTTAAAACTCAAAGGAATGTCCGCAAATTTACTCTCGTTAGGTGCTGTAGATTTTGGAATTATTATTGATGGCGCTGTGGTTATGGTGGAGGGATTATTTGTTGCATTAGACCACAAGGCGAATCAAATCGGGATGCCAAAGTTCAACAAATTGGCCAAAATGAGCATCATTAAAAAAACCGGAACAGGTTTAGGGAAAGCAATCTTCTTTTCTAAATTAATCATAATTTCAGCCTTACTGCCCATATTTGCATTTCAAAAGGTAGAAGGAAAAATGTTTTCACCTTTGGCTTATACTTTAGGCTTTGCCTTATTAGGAGCATTAATTTTCACTTTGACTTTAGTGCCTGTATTGAGCTCCATTTTATTAAATAAAAATGTTAAGGAAAAGCATAATTTCTTTATCGATTTCATAAACAGAGTCGTAGGAAAAGCATTTACTTGGACCTTTGCACACAAGCAAATCACCATCCTATTTTCAATCATTCTTTTCGCATTTTCAGTCTTTTCTACTCGCTGGTTAGGCTCAGAATTTCTTCCCCCATTGAACGAAGGAGCGCTTTGGGTGACAGCTGAATTACCTATGAGTACGTCGTTGCCCAAAAGTTTAGAAATGGTAACAATCATTCGAAAAGAATTGAATTCATTTTCTGAGGTTAATGATGTTCTCTCTCAAACAGGACGTAGTAATGATGGAACAGATCCCAATGGCTATAATTTCCTACAATTTCAAGTTGATTTAAAGTCGAAAGAGGAATGGAAAAATCACAAATCTGTTGATGATTTAGTGAATGATATGGATATTAAGTTAAAGCAATATCAAGGTATAACATACAATTATTCACAACCCGTAATCGATAACGTGGCAGAAGCCGTTGCGGGCTTTAAAGCCTCCAATGCGGTAAAAATTTATGGTGAAGATTTAGATAAATTAAATTCGCTCGCCAATAAAGTATTAGATCAAGTTAAAAATGTTGAAGGCGTAAAAGATGTTGGTATTCTAAGAAACATTGGCCAGCCTGAGGTTAGTATATTGTTGGACGAGGAGAAGATGGCAATTTACGGAGTGACAAAAGCTGATGCACAAGCCGTTATCGAAATGGCTATTGGAGGGAAAACAGCAACCATTAAATATGAAGGGGATAAACGATTTGATATTAGACTTCGTTATTTAAAAGATTATCGTAAAACAGAGGATGATATTATGCGATTAATGATTCCCACGATAAAAGGATCGAAAATCCCACTGAAAGAAATTGCCGACTTAGATCGATCAACTGGACCCGCTTTCATTTATCGAGATAATCTAAAACGTTTTATTGGTGTTAAGTTTTCAGTTCGCGATAGAGATTTAGGAAGCACAATAGCAGAGGCTCAAGAAAAAGTCAAGAATAATGTCAAATTACCGGAAGGATATTCCATCGGATGGGCTGGTGAATTTGAAAACCAAGTTCGAGCAACAACTCGATTAGGCCAAGTAGTTCCAATCAGCTTAATTCTGATATTTGTACTGTTATTCATACTTTTTGGAAATGCGAAAGATGCGGGCTATGTGTTAATTAATGTACCTTTCGCACTGATTGGTGGTATCTTTGCTTTGCATCTAACGGGCATGAACTTTGGTATTTCTGCCGGAGTTGGCTTCATTGCGCTTTTTGGAATTTGTGTACAAAATGGAGTAATTCTAATCTCTGAAATCCACAATCAATCCCTTTTGCAATCAGATTTAGCTACCGCGATTTTCAATGCTGTAAAATTAAGGACTCGTCCAGTAGTTATGACGGCAATGATGGCTGCCATTGGATTATTACCTGCAGCAATAAGCACAGGTATAGGCTCAGAAAGCCAAAAGCCTTTGGCAATCGTCATCATAGGTGGCCTCGTAACAGCAACTATTTTTATACTGTTGGTATTCCCTATTGTTTACTATAGTGCCTTGAAAAAACGTATGTCACGATAAATTAAAATTTATCCACCAGGAAAATTTTCCAAAATATTGGTAGCTCAGTTAAGAAGAATTACTTTTTCTTTTGAACTGCCGCAGGAGTTGATGGTGCTACCGTACTATCCAAACGTGCATTTTTCGCCATGTCTTTTTGAAGGCTATCGATCGACGCAATGATGAATTTTACTTGTGCATGTGGCAAATTACTTTGATCAGCAATGGCCTTGATGTTATTCAAATTATTCCAGTGGTAGTTCACGGTAGGTTCTGGAATGCGCATCGTGATGAATTTTTCAGCGGCGAAAGAAAACAATGCTACAGATGTAGCTACTAATAAAACCTTTTTCATAAATTGATATTAACTAGGATGAACTTCCAAATGTACTAAAATACTTGAGTAAAATAATGCTTTTAAAGCCTTTAAAACATGTTATTTAGTTTGTTGATGAAGTGTAATACTGAAACGCCACCCGATATTCGCGTGGTGTTTTTTTATTTCAATAATTCGAAATACGTAGCAACAAAAAAGCCTTTTTCCACCTTGCCCTGAACACGAGCTTTTCGGACTGCCATGCAAAAACCATCCTCAGCATGAGCATCTCCATGATCATCTAATCCAGTCCCCTTCACCTCATAGGCAATACCATCTTTTTTTACCGCCAAAAAACATCCCTTTTTCGCCATCTTGAAGTTACACGACCCACAGGATGCGGCTAAGGTATCTATCGGAAGACCCGAATTAATTTTCCCAAAAGGCTTTTGAGCTAAGCTCGAAAACGATAGCAATAAAAATCCGATTAAATAGTTTTTCATGATGTGTATTTTTGTGCAAAATAAGCGATTATCTTTGAGCGATAAATGATTTCTCGCATGAATTGGATAAAAGAGTTTAGGGCCTTCGCCATCAAAGGTAATGTCATCGAATTGTCAGTTGCCGTAGTAATCGGAGCTGCATTCTCCAGCATCATTAATTCCCTCGTTTCCGACATCATTACGCCGTTAATCTTAACGCCAGCGATTGAAGCAGCGGGCGTTGCCGACATCGACAAACTGTCTTGGGGTGCCGTAAAATATGGCAAATCACTCGCAGCCATCATTCAATTTGTCTTAATTTCCTTTGTTCTTTTCGCCATCATCAAGGCCATCAACAAAGTCAATTTAGTCGATGTACCGAAAGAAGAAAAGAAAAAAGACCCGCAAGTTGTGCTGCTCGAAGAAATTCGCGATCTACTGAAAAAATAAATTTATTGAGCAATTAATTCAAGTGCTTTGGCATTTTTCAATGTGGTAGCCTTTGTTTCCACATCTAATTGCATCAATGTATTTTCCGCTTGAAAACGCGGCCAAACTGGCAAACCTTTTCCATTCGGATTTCCCGTTTTAACAAAATTGACCCAATAATTCGACATGTACTTGGCGAGTTGGCGATCCTCCGACTGATAAGGTCTACGCACTTTTCCCAGGTTATCATAGGCATAAGGAACTTCGCCCGTATGAAAAGCGCCATTTTGGGTTTCGGGTGTGTCGCCAGGAATCTGCCGATTGAAATTGTAGAGGTAAACAGGCGATTTCCCATGTTTCAACTGCGTTTTGGCCCAGAAAAATACGCCTGCTCCAAAGGTCTCATCCCGACTCAAATTTCGTTGCGAGATTGCGGCCTCCGCGTCATTTGTCGCAGGATAATAGCTTAATAGTT
>JAHEHJ010000008.1 GCA_024644655.1 Flavobacterium sp.
TTCTGGAGATTTTGATATTCAAGTATTACGCAATAATACACAGGTAGGAATGTGGCGAAGTGGTGGTTTGACTGTCCCTAACTTAATAGGTTCAGAATTGACCGCAAGTGAATTAATAGCGACAGATGCAAATAAGAAATTAGTTTCTTTGGCAGTTGCTACCTATCCAAGTTTAACAGAATTAACTTATATTAAAGGCGTTACAAGTTCAATTCAAACGCAAATAGATTCAAAATTCACCACTCCCACGGGATTAACAACGAACTGCCTACCTAAATGGAACGGTTCAACATTTACCAATAGCCAAGTGTTTGATAATGGGACTAATGTGGGGATAGGATTAACAACTCCAATTTATAAACTTCATGTATATAACTCTGCATTTACTGAAACTACTACTCTTCTTTCAAACATTGTTGCATCTTTTGCATCAGCAGGAAGTGGAGCAGCATCAACAATTAACCTTACAGATGCAGTAACTTATAATGCTTATATAGGGATGCAATTAGGTAATTTGCATTTTGGTGCAAATACTACAAATGTGCAAATGACATTATTGGCTAGTGGCAACTTAGGAGTTAATATAATTAACCCACTAACAAAAGTAGATATAGCTGGTGGTGGACTAAGAGTAGGAACTAATGTTGTTAGCAATAATACTGATGGAGCAGTTTCTATAGGAGATTTAAATATAAACTGGAATCCTACAGTAGAAAATTGGACTACAACAGGCTCAACATTACTATTAAATGGTTTAGACTACTCTACAATAGGATTTCACGATGGCGGTAATAGAGTAGATTACATCAGAGTAGGTAACGGTAAAATTCAATTAGGATATAATGCAGGGTTTGGCGAACCCGATATAATATTTCCTTCAAGCGGAGTTTGGAAAAGTAATGGGAGTGTAGGTGTAGGAACTTTAAACCCTATTCAAAAAGTAGATATTGTTGGAAACATTAATATTAATGCTGGAAACGCCTTTATGCAGAATAACAGTATCTCTATGCTTAAGGCAAGTAATTATAACATAATAGCGAACTTTAACGGTGGCAACTCCATCTATGTAGGAGGAACGGGCGACCCAAATAATTATTACGACAATACAGGGCATTATTTTAGAGATTTAAGCTATAACTATAACCTATCTATAACTTCGGGCAAAGTAGTTGTAGGAGGTCTTTTAGAAGCGACAAACTTAAACATATCCAACGGAGCGTCCGTGGGTAAATATTGGGTTTGCACAAACGCTTCAACAGGTGCAGGGGCTTGGACTTCTCTGGGTTCGTCAGGCTACCTAGGAACATGGAATGCGAACACAAACACTCCGTCAATAACTAACGGGGTAGGCACGGCAGGTACTTTCTATATTGCAACAACGGCAGGGACGTGGAATGGTATCACATTTGCCGTAAATGATGAAGTGTGGTACAACGGCACAACGTGGGAGAAGATAGCAAGGAATTTCACTTTGCAAACGGCAACGGCAAGCGTTTTGGGTGGGATTAAAGTTGGCTCGGGGTTAAGTATAGATTCGGGAACAGGCGTTCTTAGCGTTGCAACATTAAACCAAAATACAACGGGAAGTGCAGCAACACTATCAACGACTAGAAATATTGCTATTACAGGGGATTTGACTTGGAATGTAAATTTTAATGGTAGTGCGAACGTTACTGCCGTAGGTACTTTGGCAAATGTGGCAACAGTAGGAACTTATCGAAGCGTAACTATAAACGCAAAAGGTTTGGTTACTTCAGGAACAAATCCAACCACATTAATAGGCTATGGAATAACAGATGCAGCAAGCGGATTATTGACAGGTTATACAAGTGGGGCAGGTACTATTGTGGCAACAGACACTATTTTGCAAGCAATACAGAAGTTGAATGGAAATATTAGCGGTTTTACTGGTGCTTTTGTTGATTTAACGACAAATCAAACGGTTGGAGGCATTAAGACGTTTAGTGATTATGCTGTAATTCAGGGAATAAGGATTCATAATGGAGGGAATATTAATAACACTTTTATTGGTAACGATTCAGGTGTTAATAATACAGGAACTTTCAATGTTTCTTTAGGATTGCAGTCCTTAAAAAATGTAACAAACGGACAAAGCAACGTAGCTGTTGGGGCGTTTGCATTGACAGCATTATCAACAGGAATATCCAATGTTGCAATTGGGCGTAATGCATTGGGTGCAAACAACGGAAGTTCTAATGTTGCAATAGGGCATTTTGCATTGCTTGCCAATACAACAGCAAGCCGTAATACAGCTATTGGTAACACTGCGTTGGGGGGCAATAGGACGGGTGGCACTAATGTTGCGATAGGAGCATCAGCGGGTGCGTACTTGTCATCAAATTCAGATAATACTAATTCAAGCAATTCAATATATATTGGAGCAGATACCGTTTCCAACCTCAACAACCAAACAAATCAAATTGTTATTGGTAATACAGCAACAAGCAACGGTTCAAATACAGTAACGATTGGTAATGGAAGTATAATAGCAAATTTCTTTAATGGAAGTTTAAAGTATGGAACACAATTAAAGCCAAACAATGTAGCAGCGACAAACCTACAAGTTTTATCATCTAATGGAACGCAAGACAGTTGGGTAAATTTAACAACTTCATATATTTCAAACCTTAGTTCATACACGGGATTTGATGCAAGGTATTACACGAAAGAGCAAATAGGAGTTTACACGGGATTTGATGCAAGGTATTATACGAAAGATGAAATAGGATTGTACACGGGATTTGATGCAAGGTATTATACTATTGAACAAACATTAGGTCTGTTAAGTGATAGGATGCCAGTTGTAACAGGAACAGCAGGGCAAGTGTTAACGTGGGATACCACAGGGCAGCCAAATTTTATGAGCCTTGACCACAAGCCTTTAAAGCTAAATGCCTATAAAGTTGCAGTAGGTAATGAGTTCGGCTTGTTAGAAAGTAGTTTCGATTTAGCTTACAGAAATGCTTTTTTAACAGTTAATAATAGAGTAGATACTGCAAAGTATATTGGATTTGGTTTAACGTCCACCACAGGTACGGACGGGCTAATTAAGATGTTTGGCGGAGGTGCTTTACAACTAGATGCGGTTGGAGGGGTTAAGATAAATCATTTAGGAGGTAGTGCAATCTTTGAAAGAATTGTAACGGTAGACCAAAACGGATATTTAAGTGCAAGGGCAATCAGCACGTCTGGAGGTGGCACTGAAGTATTGCAAGGCTTAGATAGTGTATTAGGGGCTGGAAGCCTAGCAACAAATAAGAATATTCTTTTAAACACCACAACGGGGCAAAATTCAAATGGATTGTTTTTTAGCTTAAATAACCAAACTTCGGGAGGGCTTGCTTATTCTCCAACCTATGATAATAATAATGGTTCTATAGGTTTGGTTGCAAATGGCAATACTTCAATTGAAATTGTAACCGACAATGCAGATATAAGAATAATTCCTAACAAAGACCTAAGATTAGGGGATTTTACCGCAACGCAAAAGATATACATGAATGGCACAGCATTTAACTTCTTAATTGATGGCAATGTAGCACCGAATGGATGGAATAATCAAGGTGGAAGCTCAAATCCAGCCAATGGCGATGCTGTGATTTTAGTATGGAATAGCACTAAGAATGCGTTCGTAATGAGCCACGTAAAAGTGAATGCATCAGGAAGTTACAATAGTTCAAAAAAATATTTAACAATAGATTGAAATGGCATTATTTATTAAAAGAAAATCAGACGGGGTTGTATTTAATAGCGGACAATTGTCACTAGATGGAGGTATAGTTGTAGCTTTTCAAACAGGCATAAATGAGTATTGCCCTATCATTGTCTATGACGATGCTATTAATCAGATAGGAGACAGTATAACGGTACAAACACCAAAAGCGGTTAGCGAGGAATATTGGGCTTATTCAGATACTTTTGAAGCCGACCCATCAATCAACCCTGATTTAACGGCAAAACCTGTTTTAGGAACACTAAACCCTGATAAATATTACACGGTAGCCAATAGTGCAACAAGCACAACTACATTTAAGATATTGTTAGATAATCCTAATAATTACCAAGTGCAATTTAGCACAAATGTAGAGGGGTCGGGGGGGGTTGCTGGCGGAGTTGATAATGGAGGATACCCAGTTGGTTGGGCAAATATAGCAAAAGATAATGCAGGGTACTATTTAGTTAGGACAATAAGCCACAACACCAATCAGCAAACTGTTTGGATAAGGTACAGAAGGGCTGGAGATACGGGCTATTCTGATACATACCGTATAGGCCCCAATTTTACACCAATGCCTGTTTTCGGAAACGGAGGTACAGGTACAGGTACAGGTGGTGGTGGAACTCCGATAGGTACGGCGTTGGCAGTACCTCCCGTAAACGGAGTTAATGTATTAGCCCATGTATGGCCTATGATGGGTAATAGAGATTTTATAACAGGTGAAGAAAAGACAACTCAAAAGACGTACCAAGACGACATACTAGCTGCCGAAAATTTAGCAGCCCAAGCAGGGTTCGGAAATAAAGTTTTTAATAGGTTTCCTTGGTACACAGTCCGCAACAATTCCCCAAAACAGTATGAAACAAGTGTTTGGGGGTGGAATGCAAATACTAATAGGTTCGAGGACACGGGTCAATCTAGGACTAGTGTAATTTACCATGAATTTCATTTAAGCGTACCCGTAATGAAACTATACGTAGAATATGCAGTTAGGGCGGGTATTCAAGGGTTCGCAATAATGAGCTACGCTAACGATGCGTACTTAGGTAATTTTCGGAGGTTTTTTAGAGCATTAACTAACGCCGAAAAGCGGGGGTTAAAAGTATGTTATAGTTTACTTTTCGGAGATAACGGAAGAGATAGATATGACGAACAGTGGAATGACCTTTCCGTTGCTAATGTGTACAGAGATACACTACACGAGTTCGCAAATGACATGAAAGAAGAATGGTACGCTACGGCCAAGAAAGTTATTAACGGAGTGCCTACCCAAGTTCCTATCGTTTACTTGTTGGTAGACAATATGAATCAGGCTAGAATAGACGAGTACTGGCAAGACTTACAAAGAATTAAGAATTACAGGATTAACACGGGTAAAACTCCTATAACGGAAACGTTTAATATCTTAATGACTACGGGGGGTGACATAGTATCTGGGCAAGCCGACGATTTAGGTAATACTTTTAATGCTACTACCTACTATTATAATCAGCCTAGCAAGCCCTTTAGTAACGCTTTGAATACGTTAAATGCGAACTCGTCCTCGAACAAAGTGCCAATGCTGTCGTGGGGTTATGATTCTAGGGCTAGAGATTTATTTCACACTAACGAGATAACAGGCAATCACTTTGACTTTGACACCGAAGTATTACCTTTCATGCCTACTTTACTAAACAGATTAAACGAGATAAGGAACGACGTTTCTAAAGATGTAAGAGTTGCGTTAGTAGGTCAAGTAGGGGAGTATGTGGAACAAGGCCAAGATTTGTTTCCCTCTTACAATAACGGACTTGCACCGCTCACTACATTGTTAGACATTTTTAAGTCTATATTTAACCCTAACTATCAATTACCCATATGATAACAACGAGTGAAATAATTAAAATATTTGGCAAGCCTGGGGATGACAGGAATTTGGTAACAGTACCAATGCCATACCCAAGAAAAATTGCATGGGATACTAAGGTTATAACTAACAGAATGCAATGCCACAAGCTGTTAGCTCCGATATTTCAAAAGATTCATGCGGAAATATTGTCGCACTATGGAATTGCAGTAATTCAAAGGCTAGAAATTGATGTATTTGGGGGGTGTTATATGTTTAGAAAGATGCGAAATGGCAATGATTGGAGTAGGCACAGTTGGGGTATAGCAGAGGATTTAAGCCCTACTAAAAACGGTCTAAAAACTCCATTTAATAAGTCACAATTTAGTAAACCTGAATACAAAGCAATGATAGATATTTATTATAGAAACGGGTTTATAAATCTTGGAATTGAAAAAGGTAAAGATGCGATGCACTTTGAGTTTTTGAAATTTATTAAATAGTATTATCTTTGTTGAAACAAATAGAAAATTTATGACAAAAGGACAGTTCACAACAGCAACTTATTTTGCTGAAGTATTATCACAGAGTAAACAATTAAAGTTTTCTACAATAAGAAAATTGATTGAACTTAGTAAACAAAGGCAAGCTCTTATAAAGCAATATCACGACATAAAAACACTTGGGCAAGAAAAAGAAATTAGTGACGATGAAATTAAAAATGAGCAAGAAGATTTTCTTTTAGAGGAATATACAGAGCCTATCAATGTCATATATGCGAACACGCTAGACAACCTAGTAGATGAAGAAATGCAAGTAAACGGAACTAAATTAAGGCTCATGAATTGTTTGATTGAGATGATGGAAGTTGGATTAATTAAAGAATGAAAAGACAAGTAAGGTGTGATGTGTTTGACTACAAAAAGAAGATGAAACTAAAAGAGGGCGAATGGGTTGATATTATTGTAGAACAAGAGGATTTATTTATTGTCGAAAAAAAGAATTTGCAAAGGGTGTCGGTACGAAAAGAATTTGTGAAATGAAAATAGAGTTATTGAATGTATGGATAGTAAATCTAATGGCTTTTGCCTTAATTAAGATTTTCGCACCTGAGCAGATAACAAACGGGCTTGTTGGTGTAATGGGGCAATTAATTGTAATCTTAGGACATCACAGCTATTATGCATCTCAAAAAAAGGTTAGAGATGTGAATTACAGTTTCTATCTAGTCACACCATTGTTGGCCTTCTTCTTAGGATTCTTATTTGCTCCAATTCTTTCAAGTAAGTTTGAATTTTTAGACGTGACCACATGGGCAATAATACTAGGAGGTCTGGCCGAATATACAAGCGAAATTTTAGCCGTCACAGTAAAGACTTTAAAGGGAATAATTCCGTTTATAATTAGTAAAGCAGCAGGAAAGAATGAACAAGAGTAGTGAAGATATGACAATATTTCAGCAACTAAAAGAGTTGTGTGCAAGGATATTTGTACCTGTTTTATTGTTGGTTCTAGGATTTTGGGTTGCTCCAAAAATAGCTCATTATCAAGAGAGTAGAGTAGTTTTAGAAAACAAAAGACTAAAACAAATGTTAGATAATTCGGTAGAATTATTAATAGAGGGCAAAGATAGTGTACAAGTAAAATTAATTAAACAAAAAATTTTAATCAAAAATTAAAATGGAAAACAAGTAGATGTTGTTACTTACAAATATGAACGGTTAAAACTACATACACCTATTGTATCATTATTATAAAAATGGCTAAAATAATTTCGATATCATTTTTTTTAAGATATGTTACAGACTTCAGTTTTCTAACTATCCCTCTGTTAATGATTCAAGAGGAAATTCTTGATGTATTACAGCATAGGGAATTAGTTTTACGTAGCAATATTCATTTAATATGGGTGATAATTTGGGGCTTCACAACAATGATTTGGGCATTGATTAATCTTTACAAGATAAAGGGTATTAAGATAAAAAATGATCTGATGAAACAGGAAGCTGAAAAGATTAGGTTAGAAAATTTGGAACTAAAAAGAAAAAATGAAAAGACTGATTAAATGGGCAATTGGAGGTAAAATAGAAAAGGGCATAAGCATTGTTATGATTCTTTTGGTTTTAGGAACTCCCGTGTATTTATACATAACATACACAAACGCAATAAACACTGTGAAATCGCTTAAAATAGATAAAGACAAGTTAGTTATAGAGAAAAAGGAATTAAGCGACTATAACGAGGTTTTGATAGCAAATACAAAGTCTTTAGTAGAAGTTTTTAAGTCTGATTCACTAATGCGACAAAAACAAATAGAAAATAATCAAAAAACACTACTTGAGCAAAGAAATATTATCAAAGAAAAAAATACGCTTATTGACCAATTAAAAAATGGTGTAAAGTGTAAAAATATCTTTGGTAAAATAGTTGATTGCTAACCTCCTTACAATTAATTAGTTAACGGCATTTTGTGTTACTTTTTATAGATAGATAAATATGTTAGTGGCAAGGCTACGAAGCAACCTCACGAAAAGAATGGTCATTGCAAGTATCTGAAAATTTATTAACTGTGTCCCAAGCGGATAATTCGCCACTTTCAAACTGTTCTTTTTTATATTTTGGATGTTCACAATGTTGATGCGAAACATTACCTAATTTGAAAGTTTGACCTGCATATTTACAATTATAACATTTAGGTTTCTTTATTTCCGACAATCTATTTGTCATAACTTCCCATTGAGTAGATATTTTAGAAATGGTATCTGTTACATAAACCATAGTAATCAACTTGTTAGGAGTTTGACTTAATACCTTAACTTTTGAATAGTTAGATAAGTCTTTGTCAAGCCAAACTTCTTGACCTTGTTTAAATTCTGTTCTTAAATTTGACATATTTCTATTTATTTTAATTGTGATAAAAAAGCCCCGCCACTAACATCGGTTTGAACGCAAGTAGGGCATTCGTAATAAATTCAACTTTGGTGTTTCTATTGAGCATCCTACCTGTATTCAACTTTTGTACTTCTAATTCCCTACCTGCGTCAAGCCGTTTAACGTTATAGGGCATTTAAAAATTATCAGCATAAATATCCAGCAGTTTTTTAACAACCTGATATGATGGAGATTTTATTTTTCCAGTCTCTAATTGGCTTAGATAAGCATTTGATATTCCAGTAAATTCTTCAACTTGTCTTAATGTTAGATTTGAATTTTTCCTTAATTCTTTGAAATGACATTCTATGGATGCTATTATGACACCACAAAAAATATAGAAAAAAAAACAATATTATTATCGTTACCATACTTAGCATAAAAATTTATACCCTTCTTTCACTTTTAAAGCATCTTCAAAAGATTCAAACATAAGTACTGTACTATAAACCCTGTTGCCTTCAGTAGTAAAGTTTACAGAAACCCACCATTGGCCATATTTTTTATATGGTTTCTTAGAAATAACACTCTTAACAAATCCGTCAATTAAATTCATTTATTATTATTATTTTAAGAGAAGGACATTGATGTCCCTCTGTGAAAAAAAACATCATACAACACCATATTTAATACAGATGGGCATGGTGCAAAAATTGAACATCAGAATATCTAAGCCCATCCGTCTTAAATATTCAGCGTTGTAGGGCATTTTAAAAACAGAAAAACGCCCAAAAAGAACAAAATAGACAAGCAATAGATTAATAATTATCAAAACACAAAAACACATGAGAGTACATTTTGACGAATTATTTTCCGTACAAAACGGAATGGTACACCCTAAAGTACCAGTACACATTAACGGAATAACAATGAGTCCAGGCGTTAGCTTTGGAGGCGGAGTTTCATTTGGAGGTGTTGATTTAACACAATTCATTGGAAAATATTTAGAAGTTGACAAAACGAGTGATGGGGTTTATGTTATCAAAGGTGTTTATTGACGGTTATATATCTAAAGGCATCCGTTGACACATCTAATTTGACAACACCATATTCTTCCATAAGAGTTTGAAGACTTAAAAGAAATTCAATAGGTGCTTTTTGGGATTCAACTTCATAAATCAACTTTGCTTCTTGGGTATATCTAACATCCCCAACGATGTAAATTTTTTCTTGTGACATATTTTTAACTATTTAAACGTACTATGAACAGATATTTGACTTTAAAAATGAAAAACGCCCTACAACATTATGTTTATGCCATTTGGGTGAACGGAAGTAATTGAACATCAGAATAAAACTGTACATTTGGAAGTAAATAAACATTAGTATTTCAAAATCCCACCTTCGCAAAGCCGTTTACCGTTAGCCGTAATTCTAAAAAACATCTCGCCAAGTAATGTGCATCGCTTCTAATTTATCTCCAAGTATCAGACTACCATAGTTTTCAAACTTCATTTTAATTGAAGGGTAAACTTCTAATCCGTTTGGACATTGTGTTTTAAGTGGTAGCTTTCGTTTATCTTCTGAAATTTGTAACGCTTCTAAAATGAAGTCATTCAAACTTTTATATTCGGAAGAAGAACTACGGCTAACAACGTATTGCTTAACATTGCCAGCTTCATCGGTAATTTGAACTTTGTATTCCATATCAACTTTATATTTTAAATTAAACATTTGTGCTTCTAAATTGGCAACGTCAGCAATACGCAAAACGTTAGCGGTAATGCCAACAGACACCCTGCTGACATTACCAACCGACTTTTTACGTTAGCATTTTAATTAAAAGGATAACTAAAAAGACAACCAATATTATTGCTAATCCACCCCAAAAAGGAAGTGTAACCCACCACCAAGACCACGTGATAACATTGCATAATTTTAGTATCACAAAAGCGACACCTAAAAGCCCTAATACACCTATACCAGAACTTGACGAATTTGAATTTTTTGACATAATTTTTAAATTTTATTTTTGAATAATTATTTTCCCTTGCATAACACCAAAAGAAGATTTTTCTTTTGCAGAATAAACACCAGTAATTGTATCTTGAACAATTACCCAAATGTCATCTTGCTTCCAAGTAATATTTATAAACTTTTCTTGTGGTTCAATTTTTATAGTTTCAGTCCCACCAAAACTTCTTGCTCTTTGATTATCTGTACAAGAAACGAATACTAATAAGGTTATAGCTACCATTGAAATTTTACACATTTTATATTTGTTTTTAAGTTAAAAATTTGATTACTAAAAGGCACTAACCGCTAACATTGGGCTTCTGCATCTTTTGTTTCGCCAAATACCCAACCTGCATCAACTTTTTCTTGCATCCAAGAATTGTGCTGTGCATCGTGTCCAGCACCAGGGTTGTTAATACGAAACGCTACACCTTTTATAGCACTTTCTCTTTGCCATTCTTCTGCTTCGTTCCAATCCTTTTGAGAATTGTCTTCGTTAGCTTCGCAAAACGCTTTGTTTGCTTGATGGCATACTTTGGCAATCTTAGCCAAATAATCGGGGTTGAAACTTACTGCTTCCATTTTATTAAGTGAGTTTTATAAAGGTCGCTCAAACCTGTATCTCGAAAACGGCAGCCACTAACATTGCATTGGCAAAAAAGGGGCTTGACGTTGTTAATTGAACTTTCGTACTACTATTTAGCATTGTGCAAAGGCTGAACATTTGAGTTTCAAAACCACTTCTTCGCCAATCTGCATCACGTTATCAGTCAGTTAAGACTTCCTGTAACTTTAAAATTTCGTTTTCTATTTCAAGTATTTTTTTTTTATAAAATTCAATACTCGAAATAGCATTTAACTTTCTTTTTTGCAAAGCTTCTATTTTGTTTTTGGTGTCTATTTTTATAAACCCATCTAAAATATCTACATTATTAAAATCTTCTTTTCTTATTGTTAAGCAATCGTTTTTCCTTTTATCCTCAAATAAAACAACCTTGCTTGCACCCATTTTAAAACAGTTCATAATATTATCTTTAATTTCTTCAAATCTTTTACGAGGTTTAAAAGAAACAGTTTGACTAAATCCATCGGCAAAAGCCTCGGCAGTTGAAAACAACCGAACGGCTAACTCGGGGTTTTGTGCAAGGTTGGCGGACGGAAGTTGGGATAATATCATCTTCGGTTCGGCTTGAAGTTCTTTATTCATCTTTTTGTTTTTAATTTTGAACTAAATTAACCCT
Source organism: Flavobacterium sp. (assembly GCA_024644655.1). Classification (GTDB taxonomy): domain Bacteria; phylum Bacteroidota; class Bacteroidia; order Flavobacteriales; family Flavobacteriaceae; genus Flavobacterium. Next base: position 11,693 of record JAHEHJ010000008.1, read on the forward strand.
AAAAAAGCAATACTGCCAAAAGTAATATCTTCATCGGGTATTTGAGCTATTTTAAGACACCACATCAAAAAGAGTTGGTTGGTCTATTTTTGCCACTTCATTGCATTGACATTTACCACCAAAATGTAAATCGGCACTTTCAACCATTTCTACTTTATCGCCACGATTGACATATTGTTTTAAGTTTCTCAACCAATCCTTATCTGTGTAACAATAAGGCTCATGACAAGCGGCAAAAACAGAACCGCAACATTGTCTTTTAATTACTTGTATCATAATTTTTGAATAAAAACGACACATAACAAGGCTTTACGTAGTAGCCATATTAAGTGTCATGGTTAATTTTAAGTTTCTAATAAGGGCCACTACGCAAAGCCCAGATATGTTATGCATCATGCTATGACACCTCGTAATCAGTAAAATCACAAGTTGACCTGACAAATGCATGACCTCTACCATCATGTGCTTTAATGGCTGCATCCCACGTGTTGCCGTGTTGTTCTCTTTCTTTCTGTTTGGCAATAGCCATTGTGAAGGTTAGAGTTTCTAATAAATCTCCATCGTGTTCAAATTGGCCTTTAATTTTATCATAAAACCAATCTATTGCTGTTTGTTTTGACATTCGTTTTCTAATTTACTTTAGTGGTTAAAATCGGATTCTTTGGCAAATCCAGAATACGTTAAATTATAGTTTGAGAATCCCAAATCCTGACAACTTTTTTTATGTAGTCACGATTTACAAACCTATGCTTTTCAGTTCTGTATTCACCTTCAAACATATAGCATATAATCGAATCAGCTTTACCCATGTGAAAACAAGATACAAAATATTGGTTTTTAGGATTAAATCTTGCAAAAAAGTGCCTACATTGCTCATTTTCTAAGCTGAAATTTTGACATTTTTTCACGTGTTCAAGAAATTGCAAACGTTGACTGTCATTCATTTTGTGATAATGACGATCTGAGAAATCATCAAAGCACATTGACCTTGCAATAGCTTTTGGCGGAATAACTGATTCGGCTAAAAACATTAATTCAAAAAAGTCAATATCAAAATTGCCGTTCTGTTTTTCAATTAAACTTTCGTTCATAATTTCAACTTTTGATTTTCAATTTAGATTTCGGTTCGGCAACTTCGCCAATAACCAAAGGTTAGCGGTCATTCTGAAAGACCGCTTCCCATAAACGAGCCTGACTGACAAATCCCTCATATCTTTTGTTTTGTTTGTTAAAATATTCCTCGTCAATTTCGCATCCGACAAAGTGAAGATTGTTTTTATTTGCTGAAATCCTGCTACTGCCACTCCCTAAATGAGTATCTAAAACTTTCATTCCTTCTTCTGCTTTTGCATATTGAAAAACAAAATCGTAAATCCCTATTGGCTTTTGCGTTGGGTGAAAACGTTCCAGATCCATACTTGACTTTTTGTAAATTTTTGCAGGTTTATCAAAAGAAGTCCAAACCAACTCACAAGCTGAAAGCGTAGGCATATCTTGCTTTTTATCCCAACAAATAAACCCTCTTGTATTTGGCAAAAAGTCAAGAAAGTAATTTGCACCGAATATTATTTGATTTTGTGAAACTCTAAACAATTCAGTCCAGTATTCATAGTTTGGCAAAATATCCCAATCCTTATTTCTGTAAAGTTCAGCCATAGGAGTATTTTTTAATTTACCACCACCATCTTGAAGTCTATTACCTAATCCATACGGTGGGTCAACAACAGCCAAATCAAAGTATTTATCAGGGTAATGTTTCATAAGTTCTATGTTATCCATCAAATACACTTCGGACACCAAAGGCACTGCACCTAACAAGGTATTGCCAAAAGTGGGGCTGACGTGCTTTCTATAAACATTTGTATCTATATTCATCTTTTGATTTTCAATTTAGATTTCGGTTCGGCAACTTTGAAATTTCCCAAACGTTATCGGTCATTGCAAGTAACACTGCAACTTTGAAATTTCCCTTTCTAAATACCATTTTGCTTTTTGTAGATCTTGAATGGTTTTATCAGTTTCTTTTTTACCAGCTCTTGAAATATACTTAACCGTATTTCCAAGACAGAAACCCAAATCCCAAGCCTCAATTACTTTTATAGCTTCATAGGTATTATCAGCACCGCCATAATGTTTTGGGTGGTTTACTTGTTCGTTCATAGTTCTAATGCTTTAAGTATCGTTCGTTATCGGTAATTATTTGACAGTCCACGTTTGATAAATTCCTCAAACGTAATGTATTTATATTTTTTACCATACAAACAATAATTCTCTGCTAAATAGTTAATATAAGCCTCTTTTTTTGATGGTTTTGGTAGTCTAATTTTTTCATAAATAAAATTAAATTTTTCTTTCATTTTATTTGTTTTTAAACTTTGTGAGTTGCTTTAAGCTATGCTGAATCATCATTGCTAGTTGGAACATTCTCGATAGCACATCTTAAAACACTATCGTTAGCAATAATACTACCATTCATCATACCAAGATTCAGGAATTAAATAAGATACAAATAAACCCACAATATTTACACCTAAAATTATTAATACAACTAATCCTATTAGGTTATTTATTGAATACCATATGCTTACATCTTTATTTAAGTAAAAGCATACGTTTTCCCCAACTTTTTTTGAAAAATATGTAGTTGGGGTACATCCTATTGAACGAAATCCACTTTTATTAAATTGAATATTAAGATATAATTCAGTCCTTACACCGTGTTTTATTGTAACTTCATCTGACGATTTTGAAATAACATTACCACAATCTAAATATTTTGGCATCATTTCATTTGCCAAGAAATGATAAGAACAATAAATAAGATAAATTGACAATGGTAATAATGTAGTTATTTGTGCTATATTTTTAAACTTCATTTTTATAAATTATTAATGGGCAACCCCTATGAATTAAAAAGTAATACCGCTAACATTGGGTTTAGCAAAAAAGGGCTTGACTTTGTAAATTGAACATTTGTACTACTATCAACATTTGATTTAAAAGCCCCTAACATTTCAGGATGTGATTTGATATTTTAATTACATATTTTAATTTTATAGGTGATTTTTTGCCTGTAAACAATGACACTTCAAAACAGTAATTATTTAAAAAATCTTGGAAAGTAATCATTCCGTTGGCGTACATAAAAAAACCAGTTATAAGAATAGTATAAAAACTATCCATTTGATAACAATATGTTTTTTTTTTATAAAAAGCCTTAACAGATTTATATAATTCATTTTTACCTTTTGCACCTAACCTTAATTCTACTTTCTTAATATAATCTTTAAGAACTAAATATTTATCAATAGCATTGTCTGATACTTCATTTTCTTCTGAAATAAATTCCTGTGGATTTGTTTTATTTGTTACTATTATTTGATTACAAAAATCAGACAAACTTTCAGCTTGTTTCCAATTTAAAGGATTGTGTTTTGCTATTCTTTTTGCTAAATCAAAATCCCTGTGGGCTGTATATAGCCAACAAAATAGATAAATCCATTCTATTCTATTGTAATTTCTATTTGATATTTTCATGTTTTTAATAAAACTATTTGCAAATATAATAACTTTTCGTATATTTGCAAAACAAAACAAATAAAAAATAATTTAATTATGGAAAAAATAAAAGTAAAACACACTAACGCAAAGCAGTTGATTTGCGACACATTGAAAGAAAGGGGCTTGAAATCCTATTCTCCAAATCATGTCTGGAAGTTAATAAATGAATTTAAAAATGGGAAGATTACGCAAAAATCGTTACCCGTATATGAAGTTTGGCTTGAGGTCAAAAACAAATATAACAATTGGGATTGATATGAAAATAGAAGTAAGCAACTGCCAAAAATGTTTTTTAAAAAAGGGAAACATTAAGTTTGGATTGAAAGGTGTCGAATTTAAACGAAAAATAATATGATAGACTTAAAAAAGATTAAAAAAGAGTTTGACAGCTTGTCAGCAAAACTTCAATGGAAATGGGTAGTAGATTCTCAATTAAAGAATGAGTTTACTATTAATTTAGACAATGATAATACTTTTATTTACTTTAAAGAGGATAAAGATGCCGATTTTATTATGGACTTTAAAGCCGATATTGGAGATAGGGAAGGAGTAGAGTGTTTATTAAAAGGTATTGGATGTAATGTAGAATTTGTTTGAAAATAAATTGAGAAAAGATTTTTTATTAAAAAAGCCTACCCAATAAGTACGCTTTTAATTTAGACAATGATAATACTTTTATTTACTTTAAAGAAAAGTAAAATGGAAACAAATAAAAAAATACCGATTGAGCTAGCCGACCTATACCAACCACTATTCAATCACATGAGAAACGAGCATGATTTGACTTTAACCATTTCAGAAATGGACGAGATTGTAAAATATTGCACGAAGTTTGTTGAGGAGTTTAATAATGAGGTAAGGAAATAAAAGAAAATAAATTGAGAAAAGATTTTTTATTAACACGGCCTACTTAATAAGTAGGCTTTTTTTTGTGCAACACATCAACACTTTTTTGTACCTTCCTTTACTCTCTTTTAGAAAAAAAAAGTTTTTTATTCCTTGTAATTTTTTGGCGTTTAAAGTGTTGCAAGTGTTGCGTAGGTGCTTAACTGGCTGATTGCCAGATATTTAAACCGCAACACTTTAACTAAACAAAGTGTTTTTAAAGTGTATTTTACTTTGTAAAGTGTTGCGTAAATTATTAATTGTAAAAAAAATAGTGTTTTATTTTTTTTATTTCAATTGTTTAAAATATATTTGCACATGGATTTTTTAAAAGTAGATAAGACCAAGTTAAAAACGGTCAAAAATTTTGCTACTCTAAAAGGCTATACCCCTCAAAGGATATATCAATTAGAGAAAGAAGGACAAATTAAATTTACAGAAATTGATGGAGTTAAATTTGTAGATTTAAGTAGGTAATTTTTTTTTTGCTTAAAAACTTTAAAAATTTAAAATGAAATTTAACATCGTAACAATATTTAAAGAATTATATGGCAGTAAAGATATACCGTACCATGTTCCTCTTGAAAAAATAGTAGATAGAATAAAGAAAGGCTCTTCTAAGGAATTAATTGAGAAAATTAATAAAGAATCGAATGATGAAGTAAAACAGAAGTTAAAACTAAAATTGCCTTGCATTCTTTTTTCTGGTACATTTTCAGAGAGAAACTCAAATTCATTGATTGAGCATAGCGGTTTAATGATAACTGATTTTGATTATATTCCTTCTGAAAGTTTCAGTGAAATGTGGAATTTAATAATATCTAATCCTCATGTAGTGTTGGCGTTCAGAAGCCCCCGTGGGAAGGGTATTAAAGCCGTTGTAAAAATACCTCCTTGCAACAAAGAAAAGCACAAGGCACATTTTAAAGGTTTTGAAAATGAGTTTAATTATGATTATTTTGATAGGAATATACACAATATAGATAGAGTATGTTTTGAAAGTTATGATCCAAACCTATACTATAATCCCAATGCAGTAATTTTCAACAATCTACTAATTGAGGATGAAGGGTTCTCAGTTAAAGACAAAGTACCATTATTGCCTATTGACAATGAAGATGAAATTGTGAATAGATTAATGAAATGGTGGGATAAAAAATTTGGTTTTGTTAATGGTCAAAGAAATATTAATCTGTTCACTTTAGCTTGTTCCTTTTGTGAATATGGAATTAGTCAAGATTATGCGGAAGGATATATTACTAATAATATCGTCATTGGAGACTTTACAGAATTAGAAGCTACAAAAACAATTAAATCAGCCTACAAAAGAGCAGAATTTGGAATAAAGTATTTTGAAGATTTTGAGAAAGTAAAGAAAATAAAAAGTTCTTTTAAGGATAAAAAAAAAGATGAAATATTAAAAAAGTTTGGGATTGATGAAAGTGCATACAATGGGATAAAAGAAGAAATTCACCATGATAACTTTTGGTTTTATACAGAAGAAAAAAAACCGAAACTAAAAATAAATTCGTTAGCTTTTAAAGACTTCTTAGAGAGGAATGGATATAAGAAATATTTCCCAAATGATTCAGACCAGCCAAATTTTGTTTTTATAGAATCTAATAAAGTAATTGAAACATCATCAGATAAAATAAAAGACTTTGTGCTTCAATATTTAATTGATAGAGGCGAATTAGAAGTTTGGAATTATTGTTCAACTTCAATGCTATTATTTTCCGATAGATACCTAACAATGCTCACAACGGTAGAATTATTAATGTTGAAGGACAATAAAACACAATCTTTTGTGGCTTATCGTAATGGTATTCTTGAAGTAACAAAAGATTATATTAAATTAAACGATTATATCGATGTTGACGGATATATTTGGAAAAATCAAATTATAAATAGAGATTTTGTTTATTCAGAAAATATAGAAAATGAATATAAAAAATTCATAGCAAATGTTTGTAATTCCGTATCAATAGAAACTGTAATAGGATATTTGCTTAGTACCTATAAAAACAAAATGAACAATAGGGCTATAATCTTAAACGATGAAGTAATTAGTGAGAATCCAGAGGGCGGAACGGGCAAAGGCTTATTTATACAAGGAATCAAACAGATTAGAAGAATAGCAATATTAGACGGCAAGAGCTTTGACGAAAAAAAATCATTTCCTTACCAAACAGTTTCAAAGGATACTCAAATACTTGTTTTTGATGATGTCAAAAAGAATTTCGACTTTGAAAGTAAATTCTCGTTAGTAACGGAGGGGATGACTTTGGAACGAAAAAATAAGGATGCCATAAAACTATCTGTTGAGGAAAGCCCTAAAATGGTTTTATCTACAAATTACGCCATTAAAGGTGAAGGGAATAGTCATGATAGGAGAAGATTTGAGGTTGAATTTGCTCAATATTATGGCAGAACAGTAACACCCTACTCAGAATTTGGTAGGCAGTTATTTGATGGCTGGTCGACTGAAGATTTTATTGCTTTTGACAATTATATGATTAAATGTTTACAATCATATTTACAGCTTGGGTTAATTGAACAAAACGCCAAGAACATAAAGCTACGGAAATTTATAGCAGAAACATCAATGGAGTTTAATGAGTGGATTACCGACAAGGATAATTTTCCAATTAATATACGAAATGATAAATCAGAGATGCATGAAAAATTCACTAAAGAATATGTAGATTATTTTAAATTATCGAGGAAGGTTTTCCATAGATGGATTGAAAAATATGCTAATTACATAGGTGCAAGTTTTTCAGACGGCAATACACAAGGAAAAAGATGGTTTATGATTACAGACACAAAACAATTAGAAGATGCACCATTTTGAATTAAGAGATTATCAAATTAAAATAGCAACTGAAGCAGCATATATTCTTTTAAGGAAAAAGATTGTTTGTCTTTTTATGCAAGTTCGTTGTGGAAAAACAGTCACAGCTTTACAAACTTGCAAAAACTTTGGTGCTAAAAAAATATTATTTATCACAAAGATAAAAGCATTTAGCTCTATTGAAAATGACTATAAAAACTTTGGTTATAATTTTGATTTAACAGTAATAAACAAAGAAAGTTTACATAAAATTGAAACGAATGATTTTGATGTAGTGGTATGTGATGAGGTTCAAATGTATAATTTATATCCAAAACAATCAACTTTTAATAAATTGGTGAATAAAAGGTTCGGTAATTTGCCAATGATTTTTTTGAGTGGAACACCAACAAGCGAAAGTTTCTCACAGTACTACCATTTATTTAAACTTTCAAACTATTCGCCATTCAAAGAGATAAATTTTTATAAATGGGCAAAGATTTATGTAAATATAAAAACAAGAAATTTAGGGTATGCAAAGGTAAATGATTATTCAGAGGCGTATGTAAATTTGATTGAACCAGTCGTTAAGAATTATATCCTTACTTTCACGCAACAACAGGCAGGTTTTAAAACAGAGGTAAAGGAGAATATATTAACTGTTGAAATGAATCCGATAATTTATAAATTAATTAAAAGATTAAGAAAAGATAGAGTAATAGTTTCCGAGAAAACAGGGAAAACGATATTAGCAGACACAGGGGCAAAACTTCAACAAAAAGTACACCAGCTTTTCAGTGGAACAGTAAAGTTTGAGGACGGTACAATCCAAGTAATTGACAATTCAAAGGCTATTTTTATAAAAGAAAGGTTTAAATATAACAAGATAGCTATATTTTACAAATTTGTGGCAGAGTTGGAATGTTTACAAAATGTTTTAAATGAAAAATTAACAACTGATTTAGAGGAATTTAATGCAACTGATAAATGGATAGCTTTGCAAATTATTAGTGGGAGGGAAGGCATTTCGTTAAAAATGGCAGATTATCTCGTTTATTACAATATTGACTTTTCATCGGTAAGTTATTGGCAGTCGAGAGATAGATTGACCACAAAGGATAGATTAAATAACGAAGTGTTTTGGATATTTGCAAAAGGGGGGATTGAGCCAATGATTTACAAATCTGTTATTAATAAAAAGAACTATACACTAAAACACTTTGAAAATGATATTAGAAAGCTCTATTCAGAGTAAAATAATAAAAAGGCTTGAAAAAGAGGGGTGGTATGTGATAAAGTTAATCAAGACAAATAAAAACGGCATACCCGATTTAGTTTGTTTTAAAAATGGTCAATTTAAGTTTATAGAAGTAAAAAGGCCACATGTCGGTGTGTTATCAGAAATACAAAAATATAGAATAGCGGAATTACAAAAAATAGGAATAGAGGTTAAAGTTTTAACAGAATAAGAAATATAAATTTTTAAGAAAATGGAAGAAACGAAAGTAACGATGATCCGATTCAATGGCAAAAAGAAAGGTGATGGATCTTATTGGCAAGAACAATTTATTTTAGGGATTAATGGTGTTAAAGAAATAAAACAAGAAATATTTGGAGGCCATTTAAGTTTTTTAGTTTCTATTTCAGATAAATTCATAAGAGTTATAGAGCCTAATTATGTAGTATATGATACTATATTTTGAGAAATCAATGTCTAATAAAGCACAATCCAACTTCATTTAATTGTGTAGTTAAAACATTATTTGCTTGTTTTGCCAAAGAATCCATTAATTGTGCTTGTTCAACCAGTTGGAAAGTAATTAAATTTAAACAGAATACAAAATGAGACTAAAAGACCTCCCTGAAGATGTAAGAAAAAAGGCTTTGCAAAGGCAAAAGGAATGCCAAATAAAAGCAAAAAAAGAAGTTAAAGAAGATATTAATGAGCATCTATTAACTGCATTCTCTTGGAGAGAAACCAAAGAGGGGGATGATTATTGGGTGAAAATTTATAAAAAATACAGACTATGAAACTAAGTAAGAAATTAGCTAAATTTTACGTCACCAGTTTAGGATGGATAATGGGATGTAATAATATTTTAAAAATAATTTTACTTTTTCTTGCATGGTAATAATATTTGTATTATATTTGTATCAAGTTAGCAAGGTCGCTAATGAAACAATTAAAAAAAAAACAAGACAATGACAACTCAACAATTTCAAACTAAAATCAATGAAAACATTGAATTTACATGCTGTACATTTGCAAGTGCTGCAAAATCGTTTGCAAAAGAAAACTTAGAAAAGATAGCCACAATTTCTTCTTCTGATTTAGGTGTAGATACCGACACGTATTCATTCATTTATAAACTTGAAGATAGTTATCTTATTATTGTAGATGATGATATTGAGGATTTCTCGTATTTTGAAAAAGAAATAAATTCTGCTCAAAAAGTAGCAACTGATAAAATATTTGAATTATCATGCTAATATTCATAGAAAAGCAAACGAACCGTGTAGTATTATACGGTTCGTTAAAATCTCTTTTTGATGCAGAAAGCGAGATTGTACAGATTAAGCAATCAACAATTTACAAAAATCGTGATTTAAATTTAGAGGATTACGAAGATGACAATTGTCGTATTTTAAAACGTTCTGTAATCAGGTCTAAACATGAGCAGCTTTGTAATCACTAAACCCCACTTGCGTAAAATTATGTTGTCACATAAAGAAAAAGCAAAAGAATTATATGATAAGTATGAGTTTGTTTATATTCAAAATTATACTTCAAAGCACGAAGTCAAGCAATGTGTATTAATTGCTATTGATGAAATATGTGAGGCAATTAATTGGCACGAATTTGAATCCCCTAACAAAGAATGGGATTACTGGAATAATGTCAAATTAGAAGTTGAGCGTCTGTAAAATTACTCCAAGCGCATACTGATTGGCGAAGTGGGGGAATTATACCCACAAAAGCCAAATAGAATTACTAATGTTTAATAAAATTACAAAAGATGATAGAATTACAAATGTTCAATGACGCACTTCCGCCACACTATTGCAAAACCCCTGTTATCGGCAGTCCTTTGGATTCTCTCATTTCAGAAGTTTACAATATGGATTGTGTCGCAGGAATGAAACACTACCCTGATAATTACTTTGACCTTGCTATTTGCGACCCACCTTATGGGCATTGATATAAATTCAAGTGGTAGGTTAGGTCATTATGGTGGTAAAAAGAATTGGGATAATACAGTTCCATTGATTGAATATTTTACAGAGTTATTTCGTGTATCAAAAAGTCAAATTATATGGGGTGGTAATTACTTTGATTTACCACCTACAAGATGTTTTTTGATTTGGGATAAGCAACAGCCCGAAGATGTATCTTTTGCAAGTTGCGAATATGCTTGGACTTCATTTGATAAAAGTGCTAAAACATTTTATTTGCGTCCACAAAATGCAGATAATATCCGAATACATCCAACGCAAAAGCCTGTAAAACTTTACGATTGGATTTTGTCAAAGTATGCCGAAAAGGGAATGAAAATTTTAGATACTCATTTGGGTTCGGGGTCAAGTCGTATAGCATCATATTTCTATGGTTGTGATTTTGTCAGCTTTGAAATTGATGAAGATTATGTAAAGTCGTCAGATAAAAGATTTAAAGATGCAATTTCACAACAGAGGCTGTTTTAGGATTGCCGATAACATATTTATCTATCTACAAAAAGTAACACATAAATAAAACAATTAACTTATAGTAAGACGTTTAAGTTAGTATTTAAGATGTGCCGGTGTTATCCGAAATGTATTAAATAATGTGTTATAGCCAGTCATTTACTACAATGCTTATTTAGGATTTATATAAATTACAAAATAAAACAAAATATTTGTAAATAATCATTGTAATTACAAATATATCTATTATATTTGTAATGTCATCATAACGAAGTGAGGCATAAATAAATAAAAAAATGGCGAATTTAACTGTTGTTGGAAAAATTAATACTTCTGGAAATCCTATTGAGTATGGTCAAACTTTATTAATAGACAGTGGTAAATTAATTGACAATTCTACTAAATCTTTATACATAAGAAAAGGATTTATGAATGGTACTCTTTTTTTAAGTCAAAGAGGAAATGGGGCAAATGGTGCGGGCGATATTTGCAAAATTGAAGAAGATACTAGAATAGAGGTAAATTCTAATTTATTCTTAAGAATTTATGAATTTGCAAATAAATCTAATGCAATTATTAATTAATTATGTACTACTGGACACTAAATAAAAAAACAAACGAAGCTGGAATATCAACGAGCATTAAAAAGCTCGCTGGCAGCTTTAAAATAGAAAGTGAACAGCTCTACTATCATTTTTCAAGAAAGAAATTAAAGGAATTTGAAAATGATAAAATACGTATAGTCAAGGTTTATTTATGATTACGAACAAAAAGTACACATAAATGAAAAAAATAATCTTTAAAAATAGAATTTACAAACTAGAATACGATTTAATGTATTTTAGTGAAAATTACTGGTTTTGTCTTAAAACCAAGAAGCACGGTGTAATTGAAAATAATAGAGCATATCAACAAGGATGTGTTTACAATTTAAACAAAATGTGAAATGATCAAGCCAAAAAAAGAAGAATCAATAGAACAAATGCTAGGGTGTTCAGCACTCGTGTTAATTGCTATTTTGGCAAATATTATCATTTGGGTAGTAGGGTTAATTAAATGCCTAGAATATTTATTTTAATTTTTTATCAAAAAGATTTGCATTTTATATTTTTATATTTTAAATTTGTATCAAATAAATAAATGATATGAAAAAGAGTAAAGAGTTTTATGAAGGATTTATGGAGTCCATTGTTGCACATCAACATCTTTATGGAGACTTGGATTCTGAAATAAAGGTTGCTGTAATAATAGAAAAAGACGGGGTTATTTCAGCTAACTTATATAGGGAAATTGATGATGATGTTGAGGTATTAGAAAATATAAACCTTTCAGGAACGTGGACAGACCTAGGAAGCGACATAAATCGCTTCTTTGATAAGATAGACAGTTATGTAGGATTTGTAGCAAAATGGTACTAACATGAAAAAAATAATAAAAATAATTTTAGTAATAATTATTTCATTAGCCTTTCTTTGGGCGATGGAGGATATAAACAAGGTTTTAATATATCATGAATAAATTAACTAACGAAGCTAGAAATAGCAACGCTGTTGAGCTAATAGTATTTAGCTTTATGGCAGTTTTCACGATAGGCACAATAGTGCTATCAATCATTAATTATTTTTTTAACAATTAAATAACGAGTAAAATGGCAATTATCGCAACAAGTGAAAGAGGGTCAAAAAGAACCCCAATGGAGAGCGGGATGTACATGGCAAGATGTGTACAGCAAATTCAAATTGGTACAGTAACCGAAGAAATTAACGGAGAATTAAAAACACTTCACAAAGTGAGACTAGGCTTTGAATTCCCGACTGAATTAAAAGCTTTTAAAGAGGAAAATGGAGAGCAACCATACTTTTTAGCAAAAGATTATACCCTATCCATGCACGAAAAAGCAACGCTAAGGCAACATTTAGAGACTTGGAGAGGGAAGAAATTTAGTGAAGATGAAGCTAAGAGCTTTGATGTTACAAGATTAATTAGTGTACCTTGCATGATTAACGTGATTCATAAGGTATCAAAAAAAGGAGATACATTTGCCGAAATAGGGTCAATTAGCCCATTGGTTAAAGGTATGGTTTGTCCTGATCAAATTAACCCAACGCAAGTATTAAGTTATGACAATTTCAACTGGGAATTGTTTGAATCTCTTCCAAGTTTTATAAAAGAAAAAATGAAAACAAGTGTGGAGTTTGGTTCTTTATTAAGCCAAAACAATAAAGAAATATCGAGTGAAAATAAATCAGAGGTAGACTCAACTGAACCTCCTTTTTGATTAACCCCTAATCCCCTACTGTAACAGGTAGGGGTTATTAAAATGAATGAATTAAGAATATACGATGATTTTGCTCCATTGGCTCACATGGGCAAAAGTGATATAAAGGCGTTAGCCCAAAGGCAAATTGATTATGTTAAAGAAAGTGGAGATTCTGAAAATACTGCTGCCTTTATTAAGAAAATACAAGTTCTTTTAGATGAGGTACAAAACGGCATTAAAGAAAGTGCTATTGATAGCGTAGGACGTGGCTCAAACTACTTTCACGGTGTTAAAATGCAAATATCTAGTATAACTACATACGACTATAAAAAAGATGCCGTGTGGGTTGATTTAAAGAGGAAATTAACCGAAAGAGAAACTTTCTTAAAAGGTTTAAAAGAGCCAATTACGGTTTTAAATGAAGAAACTGGCGAAATAACAACTGCTTACCCACCAAATAAAAAAGTATCTGACTATATTAAATTTGATTTTTAATGAAAACACCATTCAAAATGGCATTATCTAGCACTGCATTTACTTATTTAGCACTACTGATAATATTTTCAGTTTTTGCCACATTGGAATACGGGATAGTTGAATATGTAGAATTTATTTCAAACGTTCCTCCTATAATTGGCTTGACAGTCCTAAGTGTTATAATTCTAGTTTGGGATTCATTTGACAATCCAAAAAATGGAAAATAAAGTAAAAATGAAATTTAAAGATGCTCCCTTGGGTGCGAGGTTTAAATACCCGAATATGGAAAAAATATGGGTTAAAATTAATTCATATCCCAAAGGACATTTTAATGATGGGAGTGGATTAATTGTTGAATGGAAAGGAAATGTAGAAGGGCATCAGTCTCACTGTTCATTTGTTGATGAAAATAATGAGATTGATTTTGATACAATAGTGGAGCTTGTTTAGATGTTTAAAAAGATTTTTTTTCATTAGTTTAATATTGATAATTTATATCCCCCGATTATTTTCGGGGGTTTATTTTAAAAAAGTATGCAAAAAACATTAATAGGGATTGATCCAGATATTGACAAGTCGGGCGTGTGTGTTTATCGTTCGAAAGAAAGTTTTGATTTGTATAATCTTAAATTCTTTGATTTGTTTAAATTATTGAAAAGATTAAAAAATGATAGCATAGGTCACACTATTGAAGTTTATATTGAAGCAGGGTGGCTTAATAAATCAAACTGGCATAGTGTTAAAAATGGCAGTGCAAAAATTAACGCTAAAATTGGAGGTTATGTTGGGGCTAATCACCAGGTTGGTAAATTAATAATTGAGATGTGTGAATATTTAGGCATTGAGTATAAAACACCACGGCCAAACAAAAACACGAAAAAAGTTACACATGAATATTTTAGTAAATTAACAGGAATAACCAAGCGAACCAACCAAGAACAACGGGATGCGGTGATGTTGGTTTATGGAAGATAAAATGAAACAAGAAAAAATAATCACTTGGATAAAATATGATTTTCAGGACATTGAATCAAGACCGAAAAAATACGGAAGATATTTTGTTCAAAGAAAAGACGGGAAAGTTCATTGGGAGGTATGGAACGGAACGTCTTGGGCATACAATGAAAACAGCATAAGCTGGTGGGCAAAAATTGAATCACCAAATTAAACAATTAATAAAATGAAATGGAAAGAGCATGTTGCTTTGGAGCAAAATATAGTATGCCAAACTCCAATAGGAATATTTGAAATTGCGAAAGATTTAGACATGGAAAATGTTTTCAATATCAAACTGGATGATAAATATATCGACCATGGTAATACATTATGTCATGCAAAAGACTTAGTTTACAAATACCTTCACAGGAAAAGAAAGGAATTAACTGAATTTTTAAAATAGAATAATACTATGAGCAACTCAAGAATATGAAAATGAGTATAATAAACGCACTACCAGCAAACACCTATGAAGGGTTAAAGAAACAATTTTTTGCAATGAAAGTATTATTAAGGGGTAAAGAGGCAGAAATTGAAACATACAGAAGTATGGTAAATAAATTTTCTATAGAGAGAGTTATTAGGCTTGAAGCAGAACTTGAGTCCGAAAAGGCAATGAATGATATTTTAACGAAAGAACTTGAAAGTTTACAAACACATAAAGGATAAACCATCAGTAATCCACAAATATCCATATACGCCAAAGAAAGTTTATTTCCCGAAAGGTATTACTTTTTCGATGGATTTTATTAATTTAGCATTTGTAATTGACACAGAAGTATGAAATTAAATGATTTAATACCAAATAAATCGAACCCAAGATTTATAAAAGACGAGAAATTTGAAAAGATAAAGAAGTCAATTCAAGACTTCCCAAAGATCCTTTCTTTGACGCCAATCATCATTGATGATGATAATATTATTCTTGGTTGTAATATGCGATACCAGGCTCTGAAAGAATTAGGATTTGATGAATTACAAGAGGATTGGGTAAAAAAGGAATCAACACTTACCGAACAGGAAAAGAAAGAGTTTATTGTAAGAGATAATGTCGGGTTTGGCGATTGGGGTTTGGATTTGTTAGTCAATGATTGGCGTTATGCTGAGGAATTAAATGATAGGTTATTAGTAAAAATACGTAGAGTAAAAAATAAAAGTTAGAGTATTTGGACGAGTAGTTAGGTTATTGTTTCCCTTGTCAAACTACAAATCCGAATACTCTTTTTGAAATGATAAATTAAAATGCATATTACACCAATAAATATTAGACCTATTGTAATAGATATTAATCCAACGTTTAATTCTCGTTACATAACGCCAAAGCAATCAACGGAACTAGACGGAAGATATTTAGTTTACAAGAATGCTCAAAAACTTGCAAATGATATACAATTAAAAAAAGGAATACGTCATTTTGTCGTTGTGGATGGGAGTTTTTATTTTGGAGATTTTATCGAAGCATTAATAGTGAAAAATAATTGGAAAGTAAAACATTTAACAATTTCAACACTATCACTGAACCAAAACAATGTTGACAGTCTTAAAAATTTAATAGTAGGAGATTATGTTCAAAAACTTGATTTGATAGTTTCTGATTACTTCTTTAGCCACGAAAGAGGTGCATTAGTACCCTATATGTATGAAAAACTTGATATTGACGATAAATTCCAACTAGCAAGTGCATCAACTCATTGTAAACTTTGTATATTTGAAACCGAAAACGGAGGTTTTGTTGTTATTCATGGCTCAGCGAATTTAAGAAGTTCATCAAACTTAGAGCAATTTGTAATTGAGGAAAATGAAGAACTTTATAAATTTAACTTTGAAATTCAGCAAAATATCGTAAATGAATATTTTACAATTAAAAAGTCGGTAAGACACAAAAGGTTATGGCAAACGGTTCAAATGGTGACGGAAGGAAAATAAGATTAGCGGAGTTTAGAACGAGACAAACAGCAGCATCAAGACGTACTTTGCAAAATACAAGAAACGTACAGAATGGTGGAGTTTCATTTTAATAAGATAATACGGAATATTTACGGTGAAAGAAATAAAACAACCGCACGGAGGGTCTATAAAATTAGCTGAAAAAGGAGACGTTTGCAATCCTAACGGCAGACCCAAAAAATCCTTTTCTCTTTTAAATGAAATTTTAAAAAAAGAAGGGTATGAACCTTTAAATAAGAGTCAATTAATTGAAGCATACTCACTACTTTTTTCAATAGAACAATCGAAAGTTGAAGAAATCGCAGAAGACGAAACACAACCGTTTGCCATAAGGTTAATAATTCAAGAGATGACAAGTCCTCAAACATCTGGAAAAGCACTGCAAGATATGAGAGATTATCTATTTGGAAGAGCAGAAACAAAATCAGAAGTCACAATAGTGACAGAGCAGCCACTATTCGGAGATTGATATGTTCCAATACACAACTGCAATAAAAAGACTTAGAACATTATCAAAGAGGGTAAGGAAAGTACCCGGAGGAACGTCAGCAGGGAAAACATTTGGTATTATTCCTATCCTAATAGATTTAGCAATCAAAACACCACTACTTGAAATATCGGTGGTATCCGAAACCCTTCCTCACCTAAAAAAGGGAGCAATCAAAGACTTTAAGAAAATAATGCAGTCCACAAATCGATGGATTGACACTCATTGGCACGGTACAGACTCAAAGTACACGTTTTCAAATAAATCCTACATTGAGTTCTTTTCAGCAGATGTTGAAACAAAAGTTAGGGGACCAAGAAGGAATATTTTATACATAAATGAATGCAATAATATTAGCTTTGAAACTTACCATCAGTTAGCTATTAGGACGGACATGGTTATTTGGTTGGACTACAACCCTACTCACGAATTTTGGATACATACTGAACTGGAGGATGACGAGGATATTGAGGAATTAGTCTTAACATATAAAGACAACGAGGCATTATCCCCAGTGATTGTTAAAGATATTGAAAAAGCCCGAAAAAAAGCGTTCCACGATGAATTTGCAATTGACCTTTTCAATGAATACAATATAAAACATAAGTATTGGGCTAATTGGTGGAAAGTTTACGGACTTGGGTTGGTTGGTAGCTTAGAAGGTGTAATATTCTCGAATTGGACACAAATAGACTCTATTCCGCAAGATTGCCAAATAATTGCTTATGGTATGGATTTTGGTTTTACAAATGATCCGACAACTCTAACTTATTTAGGTAGATGGAATGGGAAATTGGTATTACATGAAATGCTATACCGTACAGGCATGGTTAATAGTGATATTGCAAGGGAAATAAAAGCATTAACAGACAATAGGACTTATGTAATTGCGGACAGTTCCGAGCCAAAATCTATTGAAGAAATTAAAAGGTGTGGCGTAAATATCAAAGGAGCTATGAAGGGTGCTGATTCTGTAAAATACGGTATTGATGTTTTATTACAATATGAATTGCTTGTTACAAGCTCAAGCACCAACCTAATAAAAGAATTGCGAAATTACACATGGGATGTTGACAAGAACGGAGTTAAGTTAAATAAGCCGATTGATTCGTATAATCATTTAATTGACTCGGTAAGATATGCCGCCGAGACGATAAGTAAACCCAAAATTTGGGGTGGAGTTGTTTAATTAAAAAAATATTAAAATATATTTGGTTTTTATTATTTAACCTATTATATTTGTAATGTCTTAACAACGAAGTGAGACATAAACGACTAAGAAAATGGGAAATGTAAATCAAATAATTGCTTTAATGAATAGGATAAATAATAATCCTCAATTAAAAGAAAGAATAATTGAAGAAATGATAAAAGCGTTCGAAGAAAAAAGAGAACCAAATTTTGTTTTTTTATAAAAACCTTAGTCGCCCCGAAGCGGAAACGTTAGGGGTGACTTTTAAACGACTAACAAAATGACAAACAAAGAAATAACACGCCAAAACCTTGAAAAGATACTCAAGGAGTTGCCAATATTGGCAGAGAAAATGCCGATAAGACAGAACTTTGACATGGATAAATTCGGAATTTACGATGAAGTCATGAAAAATAAAATGGATCATCAATGTGATTCGGTGGGTTGCGGACTTGGATGGTCTGCTGAATTGTTTGATTTAAACAACCCATCTTTTTATAATCAGAATGAAAGGTTCTCTTACAGACAGTTTGGGAGAGATACATTCCCTTATCTTTATCGTGATACAATAACTACAATAACAAGCGACTGGGCTTTCTTATTCTCGAGTGTTTGGGCAAGTTATCAACCCACTTTCGACCAATTTATTGAAAGACTTAAATACTTCCTTGACATGGAAATGTCATTGGGTAGGTGGGAGTATCAAAGAAATTCATTTAAATTAGAAACAGAATGAGAAAAGAATTAAAAAGAATCATAAAATTGTTTGAAAGTTATTCATTAACGAAAGAATATCGTTTTAGAGATATTTTTATTTGTAACAATTTCTCAAAACCATTCTATTCGAGTGGTAGAAACCTAGTGTTTGCTCATAAATACAAAATAGTGTCTAAATACAAAATGGATTGTAATTCATTATGGGATGTTTGTGGTGCAAGTAACAATAATGAACTTAACATTGTATTACAAGAAAAAATAGATTACTTAAAATATCTATTAACCGTTTGTTAAATGAAAAAATAGTTTTGAAAAGGGGTTAAATTTTAAAAGCATATTTCTTTGAAGTGTGCTTTTTTTTATATATTTGCATCGTAGTTGCCAAGCTACTTTATTCCGTTCCTAAATAAAGCCTCAATGATGGAGCGTAAAGCACTTAATAATAGTACTCAAATTTCGGATAATAACTACAATAAAGTAATCTTTGAGTATGCTCGCAATATTACTATTCCAAAGAATTCACCAGTTTGGAAATATGCCGAAATGTATAATACAAATGCTCTATTATACACATTGATAGACTTTAAGGCGTTGAAGGTATCACAAGCAAAGCCAATGATTTACAAACCTAAGAATAAAGGTTTAGAAAAAGAGTTCAGGAAATGGAACGGCAAACAATCAGATTATTACAGTCAAAAGAAATTTAATCAGCTCAAAGAAGCAGCAGTTGAGGAGATTTACATCAATGATTTATCGGACATTGGCGAAATGAGGAGACTAAAAAAACTTCTTACAAGGCCAAATGAGTGGCAAAGGTTTAATGAGTTCCTTTATTCTCTTTCAGCGTTCCAAGATATTTCTGGGTGGTCATTAATGTATGGTGCAAAAGATTCTTTGAAGGGGCAATATGTTAATCTGTATTCAATACCTACACATCAAACAGAAATTAAAGGAGGAACGCAATTTGAGGGCATTACAGGATATGTTTTTGACGGTGACTATAAACAAGCATTTCTTGCCGAGGATTGTGTCGCCATGAGGACGTTCAGCACTAAATTTGATAGGCATGGTTCACATTTGTACGGCCAATCAAAAGTAAAGGCTGCCTATTCAGAGTTGATGACTTATATTTCAGCAAGGGAGCGTGAATATACGGCTTTTGAAACTGGTGATAGTGTAAATGTTGCAACTCCCAAGAACGCTGACCAAGTGCCATCTGGTGCAGATAATGATACCTTTTGGCAGAACCTAAAAGATAAATTCTTTAAATCTATAAGACAAAAAGACAAGCATTCAACTGCTTTCTTTGGATTTCCTATTGATGTAGTAAATATTGCATCCACTTTGGATAAGTCGAAAACCATTGAAGCAAAGCAGGAGATTAAAGAAATTCTTTCAAGCATTTTTCATATTTCGGATAGAGTAGTTTTCAACTCAAGTACTTCAGCATCTTACAACAATTTAAAAGAGGATACCAAAACAAGCCTTAGAAACGGAGTGTTTCCTTTCTTAAATCAGTTTGAGGAAACATTCCACGAAATGGTAATAAAACCCCAATTTGGTGTTGATTTTGCCATTGATTATGATTGTTATGAAGAACTTAACCCGGATGTAGTTACGGAGATGGGTAAATTTAAAGATATGCCTTTCTTATCAGACAATGAGATTAGAGAGTGGTTCAACTTTGCCCCATTGAAAGACCCGAAAGCTGATATTCCAGAAAAGTATTGGGAGGACGTAATACAACCATTAGACCTGAATGTAGATGGTGGATATTGAAGCTAATTTTGCGGAAAATGACAGGGTATTAAACGCCCTAGAATTGCAATGTTATAAGATTGTACGTTCACACCTAAGCAAGATATTTAGGAGGGTAAAGAATGTAGCCGTTAATCAATCACTATCAGCAGCCAATAACGAGTTAGTTAATATCCGATACAATGACTTCGAGCAAATTTACTTTGAGATATACAACAAGGTAGGTTATAAGATGGCCACCTTGGAATTTAAAAGAATACAAGAACAAAAGCGATCTGGTTTAAACTTCTTTGATATTATTTGGCAAGGGTATATTAAAAGTGCATTAGCAGACATTAGCATAACCGCTAAAATTACGGCAGTTACCAATAAAACAAAAAACCTTCTTAGGGCAATTTTACAACAGGCAGCAGACAATAGGCTTGCACCGTTGGAAATAGCCCGATTATTTCGAGAGAATGAAAAGTCATTTACAAAGAAAAGGGCTTTGACAATTGCACGTACAGAAATGACCAACGCCGCAGCAATAGGGGCAGAGTTTGCAGCAAAACAATACACAGGCACTTCACAATTATACAAAATATGGAATCATTATGCCATTGGAGACTTTAGAGAAAATCATAAAGCCGTTAATAAGAAATTTGTGAAAGTAGGCTTGGATTTTACAGTAGGTGGACAAAAAATGTCCAAACCTGGAGACCCAAGAGGTGGAGCGAGCGAAGTTATAAATTGCCGTTGCAATATAAGTCATGCCACAGAAGACGTATTAAAAGAAATGGGATGGCTAAAAGGTGTTTTAGATTAATTTATTTACAGTCAACCAATTATCAAAAGATGCTTTTAGTCTTAATGCTTCGCTTTCTGTTCTTGATTTAGTGGTAATCCTATCAAGGCTTTCAAATATATGCTCTTTTAATGTATCAGAGATAACATCATTATCGGCCGTAACCTCAAATTTATCAAGCGTCCTATGTAGCAAGTCAATAGAGAAGTCCACTACTTTCCTATGGTCGCTATCTTTCGAGCCTTCAAACGTTTGCCTCAAGGCATCAGTCATAGCTTTCCACTTAGCTAACTGTTTTCTATATTTCTTCATTTCTTCAATGAAGTATTTATCGAACTGTTTTTTTTCGGCTCTATTTAATTGGCCGTGATTTGCACCATTCTTTGTGCGATAACAAGCAATTAGACTTTCACCTCTAATATTCATTAATGTTTCAATACTATATCCGAAGTATTCATCCATCACAAATGAGATAGCGGAAAATTTCATTAATTGCAACAAATCTTTGTTTTTTGTCATTTCTTTTAGAAAATTAAGGGTAGCCCAAAAGACTACCCAAATAAAATACATTCACTCAACCTTAAAACTTTCTTTTTAAATTAATTGTGAGCGGTGGGGCGGTTTAGATTAACTTAAGTAATTTCTATTATTTTCGTTTTCACTAAAACTTCCAAAGTATGTCCAGCATTTCTGATTATGCCTGAATAATCCAAAGCCTCGGAATACGTTTTAAAAGCCCTCCGTAAAACTTGTTGACAGTTTTTTTTGCCAACGGTTGCTACTACTAGGTAAACTGTAGCACCTGAGTTTTATTTTTCTTGTCTTTTGTGGAAAAAACAAAATAGGTTTTTCATAATAAGAAAGTGAGTTAAAAAAAGTTTGTATATCCATTATCTATCAAATATGCTTCAAATAAATTCCATCGATACATACCGATTTGTTTCATTTTTAAAAAATCATGTCTATTTATTTGTTCAACAAATACCCAATCAGAGTTACGTAACCCACGTAATATTACGGGGTGTAATTTACCTTGAGCTTTAATTAAAAACTCTTCAATTGTTATATTTTGTCCACTTCCTTTTTCTCTGCTTTTATTTAAAAAATAATTAGATAAGGCTTTAAACTCGTTATCGTTTAATGATTCGATAAATAACGGTATATTCATAATTTATAATATTCTTTATATTCAGCAAGTGTAACCTTGCGATTAGTAATTCCTTTCAATAACTTAATTTCTTTAAGCCTCCGATAAGCCGTACAAATATGAAAATTGCACATTTTGGCTATGTCTTTAGCTGTTACTTCGTTTGTATCCTCCATGTTTGACATTTTTGCAAAACTACTCAAAAATAAGTATAAAACAAGTGGTTAGGCATAATCTTTTATTATATGTTTTATTTTGTTGTAAAAAGTAGCTAAAATGCTTATTTCAACGAAAGATTATGATGGGGGGTTCAATGATGTTTCTTTAAAACAGGGCATTGTTTCGGGCTATTTGAACTCATTTGGGGTTAAAGATTCAGACGGAGATATAATACAGCAAGGGGCTTATAAGAAGTCAATATCAGAACGTGGGCCACAAGGAACTGCAAGAATAAAATATCTGCTTGACCACGACACAAAAAAAGCCGTTGGAGTATTTCAAATTTTAAAAGAAGATTCATTTGGGCTTTATTATGAAGCCAAAATAGGCACTCATACATTAGGGGTTGATTATCTTAAAATGGTTGAGGAAAAGATTGTTACTGAACATTCAATAGGGTTCAGAACAGTTAAGAATGAGCAACTAAAAGACGGCACTAATTTAATTACAGAGATAAACCTACATGAAGGCTCGGGGCTTCAATTCTTGGGAGCAAACGAATTCACGCCAATAGTAGGTGTTAAATCAGAAGCCGACTTAGTACTATTATTTGAAGCCTTAGAAAAGGCGTTAAAAAATGGCACTTATACAGATGAAACTTTCAAGGATATTATACTCCCAAAATATACCGCAGTAGAAGCCCAAATTAAATCACTCACAAAGCCGACATTAGTCACTTTGCCGACCAAGGAGGAAATTGCGGAACAGTTTAAAAAATCTTTTAAAATTTAATTTAACAAAATAATGGAACTTAAAGACATTAAGGATGCAGCTACTGAAGCAATCGCACCTTTGAAAAAACAATTAGAAGACCAAAAGGCAGACTTTGCGTTGATGCTTAAAGACAAAGCTGATGAGGTGCAAATGAAAGCACTTGAAATATCTTTGCATGAAACAGCCAACTCCCTAAAGGCAGTTCAAGAACAATTGGATGCTTTGGAAGAAAAAGGGTTGCCAAACACCAAAGAGAAAGAAGTATCACTTGCAAGCGAATTAAAATCAAAGGTATTTACAAAAGATAACATTGTAAAAATGAAATCTGGGTATAAACTAAACTTTGATGATATTAATATCAAAGCGGTTAGCGATATGACAAGAGCTTATTCAGCAACATCTGGGCTTCGTGATATTTTCGCAGAGGTAGAGGCTGGTATTTCTAAATCACCAAAAAAACAGCCAACTATTCTTGATTATATTAGAATCGGCTCTACTAACTCTGAAATATTAAAATGGGTTGTTAAAACACTTCAAGAGGGTGCAATCGGTCAAACTGCTGAAGCTGCTAAATTTTCTCAAATGTCATTCAAGTGGGATAAGGAGCAAGCCTCTGCAAAGAAAACAACAGGATACGCCAAAGTTTCAAAAGAGAATTTGGAAGATGTGGAATTTACTTTACAAGAGACTTTGACTGAGCTTAGAGAGGAATTCTTATTGAAAATTGCGGATCAAGTAATGAACGGTGATAACGTTGGTGAAAATCACAATGGTATCTTAAACCAAGCGACATCGTTTGCAAGACAAGTTGGAGTTAATACTTTGACTGGCGTAACAATGAGAGACGTGCTGGAACACGCTTATTTGCAAATTAGAGTAGCTGGAAAAGGTGCATTTAGAGCCAACGCAATTATGTTAAATCCAGTTGATGTAACGAAGCTAAAAACTTTAAAAGATACTACTGGCCAATATATCATGCCGTTGTATCTTTCAAATACTGGATACGATGTGAATGGTATTCCGATTGTTGAAAATGATTCAATTGCAGCTGATGATTTCTTGATTGGTGACTTCACAAAATATGGTTGGTTCAATTATAGAAACTTGAATATCCAAACTTATGACCAAAACGAAGATGATGTATTAAAAGACTTCATCACAATTGCTGGTTCATTAAGGGCAATTTCAAGAATCAAAACTCCTGAACTTCCAGCCTTTGTCAAAGGAAAATTCACAACCGCAATTACAGCACTTCAGGTATAATGGCAAAGCAATTTAAAGTGATAGTACCCTTTGCAGGGATTGAGGTGGGTACTATTCTTCAGAATGTTAATCCAGAACACGAAAAAGAGTTAATAGAAAGCGGATTCATTGAAGAAATAAAAGCAAAAAGAAGTTCAGAAAAATAATGATTGAGCGTATAACATTGGGAAGGACAATAGTGTTTTCAGACGAAAATACAAGCATTGAGCCGATAACCATTAACGAGGTTAAAGCTTATATGAATATTTCTTTCAATGCTCACGATGCTAAATTAGAATCTTTAATTACTTCAGTTCGAGAGGCTTTAGAAATAGCCAAGGGTGTAACATTAATAACTGAACGAACGATTAATGTAGCTTGGCAGCAATTTTATGATTTTGAAAACCTTCCATTCTGGCCTTTAAAAACTGGTGAAACAATAACGGTAACGGATTTAGACGGAGTTGTTATTGACGAAACAGAATATAAAGCTTCGGGCGTGGGAGGTTTCAAGATTTTTACAGGCGATTTCCCTAACGGGGTTAAATTGTCTTATAAAGCTGCTAAGGGTACAATATCGGAATCGGTTAAAAATAATATGATTAAGGCGGTGGCAATGTGCTTTGAAAAAAGCGAAATATCTCCTTATCAAGCGGTGTCTGAACTTTTTAAATTTCAATCAATTTACTGATGGCAAACAAGGTCTATACTGAACCGATTGCGGTAAAACTAACGGTAACGGCTAAGGATACGGCAGGGGGCAACAAGGCAACTTCTGTTACTGTTGATGATAGCCTTAACGCCACATTAGTAATGAAAGAATATAGAAGGTCAGACCAAAACGGAAAATTAACTTTCCAAAATGTCTATGAGGTTTCATTTTGGGTAAATCCATCTTATGAGATTACAACCAGCCACTTTATTGAGTGGAGGTCTAAAAAATTGGTAATCCAAAACGTAACCAAAGACGACAAAATGTTAAAGTATCATTTAGTGTGTGTTGCAAACTAACAAAATAATGGCATCAAAAGAAAAATTAGAAAACAAGGTATTTAAAGAAGTTATTCAAGACAAAGAATGGGTGTCGCCTAATAGTGATGAATGTCCATTTGTTATACTTCAACCGTTTATGAGTGGAGGAATTTCATTTGGTTCACACTTAACCGTTGATGTTGATTTGTTGCAAAAAGCAATTGATGAAGAGGGATTGATTGAAAAAGGTTTTGTTAAGCTAAAAAATGAGCAAGGCTTTTTCTAATTGGAATCAGTTTGTAACTGCTAAGAACAAAAAGAGCAAGCGAATGCGGTCTATTGTTGAGAAACGAGTTCAGGAGGCAGGGATGGTATTTGAAAACGATGCAAGAAGCAAAGCACCTGTTAAATTTGGACACCATGCACAAAATATTAGTTATAGGCCGATAAATTGGCACTCAATAACAATGTTTGCAAATGCTAAATATGCTCCTTTCTTAGAATTTGGTACAGGCGGTTTGGTAAATATTCCAATTGGGTGGAAAAAGTTTGCAAGACAGTTTAAGGGAAAGGGTAAAAAGAAAATAAACTTACCTGCAAGGCCTCATATTATACCAGCTTTTCAAAGAGCAAAGGTATTTTTGATGAAACAATTAAGAAAAGATCTTAGACGATTAAAATGAAAGATGCGACATATTACATAATGAGTGAATTCTATAGACTACTGAATGGAGTTATTTCAGTTCCTGTTTATAATTCTCAAGTAGATGCTGACAATACGGAGGTTGCTTATGTGGTCATTATGCCGTCATTTGATACGCTTGGAAGCACTAAAAACTCTTTTCATGGTAATTATTACATAAATGTAGATATAAGCAATTTAGTAGCCGATAATGCACAGTCTTGGGAGTTAGTAAATAGTATTTCAAATGAAGTGCTTTCTATACTTTGCCCAAATCCTGCATTAAAGGCACTTAGTGATAGTTCTGGCTTTGCCGTTATAGGTTGTAGGAATATACGAGGCACAATGCTTCCGATACTTCGCACCGATACGGATTTAATAATGAGAAAGATATTAGAATTTGAAATTTTTATAAGCAATAAATAAACAAGACAATGCCAAACGAAAAATTAGGTCATATCAGTTTTTTGACCGTGAATATGGGTACAACTGCTGCCCCTTTATTTCGTCAGATTCAAAACGAAGTAGAGGTAAGTATCAGCAGAAGTGCAGACAAAGTAGAGGTTACAAGTAAAAGCACAGGCGTCTATAAAAAGTATAAAAAGACACTCTTAGATGCAACTTTGAGCGTAAAAGCCTATGACGACTTATCACCTACTGCCAATTTCTTAACTTATAAGGATATATCAGGGCTGTATGAACTTACCAACGGGTCTGCTGGTGGCACAAGTGGGACAGGTATAGGGGATGGTGTATTCACTTTTAAAATCTTTAGCGTTACAACAGGGGAGGTTGTGCAAACTTTCGACGGTTTTGTAGATAGTCTAAGTAAACCTATGGTGAATATGGACAAAATAGAATATACATTTAATATTCAACCTATTGGAGTTTTAACGCCAACAACGATATAATTTATGATTCATAATATAGTAGAGCTTAAGCATGGTAATATAAACGCTCGATTGTTGTTTTGCAATCGGGCGTATCGTGATGCAAGAGGCGAGTTGGGAAATCTGTTCAGCATGGACGATCTAGGAAATTCTGTTAAGCAAGCAAATTTTCTATTTTCTTACTTGTATCAAAGTTATAAATGTGCTTGTAAAGAGGAATCTAAAGATATAAGTATCGGTTTCATTGAATTTGATGAAGCATTAAGCATGAATGATATTCCCGTTACTGAAAGTAATTTGTCTGAAATATTTGACAAAGCGGCGGAGTCAGTTAAGGTTTATTTTGGCGTTGAAATTAACAACGTAAAAAAAAAGGTAGAAGAGTGGACAAGCAAGAACCCGAGCCAACCGATGACGAACTCGAACAATTATTCTGCGGAGAACTTGGATACAACCCACACCAATTCTGGTACGGACTTACGTGGCGACAGTCAAACAACATCATACGAGGCTATCATAAACGATGTCGAGAAGAACACGATAGAAGCGTATTAGCAATTAGACCGCTCACTACATTGTTTTACAACTTCATGCAGTCTTGGGGTTCAGACGCTAAGATGCTAACAGAGGATGAATTTTGGCCATTGGCACACGAAAAAAAGAAAACTTTTAAAGAGGTAATGGCTGAGAAGTCTAAAGGAAATATTCCCGACCATCTTTTTGCTGATATTTTAAAAAGCACCTTTAAATTAAATTGATATGTCAGAGGACGTTTTGTTTGTAAAGTTGGATGTACTTATGGAAGAGTACAACAAGAAGCTAGACACGGCACTTGACAAAATGGGTACTTTTGGCAAAAAGACCGAAAAAGAATCAAAAGGATGGGCTGCAAGTTTAGAGGATGTAATAAAAGGGTATGTTGGTATTTTGGCAGCCGAAAAGGCTGTACAGTCGGTCGTAGGAGCTTTAAGACTAGAGGAAAAATACAAGGCACTATTGATGCCTTTAGAAAACGTCACCAAAGCCAACGGTGAATTTGGATCATCACTACAATTTATTAAGGACTTAGCAGACCAAACTGGGCAAGACGTATTTGTCTTGGGTGGTGCTTATAAAAATATGTATGCCGCAGCCACACAGGCAGGGATGGCAACAAGTCAATTAAATTCGATTTATGGGTCAATAATAAAAGCTGGTTCAAGCCTTAGGTTGTCAAATGACCAAGTGTCTTTGTCGTTGAAGGCCATTGAACAAATGATGAACAAAGGCACTATTAGTTCAGAGGAATTGAAACAACAATTAGGAGACCATCTCCCTGCTGCGTTTGGGACTATGGCCATGGCTGCAAAAGATGCAGGAATTTCCACTACTGGTTCAACTGCTGAATTAATCAAATTAATGGAGCAGGGTAAGGTAGCAAGTAATGTTGTTTTACCTTTCTTTGCTAAAAGAATGGAGGAAGCGTTCGGAGCAAATGCTGATGCAAATATTAACACAATACAAGGCTCTGCAAATAGGTTAAAAAACGAATTTACTTATTTAATCGATGCGTTAGACCGAGGAAAAGTTATTGGGTTTTGGGCTTCTTTTCAAAACGGTATTGCAGACACATTAACATTGTGGAGGAGACTTTATGAATATGGTTCTTTTTCTGATGTATTGAGTTCAATGTTTGCTGTTAATTTAAAAGCTGGCAATGTTGGCATAAAGTTAGAAAAAAGAGAAAAGAGAACTACCGACTTCACAGAACTAGACACATCAGGCAAAATAAAGGCATTGAAAGCAAATCAGGCAGCCATGTCCGATGCTATTACAAAAAATCGAGATTTATTACAAGCAGGGATTAAGCCAGATTTAGAATATATCACGCAATTAACAGCCGAGACAAAGAGGTACACAGAAATTTTAAAAAGCAATATTGCAGTAAAAAAAGAAGGAAGCAAAGGTGCAGGGGGAAACTATGGAATAGGGAAAGAAGCAATAAAAGAAGTCGAGGGTTTTGCAATGAAAATGAAACTTTCTGAAATAAACACAAGGGAGTTTAATAAGTCAATGGCAGAACACTTAGCATTGTTGGACAGATTGGCAAATAGAACAGCGACACCATCAAAACTGCAAAACACAGGACAAATCAATGCAGAAAAAATGGGCTTATTTAATGAGATAGCGGACGTTGTGGGTTATGATGCAAATGCTAATACTGAAAAATGGAAGGAAAGAATAAATGGAGTGATAAAACAAGTAGGCTCGACAATTCAAGATTCAACACTAATAAAAGACGCTATTGCAAAACTGGCTATTAATACATCAGATGGATTAAGTGCAATAGAATTAGATAGTATTAATAGATTTCTACAAAAAATGCAAGAAAGCCTTCGAGACGCAACTGCATTTATTGATACAGCAATTGGTGTGTCCGTTGACTTCCTTAGTGACACTTTTGCAACTGGCTTCGCTTCAATATTTAGCACAAAAATCGATTTTCAAAAATCATTTAAACCAATATTAGCTGGGTTTTTAATTGCCCTTGGCGATATGGTTACGCAAATGGGTAAAAAGATTTTAATTGCAGCAATAGCAAAAGAGGCAGCTGAAAAAGCATTGGCTAGTTTTTTTGGTGGTGGAATTCCAGCCGCAATTGCCTTAATTAGTATAGGTTCAGCTTTAAAGGGTGGAGGTATGTCAATGAATGCAAATTCAGGAATAAGTTCTAACTCTAACCCTCGGGGTGGAGGCGGTTCGCCGATGGGTCCAGGCTTTACAGCACCATCATTAAGTGTAAATTTTAAACCCGTTATATTTGAAATGCAAGGAAGTATGTTAAAGGGTGTTTTAGATGTTGCTAACTATCAATTTGGGAAGTAAATATGGCAAAGTTTTTAAAATTTCATTATGAGTTTAAAAATATCTTAAATGTAACTCATAGAGTTGAGATTTGGGAAGAAGCGGCAACTGCATTGACGGTTGTTGAATTAGAAGGAGGTAATAAAGGCTTTACGGCTCAAAACAACAATGATGTAGCTGAAAAGTATCTGGGTGGCATTGTGCCAACAGTAATAACAATAGATGCTTGTTGTACTAATCTTTTCAATACGTCTTATTTTTCAAAACAGAAGTACGGTGATTATGTAATTAAATATATAGTCAACGGAGTTGTCAAGGGTAATGCAATAATTACACCATTTGAAGGGTCTGATTTGGACTTAATGAACGGATACCCTGTTACATTAGGTGCAGAATGTGGTATTAAAAATTTAAAAACAAAGCACTATGCAGTAACAAAAACAAAGAAAAAACTAATCGAGGTTTTAAAAAATTGTCTTTCAAATATTCCTAATATCGATACTTTTGATATTAAGGTAATTGACAATACAAAATGCTATTTAGGATTTGAGGACACAGCACCTTATAATTATTGGGAAGTTTATGTAGACGATTCAGACTTTGAAGGGCTTAATTGTTTAGATGTAATTGAAAGAATAAAAAAAACTTACAACCAATTATTTTTTGATTACGTAAATGGTTTTTGGTGCATCAGAAATGTTGATGAAGTAAGCACCCAAAATTCCAACATAAGGACTTACAGTTGGGCAAACCTTACTTTTTCTAGTTCTGCTTATAATAGACCAGTGAAGGCATTTATAGATAGGTCAGGTGGTAGCTTTTCAAGACTATTCTCACAGCAATCTGTAATAGTCAAGAAAAGCAAAAGCAATATGCCAATTAGAAATACTTGGGGTACGTTTGACAATTTAACAGAGTGGACTTTCAGTAATCTAGCAGGGCTTTATTATGTTATTCAGGACGGGAGGTTATTTAATTCAAACGCAACATTCAGCACTCCCGAAGCAAGTGGAACAGACACGTCCTACATGCAAAGCCCCGAATTTATTTACAAGCCTTATTTGTTGTTTTCCGATAATGAAAAAATAGTTATTGAAGCCGATGTTGAGGTAGGATTTGCAATTCAAAACCTAAGATTTCAAATTATCACTGGTGCAAAGACTGGATATGCTCCTGCAAACTTTTTGGGAACGGATAGCACTTGGTACACCGATGGTTACGATATAGGCAATCCAAGCTACGCAGGGGGTAGCATCCAAGGAACTCCAATTTTTGAAGCGAAAGTTAGTGGTAAAAAACTAACAATTGAAATTCCTAGACCTCCTTATCAGAGTAGTAATGAATTTCTTTTGGACTTACAAAATATTGGGAAATTTGGTTATTGGAACAGTCCTTATAATATTGATGCTTATCCTGTTTCGCTAGATTACTATTTAAAGGTTCGCATTTTCTTGCCTGAAAGAAAAAAAGACTACCCTAGTTCAGGGGTTGGCGATACGAATTACAGTGTTTTTATCGATAACTTTAATATAAAGGTTGGCACAACAGACACGGCAATATCCGAAGGATTTGAAAGGAAATTTAGCTTAAACGATACACAAGACAGGGAAACTGACTTAACGGTTGATGTAGGTGTAGGTTATCCAAGTTTTCCAGTAGGTACAGATTCTTTATTTAAAACTGCCACAAATGAATTTTTGATTAAAGAATATGGCAAAGCGAATGATTTATTAGGGTCAAGTATTGATAATTTTATAAGTAATTCATATTTGCGTGTATTAGGAAAAAGGCTAGGAATTTATACAGGCACTATTCACGAAGCAATCGGGTTTAGTGATTTATTTGAGGTTATGGGTATAAAATACCGAACTCACAATGCAACTTATAACGCAAGAGAAAACACAACTGATGTAAAAGCGTTAGAATTAAACGCTAATTCAGTTAGTACAATAGAGGAAAGCATTGTACTAAGCGATGAAACAATAAGAGATATTCAGGACAGAATAGATAGACAATTTAGCACCCTTGATATTCCTGAACTTAGTTCGGTAAATTTCAGCAAAGTAATATTGTCAAGTGGTCGTTCAACCTATTTAATGAACGATGACTTGATGGCAACTTCTTTTTTGGGACAAGAAATGTTGTTAAGGGCTGATGATGGTGGCGTAATTAAAGATGTTAGCGAAAATACGGCAGGAAATTTTACTTTAACCAAACCAGCAAAAACAGGTACATATGCCTTATTAGATGACATTGATACACTATCGTGGAAGATTGGAGGAAATGTAGTAGCCGATCAAAAGATTTTCGGCACAAC
>JAHEHJ010000076.1 GCA_024644655.1 Flavobacterium sp.
TGGCTTTGTAATATTCATACTCCAATGTGTTACAATCCAATTTGATGACACTATTCTTTTTTCCAAATACCGAAGCAAATTGGTCCATGATGCCACAATTAACACCAACAAAAGTGTGTTCGGATTTTTGACCAATGAGTGCTATGTCGGTTTTGGTTAATCCCAATCCGAATAGCATATTCAGTGCGTAGCCCACACCGCATTCTAATGCGGCAGAAGAGGATAATCCTGCTCCCATAGGTACGCTGCTGCTGAATACAATATTGAACCCATTCCCAATTGTTCCGTGTTCTTTTAGGTGGTGGATAACACCTAGAATATAATTAACCCACATTTGCTTGATGGGTTTTAATTCATCAGTCACATCAAAACTATAAGTCTCATTGAGGTCTTTTGCAACAAGGGTACAAGTGGTTGTTTCTGTTTTAGAAATGGCAAAACAAATGTATTTGTTAATGGCTGCAGGCATGACATACCCATCGTTGTAGTCTACATGTTCTCCAATGATGTTTATTCTTCCTGGGGATAAAAAAATAAAATCGGGTGATTGATGAAAGTGACTTTCAAAATGGGAGGTTGTATGTTGTATTAATTTCTTTTTCATGAGTATTGAAAAGGGCAATTTAGTGTTGATTGATTTGAATTTGAGCCGAACTCAAACCTTTAGCTTGTGCTTCTAATTGTAAGGTGCCATTTGTTTTTCCGGCCTGAAGTATCACTTGGCATTTGCCATTAAATGTACTACGTTGCCATGAACCTGCCGAACATTGATCGGGTTCGTGTGAACTCGGATCTCCATTTCCAACACCAATAATCCTAGCATCTCCCGAGAGTTTAAATTGAATCAATTGATTGGCAGTAGGAACTTCTCTTCCTTTTTCATCCGTTAAGGTGATATTGACTATAGTAGCATCTTTCCCATCTGCCTTTAACAAAGTCTTATCGGGAGTCAAAACCACATGTAAAGCGGCTCCTGTTGTTGCTACTTTAGCCGTTAACTTTCTTCCTTTTTTAGTTCCTATTGCTTCTAAAACTCCGGGTTTGTAGGTAACTTGCCATTGCAAATGACCGTTTCTTGGCATCTCTTTTTTGCCCAAGCTTTTACCATTTAGGAACAATTCAACACTGTCTGCATTGGAATTGACCCATACATCTATAGGTTGGCCTACCTTATCTGGCCAGTTCCAATGGGGGGAAATGTGCAACACATCTTCATCTGTCCACCAGCTTTTATAGTAGTAATAAATATTTTTTGGGAAACCACAAACATCCATAATGCCAAAATGGGAATTGATATTTGGCCATTTGTAGGGTGTAGGCTCGCCTCTATAGTCAAAACCAGTCCATACAAATCCGCCCATCCAATACTTGTTTACGGCAGCTAACTTCCACCAGGTCTCTGCTTTGCTAGCCCACCATGGTGCTGTGATATCTTGGTCTGGTACATAGGCCCGAATACTGTCTTTTTCATAGATTCCTCTTGTAGTCACGGTACTTCCCATTTCGGTTCCGAGTAGGGGTTGGTTTGGATGGTCACGATGATAATCAGCAACCGCATATTCTCGGTAATTGAAACCCCGAATAGGAATTACTTCGTTGACTCCTTTGAATTCATTACCCATATCGGCAGCATACGTACTAGTTCTGGAAGGATCAAGTTCTTTTTGGATGGCTAAAAGCGATTGCGCAATTTTCTTTCCATGTTCATTGCCTTGTATATTTTGCTCCTCATTGCCTATAGACCATAAAAATACCGAAGGATGATTTCTATCACGAAGGATTACGCGTCTAAATTCATCGGTATATTCGGGACTACTGTTTAATAAACGTTGTTCGTCTAAAACCAACATACCCAAACTGTCACAGGCTTCGAGTAGTTCAGGAGTTGGTGCATGATGACTCGTTCTATAGGCGTTAGATCCCATTTCTTTCAATAACTTGATGCGGTAATATTGGAGGTAATCGGGTAGGGCACTTCCAATTCCTGCATGGTCTTGATGGTTGTTGGTTCCTTGTATTTTTAAGTGTTTTCCATTAAGAAAGAATCCTTCATTCGCATCAAATTTTAGGCTTCGAATACCAAAAGTGCTTTTACGCTGGTCCTGTACTTTCCCTTCTTGTATTACCACTGAAACCGCTCTATACAAATAGGGGTCTTCTAAAGTCCATAATCGAGAATTGTTCAACACTATTTGTTGTGTGGTAGTTGATTTACCAATGGCTGGAAGCGTTAGTTTTTGTTCCTCAGTTTTGGCAACTATTTTTCCGTTTCTGTCGGTGATATAGGAATGTACCACACAAGGTGTTGCTGAAGTGTTTTTGTTTTCTACTGTGGTTTCAAGAGTAAGCGTTGCTTTTGTGTTTTGCACTTCTGCCACTACATACAATCCTCCTTCAGGGATGTGTACAGCCTGATGTTGTAGGAGCCAAACGTGTCTATAAATACCCGCTCCTTCATAAAACCAACCTTCGCTTTGGGTAGCATCTACTCGAACCACCATTACATTTTCGGAGTCAAAATTCATATAGTCGGTAATGTCGTAAGTTTGGCCTACATAACCGCTGAAATTTGTTCCTACATAGAAACCGTTAACCCAAATGGTTGCATTTCTATAAATACCATCAAATTGTATTTCGAAGCGATCATGAGCTGATTTTGGGTCTACTGTGAAATGCTTGCGGTACCAACCAATACTGGTTTCAGGATACAATCCACCGACGGGTTTATAGCCATGTGAATCCATTTCATGAGTAGTCGACTCTACAAAAGGAAGCGCAACGACCCAATCGTGAGGGATGTTGATTTTGCTCCAAGTGGTATCCGTAAATTTGGGATTAACAATGGTGGTGTCAAACACGTTGGACTTGTGAAGCAATAAGGTGCTTCCGTAATTAAAATCCTTTTCGGGATTGGATGAATTACCAAAATGAAACAGCCATCCTTCATCTAAGGATGTTTTGGTTTGAGAGTAGGATGTAAAATGTAGTAGAACAGTAAAGACAACTAAGTGCTTTATAAAAGGGGTTTTAATAGATATGATGCCCAACATACGGTATAATTTAATTTTCTAAAAATGCATTTAACGCGGTTGATGGCATGCCATTGGATTGCCAACAATTTAATTGGTAATTGCTCCAGCTTTTTTCCCCTTCGGGTTCCCAATACAATACGCCAAGCCCTTTGTTATTAGGAACGCTTTTAACCTTATTAATAACTGCTGTTAACATATCACGCGTATTTTGAACTAAGGTGTAATTACCACCAACTTCAACCACCATTACTTCTTTTTCATACCGAGTGACCATATCATTTAGGTTGTTTCCTAAGTCGTTTATGGTTACTGTATAATCACTGTTGAGCCAATAGGGATAATACGACATACCGATTACATCATATTTTACATGATTTGTGGTAGCATTGTCAAAAAACCATCTAAACTTAGCGTTGTTATTTCCTTCATCTAAATGTACAATTACTTTTATAGTAGTGCTGACAGCCTTGGTAGCATCGTAGCCTTTGTTTAGTAATTGGGCTAATTG
Source organism: Flavobacterium sp. (assembly GCA_024644655.1). Classification (GTDB taxonomy): domain Bacteria; phylum Bacteroidota; class Bacteroidia; order Flavobacteriales; family Flavobacteriaceae; genus Flavobacterium. Next base: position 3,541 of record JAHEHJ010000076.1, read on the forward strand.
ACCAAAGTTGTTGGATCTGCCATCGGGCCAGAGCATGCCATCAGGGATTTCATTGCCTATTTGGACCCATTCTGGTGTAACTCCTGCTGTTTTTAAGGCAGTGAGTACGTCAAAAGTATGATTGTAAACATCGTCTAATAATTGGGTGAAATTATGAGAAGCCCATGCGGCAGGCTTATTTTGTTTGCTTGGATCTGCCCATGAATCGCTGTAGTGAAAATCAATCATCACTCGCAAGCCCATGTTTTTGGCACGAACAGCCATAGCTACAGTTTCATCTTTACTACAGTGACCGTTGGTTTTATCATTATTTGGATTGACAAATACGCGTAATCGAACAGAGTTCATACCTCGGTCTTTTAGAAGTTGCAAGCAGTTTTTTTCACTGCCATTGCTATCATAAAAATGATAATTGCTAGCTTCCATTTGGGGTAGCCAACTCACATCAGCTCCTTTAGCAAAAGTAGTAGGAGTGACAACTGGAGGTGTTGAAGTTTGTGAATTACTACAAGAAATAAAGAGTAGCATTACAACTAAAATGGGAAATGTGGTAAGTGTATTTTTCATAAGGTTATAGATTCAAATTGGAAAACAGTTTCATGGGTATAGATTTCGTCCTTTTTCAAGATAGCATTTGGAAAATGACTGTGATTTGGAGCATCTGGGAAATTTTGAGTTTCAAAACAAATGCCACTTAGGGGATGATATTTTGCTTCTTCTTTTCCAAGAATGGTATCAAAACAATTGCCACCTACATAAATATGGACAGCCGGTTGAGTAGTGGTGACGGTCATCTTTAAGTTTGAATTTTCGCTAAACAATACCGCTGCTCGATTGTTTCCTAAAACAAAAGTAGTGTCTATGTTCGTAGGGCAATCTTTAGGGCTAGAAAAATCAAATGCATGATTTTGTAAGTCAGTACATTTACCCGTAGGGATGAGTTCGTTTGTGGTTTCTAGTATTTCTTTGGAATGAACTTGAAGTTTTAGATTTTCTACTGAGGAACTATGTCCGTTTAAGTTAAAATAACTGTGTTGGGTCAAGTTAATTATCGTGTCTTCTGATGATTTGGCCCAAAAATCAACTTTCAATTCGTTGTTTTCAGTAAGTGTATAGGTCACTTTTACGGTAACGGCACCTGGATAATTTTCCTCTAAAGCCTCACTGTAATATTCTAATGTTATAGAGGGGTTATCTCCAGTGGTTTGGTGTATTACTTTCCATATTTTTTGGCTAAACCCTTCGTTGCCTCCGTGCAATTGGTGTGTTTTATGATTATTGGTGAGGTTGATTTTTTTACTGTTTAAAGTAAAGTTTGCTTCGTTAATTCTTCCTGCATACCGCCCAATTATCGCTCCAAAATAAGGGGCACTTGGCAAATTAAAGGAATTAGTATAGGCTTCCAATGAATCAAAACCCAAAACCACATCAACTTTGTTTGTGGAATCGGTTGGAATCTTTAAGGAAGTAATTGTGGCGCCATAATTAATGACTGTTAACTCACAACCGTTTGTGTTGCGTAAAGTATACGCTAGAACGTCTTGATTGTTGGGGAGTATACCGAATACATTCATATTTTTTAGGCTACTATTTTGGGAATAATGATATTTTGATAGGGCAAAGTTGTCAATCTCTTAACGAAAATAGCACTTATTCTAACGCATACACACCACTACCTACCAGTTTTTTCATATCTTGCTACCAGTTAGTGGTTCATCATGAAAATAATCAATATCAACACCCAGTCCAGTCAGCCAAAATACAAGCAAATTGTATGGTCTGTAGAAATGGCAATAGCCGAAAAAAGGTTAAAAAGGGATGATAAGTTACCTTCTGTAAATAAAGTGAGTTTGGAGTTTTCCATTTCCCGAGACACGGTACTTTTGGCTTATGAAGAATTAAAAAAGCGGGGTATTATTTATGCCATTTTAGGTAAAGGATATTATGTGAAGAGTGTGGCGTTTACACTAGAACAGCGTATTTTCTTGTTATTTGATGAACTGAATGCATTTAAAGAAGATTTGTATACTTCCTTTATGGAGCATGTCAATTCCAATTATCAAATTGATATATTTTTTCATCACTTTAATATAGATGTGTTTAAAAAGTTAATTGAGGAGAGTCGGGGGAACTACGCAAAATATATTATTATGCCTTCTAATCTAGAGGGGACCACTGAGTATATTCAGACATTGCCGAAACAAGCTACTTATATATTAGACCAGATTAACGAGTCATTGCGGGAGTACTCTGCTATTTATCAAGATTTTGTAACCGATATGTATGAGGGATTGAGTTATGGGAAAGTACGATTGGAGAAATATACCGAATTGATATTGATATTTCCGGGTAATAAAGAGCCTATTGGGATGGTAATTGGTTTTGAAAAATTTTGTGGTGAACACCAATGGAAGCATTCGGTTGTAGCTTCATTTGGTACAGAACCCATTCGAAAAGGGAGTCTGTTTATTATTCCAAACGACAGGGATTTGGTTCGCGTAATCGAACAAGGGAAAGCACAGGGTTTGACTCTGGGTACCGATTATGGGATTATATCCTATAATGAAGCGCCCCTTAAAAAAGTAGTTGAGAATGGGATTTCCACGTTGTCAACCGACTTTAAAGCGATGGGTAAAAAATTGGCCGAATTAATTAGAACTACTGCACCTGCTCAAATAAAGAATGAGAGCCAACTTCTTCTAAGGAATTCAATTTAAGTATTAGGAATGTATTGTTTTTTTAAGGTCGGAAATGGTTTTTGTTGGGTTGTCTGATTTAAACACAAAACTACCAGCAACCAATACATCTGCACCAGCAGCAGCTAATTGTTTCGCGTTTTTATCGGTTACTCCACCGTCTATTTCAATCCATGTATTCGCTTTTTTTCTTTCAATCAAAGCTTTGAGTTGTTTTACTTTGTCGTAGGTATTTTCAATAAACGACTGACCGCCAAAGCCAGGATTAACACTCATGATACACACCAAATCAATATCGGCAATAACATCTTCTAATAAGGCGATGTTGGTATGGGGATTTAATGCAACACCTGCTTTCATACCTTCTGCTTTTATGGCTTGTAGTGTTCGGTGTAAATGAGTACAAGCTTCGTAATGAACGGTTAGAATATTGGCACCTAATGCAGCAAATGTTTTAATGTATCGATCGGGGTCAATTATCATTAAATGAACGTCGATTGTTTTAGTGGCATGTTTTGAAATTGCTTCCAAAACGGGCATTCCAAACGAAATATTTGGGACAAATACGCCATCCATGATGTCGATATGAAACCAATCGGCTTCACTGGAGTTAATCATTTCAATATCGCGTTGCAGATTAGCAAAATCGGCAGCTAAAACAGATGGGGCAATACGTGTGTGTTTCATTTTCAGTATGTGTTGTTGCGCAAAGGTAAAATTTTAACTGCAATCTTTTTCATGTTTTTCGCAAACTTATGGTAGGTTACTATGAGTTCTTCCTGCAAAAACAAAAACTCCGGGAACTCGAGCCATTTGATAATAAGAGGAGGAAGCCCAGTGGGCTTCAGGTACACGAACTTTAGTTCGTTTTATATTTTTGTTTGCACTGCAAAAACAAAAACACCGGGAACTCGAGCCAAGCGAACAGACCGGATTTTTGTTTGCACTGCAAAAACAAAAACTCCGGTAATCAGCCGGAGTTTTAATCATCAATCAAAAAACGAACAGTTAATCAGACTGTTTGTTATCATTTAAGGGATTAACCCAAATAGGTTTTTAATATTTTACTTCTAGAAGTATGTTTTAATCTGCGAATTGCTTTTTCTTTAATTTGACGAACACGCTCACGAGTTAAGTCAAATGTTTCACCAATTTCTTCTAAGGTCATTGGATGTTGATCACCTAAACCAAAATACAAACGCACTACATCCGCTTCTCTTGGTGTTAATGTTTCTAATGAACGCTCAATTTCAGTACGTAACGATTCGTGAATCAACTCACGGTCTGGATTTGGAGATTCTCCTGAACGCAATACGTCATACAAGTTGGAATCTTCTCCTTCTACTAAAGGTGCATCCATTGATAAGTGACGTCCCGAGTTTTTCATGCTCTCTTTTACGTCATTTACAGTCATGTCAAGCTCTTTAGCAATTTCTTCTGCCGAAGGAGCACGCTCGTTGGATTGCTCTAATAAGGCATACATCTTGTTGATTTTGTTGATAGAACCAATTTTGTTCAAAGGTAAACGCACAATACGAGATTGTTCTGCTAACGCTTGAAGTATAGATTGACGAATCCACCAAACCGCATAAGAAATGAACTTAAATCCACGAGTTTCATCAAAACGTTGTGCTGCTTTAATCAATCCAAGATTTCCTTCATTAATCAAATCAGGAAGTGTAAGACCTTGATTTTGGTATTGTTTTGCTACCGAAACCACGAAACGTAAATTAGCTTTAGTTAATTTTTCTAAGGCTCTTTGATCCCCGGCTTTAATACGTTGTGCTAATTCTACCTCTTCATCGGCAGTAATCAGGTCAACTTTTCCAATTTCTTGTAAATATTTGTCTAAGGATGCAGTTTCACGATTCGTAACCTGCTTGGTTATTTTCAGCTGTCTCATTGTAGGTTCTCCTTTTCTTTTTTAAAGTGTTCAGGTAGTTATACGGTATAAGTTTCAAAAAAGTTACAAAAACAACATAATTTTATAACTCTACAGTAAAGTTGTTGTTCATTCGTTGGATATAATAGTCAATTTTTTGAATCGATTTATTAAAAAAGACCTTTCTGTCTCGGGTTCCCGATAGGTTTAACGATTTGGAGTTTTTAATTTGATGCCAATAATAATCGGTTGCATTTTGACAGGTGTTTTTATCTTCCGTAATGAAATAACCTAATAGGGTATACGGTATAAAAAGTGTTTGTTTTTCTTCATCCGAAATAAGAACATTGTTGTTCAAAACTAAAAGTTCATTATAATATAAGTGATACTTGGGGGTGTTTTGTGCACATTTATCTTCTATCTGATGCAACATTATTTTCAATTCTTGATACAATTGCAAGGCATGGTCTCGTGATAAGAGTCCCGATTCATAAAAGTAAAATATTTGTTGTAAGGTGCTGTTTATGGTCGTGTCGTTCCATATTTCGTGTACATTGGCTTTTTCATGCACTTCTTTTAAAATATGAGTATACTCTTGTAAAGGTTTTAGTAATTGAAAGGTTTCAAAGGCTTCTTGTTTTTCATTCCCTATAACTAAATTGAGCCATACATATAATTTAAATTTTGAAAGTAAGCTACCTTCAATAGTATAAAATATAGGAATGTCTTTGGCAGAATAAAATAAAGTAGCGTTTGATGAGGCAAGGTATTTGTGAAGATAAGTCGCCGATTGTTTGAAATAATTAGCTAAATCATCAAAGGATTTAACTTCTCGTGTTTTTTCTACCACCACTTTATTGGCATTACTAAAAATGGAGTCCATAGCGATGCCATAATGTTGGCATAGTGATACGGTTTCTTCTATGGAAAATTTGCTCTTTGAGGAAACTCTTCGGTGAGAGGCATCATAACTGATATTTAATACGGCAGCCAATTCATCTATAAGAGATGTTTCTTTATTTAATTGCTGTCTAATAGCCTTTAAAAGTTGTTCTTGAGGTGTCATAATTTGTGATAATCACAAATATACAATTTAAAATTTGTATTTATCGCTTAGTTAATTGTTATAATCGCAATACGTTTGTCTTGTAATTTAAAAATACTTCAAATGAAAACGACATTAAGATCTAGTAAAAATGGCAGCTATAGTGGGGCCAAAAAAAGTTTAATGGGATTCCTTATTTTGATACTGGGAATCCAATTGAGTTTTGCTCAAAGTTTACCTAAACCCGCATTAGATTCGGTAAAACAATCTATCCCTAATCCAGCTCAAAAAGTTTCAAAAGATGATTTTACCCATCCTTTTAATTGGAAGTCTAAAAATGATTCTCGCAACGATAG
>JAHEHJ010000078.1 GCA_024644655.1 Flavobacterium sp.
TTTAGCTATACGGGTCAAAGAAGTCCTAGCCGCAATACTTTTAGAGATCGATACTTTTCTAATGCCAAATTTCATGCCATCTGTTTTTTCTCAAATTACTTTGAATGATAGATTTACACAATTGATTGACCTCATTTGGCATATTTATAAAACATCATAATCAAGCAAATACCACGAATGCTTGAACCCATCTTTTATTTTTACTGCTTGAATGGATATCCAGCTCAAAGAAGTTACTGGTAAAGCGATTGATATCGCCGCCATATTCGCTGGAATAGATTTTATATACTTGTTGTTGAAGTAAACCTCTAATAAGTCTATTTGGCTGTGATTATCGATTTTGAAATTAAATTGAGCTATTCCATCTTTTCGAGGAATGATTCGTAAGCGGCGGCCGTATAAATCCGCCTTTTGTATTCCCTTTGCGATCAAGGACTTGATATCACCTAAAGCGATTATTCGACGCAAGATATTTTCTGGAAGGCTTTTAACTGTTCTATAATAAGGTATTTACATTTGCTTCTTAAACGATTGCTTAATCAGACTGAATCCATAATCAATCTCTTCAATTGTATTTATCCAAATTCTATATTCTCCATTCCCCCAGTGACCTTTTTCACTTATATCCTCGGTTCGATTCTCAAAGTCATTCAACTCACCTCTTTTAAGATTTAAAACAATCCCAATCCCTTTGTTATATATGATTAAATCAGTGAAAACTTTATTTTGTTTGAATCCAATGGTTTGTTTTCCGATTTTAATTTCAATATTTTCCCCTAAGCTCAAAATCTTTTCCTTCAGTTCTCTATACATCTCATAGATCACCTCTGGACGATTCTTACTCTTGTTTAGGTGATAATTCTCATCTAGTTTAATAATCTCGTTCGAAACCTGATTTAAAACACTATTATTGGTATCAGAAGTAACTGTTGAATTAATATCTACATCTGATTCGGTGACGATCTGATTTAAACCAATCAACTCGTTTTTAAACCTGGTAATCTCCCATAATTCAAAAGGCACATTTTTGAAGTTTATCGATGTCTTTTGATAATCCGAGAATTTAGGTGATATGAAAATAATGCGTGATTGACTCCAATCAACTTCATCCCTTTTAATTGTCGAACCAGTGGTTTCATTGTACTCTAAAATGAAATCGGATTTGTTATTCAAAAGCAAAGACAGATAGGTATATCCCTGGTCAATTACAGAGTAATTAGTCCCTCTTTTGTATTCAATAATTACAAATGAATTGCTGGACTTATCAAAACAAAGCGTATCAAATCGGAAATTCTGAACTTTCAATTCAGATTTAACAAACTCTAATTCGAACAATTCATTCACATTCTTCTCAATCAATACCTGAATCTCTTTTTCAAGTAAGAATTGATTTATTGAAACAGAAGATAATTTCTCATTTTCAATTTTAAATAGCTTCATAGGGTCAATAATTAAATCGGTATTTACTTCGTATTTTTTTAAAAAAATCAGTTTAACTCTAAATGAATTTTTAAAACAGTGTAATAGGCTATTAAGAACTGAGCCTCCCAATCAACTTCTATTAGGTTGAAACATGGGCTCACAATCTACTTTGTTAACAACTTTTATTCTTAATTCTGATTTTGATTTAAAGTGCCTAGAAATTGCATAATTCTTTCTTTCATAATCATCAAGACCATCTTCCTTGTAATAAAATGGTTTAATAGAAATACAGTTTTTGTTTTCAAATATTGTGTTTAATAATGTTCTGTCCGATAAACCACAGGAATGCCCATAAATATGTATTTGATAAGGATTACTTTCGATAAAATCAATAAGGTTTCGATAATGCCCAAATTGCAAATATTTAAAGGATTTAATATTCTTAAAAATTTCTTCATTATCATGAAGTTCAAATTTCTCGAAATCTGCATCCATATCATCACCAAACCCAAAGATAGGTTCTTGACTTTTTAACCCGTCACCATTTATGTTACCGTGTATTGGAATGTAGATTGATGAATCAATCAACTTTGAATAATTTTCCGCAATAGTTGTATAATTAAAATTTAGGATACAAGTTGTGTCAGGATGCATATCCTCAACAATAGTATATGGAATTGTCTCTCCCTTTAAAATAGGTAATGCAAATTGTGAGAGTATTTTATCATCATGCCTAAAGTCAAGTTTTTCAACTTGCTTTCTTAAATTATCAAGAAATCTCATTTTTATAAATTCAAAATCTTTATTTAAAGATGAAATTGCATCATTATCATTTAATGCTCTTTTTAAAAAATCAAAATATTGAATTTCAATGTCAACCCATTTTTTCTCTGACACATTATTCAATACAGCTTCAAAAAATCTTGATTTGACTCTAAGCTTAATTTCAGAATGGTTTTTGAGATTTAAAAATTTATCCAAACTGTTTTCCAAATTCAACATATTCAATTCCGCTTCAACTTTTGAAATTCCAGAACTTGAATTAATAGAAACTATTTGATCGTCGAATCTAAAAACATGTAAAAATTGCTGTAATGTTTCTAAACAATAATTTTCGATGAAATCTTTAAAACTTGATTTTAGTCCGTGAGCAATATCAAAGCCATTCCCAATTAAAATTAAACGATTGACTTTTTTATATTCATTTAGAATACCCGTATCAAAAGCAAGAGAGGAATATGTATTCATTTTCATTACTAATTAACTGTCACTTGCCCATTCATTAACATAGGTAAAAGCCAATCACGGAGAGTCGAGAGTTTTTGATTCTCAATTAAATTCAATTGTTTTCTTGATTCAATTGGAGTCATTAGTTCGTAAAATTTCTCCATTAATAAAATTGGTACAAAAGGAACCAAATAAGATGAGACGAAGGATTCAAATAGTAAATTCTTAATACCACTCGTTTTACCCTCATATCCAAATAAAACCCCGTGGTCGTAGGCTTTATTCCATTCAAATGCAAAGTTGAATAAACTCTTTTGCTCCTTTAATGTCACCGCTTTGCAAAAATTAGAGCAAATAATAGGGGCATCAAATCTCTGAAGAGTATCATTTGTTATATATGCCATTCGTCCTGTGGATTGTGTTGGACTACCACCAGATATTTCTACTATTAAATCATGTGGTTCCAGCATTTTATGGCTGTTCTTTTCAAGAATAAATCTTTCAGGTGCTTTGACTTCCCCTTTTCCATTAAGACCATTTAAGTCCGCACCACGAATACAAAATACTCGTTCAGTATAATTTCCTTCTTTCTCTTCTTTTCCCCAGTCTCCACTTTTGTCCTTTCCTATCCAGTCTCCAAGAAAATTAACACTCCACCTCTCAGGAATCTCTCTTCTCAATTCCGCATTCCAAACCATTTTACCTCCACTTGATTTATAGGGTTTCCCCTTTTCATCAGGAAAATCAAATTGTACAAACCAATAATCATAAATGGTTGTGGTCATCGCTTCTAACTCTGTATTGATACGGTTATTGAGTTCAATTTTGTTATCTAGTGAAGAAAGAGCAGAGGCGATTTTTTTTTGTGTTATTTTATCAGGAATTGGAAGAACTTGTTTTTTCAAAGCTCCTTCGTTTACTCTTTTCCGCCCAGATGTTCCTTCCATACAACCAATTGCTCTTTTACGAAAGGCAGGGCTTTTTGCCAGATAAAAAATGAATTCAGAAATTATATAATCACTTTCTCTAAGAACTATAAATTCTGACGAGCCAAATGCAATCTCATTATCTTCTAATAAATCGACATAAGATGTTTTGCCATTTTCTAAACAAGGCGTAATCTTAGCGACTAAGGTGTCTCCATTTCTAAATTTAGGTCCAGAAACATATGCAGAAAACTCAAATCCTTTTATTTTTTTTTCATAGGCAACTAATTTATCCATGGGGATTTTTTTAGCAAATATCCCTTTAGAAATTCTCTCTGATGGATTAAAATTAATAACATCACCTAACTCCATTTCTTGCCAACTACTCATACTTCAATCCTTTTAATTGTTTCTGAATCTCATTCTCCAGCTCTTTAGATTCAGCAAATAAGCTGTTTAAGTTAGATTGGAAAGCGTTCATTTTTGCTTCAAATTCATCAGGCGTGATATCGGTATATTCAATCTTCACGTCGAAATATTGCCCAGCGCTTAAGCTGTAGTTCTTTTCTTTGATTTGATCATAAGAAACCACCACAGTAAAATCTTCCACCGCCTCATGCTTATTGAATGTGTTAATGATTAACTGTTCTTCAGCGTCCGAAAGTAATGTTTTTTGGTTTTTGCCTTCCTTAACAGTCGTCCCCAATTTAGAAGCATCCATTAATACAATGTTTCCTTTGGTATTGGCTTTATCTAAAAACAAGATAGAAACGTTAGTGCCAGTTGTTGCAAATATGTTACTAGGCATACTAATTACACCTCGAAGCATCTGTTTTTCAACCAGACGCTCTCTAATCTTCTTTTCAATACCGCTTTGGGCCGTGATAAATCCCGTGGGAACTACAATTGCCGCTCTACCCCTATGATTCAGCGTGTGGACAATGTGCTGAATAAACAATGGATAAATAGCCATACCCTCTTTCTTTGTTTTGGGCACATTAGGCATTCCCGCAAAAAAACGTTCATTGTTTTCCTTTGTATCTAGATCAGCTACATAATCGCTGAAGTCTAATTTAAATGGAGGATTGGAAACAATAAAATCAAACTGTTTTAATTGTCCATTAGCCTCTTTATGATAAGGTTCTAATATAGTATTCCCTTTTACGATATTGGGAATTGAATGCACTAGATCATTTAAGATAAGATTCAACCGCAATAGATTAGAGGACTTCTGAGAAATATCTTGAGAGTAAATTGTACACTTATCTTCCCCAATAGCGTGGGCTAAGTTCATCAATAAGGTGCCTGAACCAGCCGATGGATCATAACAAGTGACATCCTTGACCTCCTCCGTAACCAAACATGATGCCATAATTTTTGCAACCGCGTGAGGCGTAAAATATTCAGCATATTTACCACCACTATTGGTGTTGTAATCACTAATTAGGTATTCAAAAATAGTGGCATAAAAATCGAACTTCTCATGAAAAATATGTTCAAAACTAAACCCAATTAGTTTATTGATAATGGCTTTGCAAAAGTCATCACGTTTATCAGTGACATAATTACTAATCTTCTCAAACAAAACAATTTTCTCTCCACCCTCAGTTAATACTGAAAATATATCGCTGTTCTCTTTGGCAATATCCAGTAAGGTATTGTCAAAGATTTCAGCAAAATTTGCTTCATTTTGGCGTTCAAATAAACTTGAAATAAACTGATTGGGTTTTAAACGAGCTGCACTTTCGCTTAATTGAAGCATGAGCATTTCATAATCATCCGCTGAATATTTCTTCAGCTCTACTTCCCAGTTATCTGCCGTAGCAAGATTAGAATCCAGTTGTTTTACTTCGTGAACGAACTTGTCATTTAAGAATTTATAAAGGAAAACCTGCGTGATAATTTTAAACTCATTCCCGTCATTGCCTAAACCATAATTAGCACAAACGCTCTTTAGGTCATCAATTAGGGCTTTAGTTTGTCTTTCAAATGTTACTGTTGTTGTCATATTTTATTTAGGCTACTCTTCCGTAAAATTCATTCATGTACTCTCTTACCATCATTCCGTTGATCACTTTTGCCTGCTTCGCATCCAATGGAAGTTTATGCTTAGTTTTCAATTGTTCAATGACTAATCTAATCATAAGCCTCTCCACATAACTCTCATTTTCCATCATTTTCGAGTTCTGCTCTATCTCACTATCCACTTCTTTCTTTAAACTTTGCAATGCTTCAAATAACTTACTCTCACTTTCTGTTAGAGGATCTTTCTCCATTAAGCGCTTATGTAATCGAGCATATTTTGCATCATTATCATACTTAGCTTTTAGTAGCTGATTTTTACGATCTAGCTCTTTTGATGCTTGAAAAAGCGTTTCAAGTTGTTTAATGTTTTGCTCCATTTCTTCTTTGGTCACTTCATTCAGATTTTTCTTTCTAAATAAACGTTCCAATTCTTCTTTTAAAGAAATGAATTCGGGATCATGTTGATCAAAATTACCTCCTAGCGACTCCCGAGTTCTTTGTAGAATATTTTTTAATTGATCCGCTAGAATCATTTCTTCCTCTTTGACTTTCACGAAAGCAAAGAATACATCTTCTAATGCGACGTTCAACAAGTTGCTCGTATCCACATTATTCTCTAATGATTCTTTTGTGTTGATGAGGGTTAATCGGTTATTAGCTTCTCTAGCAAGTTGTGAAAGCTTGTGAAAATCAAGCCTATCCAGCAAATCGTGATTACCAGACAATCGGATTATATTGTATAAATCTCGAGCATTATTTAATGCCTTTACAAGATCTAAAATCTGCTTCCTATCTCCTATTTTAGAAATTTGCTGAGAAAATACTTCTGCATTATTCGTGTTATAATGGAACAATACATCATTTATTTGATGAATCTCGTTTGTTATCTCATCTACGCTTTTAAAAATGTTAGAATAATGCTGCATTTCATCACCTAATTCAGATTGTAATTCATCGAAATAGGCACGATTTGTTTTGTCAAACTCTTTTTGGATGTCTGCAAAATCTACTACATACCCATATCTAAAATTATTATAGGTTCTATTAACTCGAGTAAGTGTTTGCAATAGGTTGTGCGCTTTAATTACACGTCCTATGTATAACTTTTTAAGCCTGGGTGCATCAAAGCCTGTTAACAACATATTGTAAACGAACAATAAGTCTATTTTCCCCTCTTTAAAATCATCTACTTGTCTTTTTCGATCCTCTTTTGTGCCTATATCATGCAGAATTAAGGCTGCTGAATTCACCTTTCTAGCATTTTCCCTTTTTTCACCATAACTAACTTTAGGCTCTGCAGCCATCGAGTATGCTTCGTGTTCTGAAAATTCAGCATATTTAGCTTCAAAAATTTCGAACATCTGCTTCGCCTGATCTGAAGAATCACAAACAACCATTGCACCAATAGTATTGTCATTCATTGCAATGCGAGCATTCTCGAAATCCTTCACTAGATAATCGAGCATTGGCTCCACAAATTTAGGATGAGAATAAACTAGCTTTTTATCTGCATCACCTTTTAAAAGCTCAATATCTTCTAATGCTTGCTGTAACGTTAACTTATACTTTGTCTCAATCTCTTCTCGTATAAGCCTTAAGGTATATCCATCAGCTATCGATGAATTGTAATAGTATTTGTGGATATAGTCCCCAAACAAAGATTTCGAGTTAAACTCATTTCCAATTAATGGAGTCCCTGTTAATCCAATTTTTATGGCATTTGAATCCGACTCATGTAGGTTAGCTAAAAAGCTCCCCTTAGGATTATAGCTTCGATGAACCTCATCCAGAAAGTATACACGCTGGATATTTAGGTTGTAATCGTTGTTTTTTATGACACTAGAATCATCCTCAAACTTTTGAATATTAACAACCGTAATCTCAGGCTTTCCTGAATTATTATGAATAACACTTGTCGACTTAATATCACGAGAAAACTCTTCCCTAGAATTGATGTTGTGAACAACTAAACCCCTACTCTTAAATTCTCTACCGGCTTGAATTAATAAATCAATCCGATCAACGATAAAATAAAACTTAGGAACTACCCCTTTCGAATGATAGTAGTCTGTCAGATATCGGACATTATAATAAGCCAATGCAGTTTTACCACTGCCTTGTGTATGCCAAATGATCCCTTTCTTAACCCCTTCATCCAATTTATGCTCTATCGCTTTGGTAGCAAACAATTGAGGATAGCGCATAATGTGCTTCTGCAAGCCACTATTTTCTTTCACATATGTCAATCCATATTGGAGCAAGAAGGATAATCGATCACGCTGAAATAACGAAGTACAAATTCGATTAGTTGGTGTATTGGGATTTTTGTTAGTTATAAATTCGGCAGACTGCTTAATTGATACCTTATTATTATCCTTTAAAATTTCCGTTTCTAATTCATCGCTAACTGGCAAAATCAACTTTTCCAGGTCGAAAGATTCTTCCTCTCTAAAGTAATTGAAAATAGTTTTTTTATATGAGGAGGTCGCATAAAATGCCCCTTCAATGGGCATTGAGGAGCTGTTATCGTACTCCATATTGTTTGAGAACACCATCAACTGGGTCATGTTCACAAACTTTTTGAATTTTTTATTCTGAAAACGGGTCTGAATTCGTTTGTGTTCTGCTAAAATCCCATCTTGATTATTAGGCTTCTTAACTTCAATAAATACTAATGGTAAGCCATTGATTAACAGTATTATATCCGGCCTAAATTCATCATCATCCTTTTTGTAGGTTAATTCAGTAACAACGTTAAATGTGTTATTATCAAAATCCTCTAAATCAATGATTCGATTCCCCGACTTAGCAATAAGCTTTTCATAAAATGCCTTCCCTAAATCATCGTTTTCCAAACAAAGCGTAAGTTCAGCATATAATCGCTCGACATCGCCATCGGACATTTTAGGATTTAAACGCTTTGTAGATTTAAAAAATATCTCGGTAAAGATATTCGTTGATTCATCCCAGACTTGATTTTTAAGAGACAAATACTCGTAACCCAAACCGACCAAATGTAGGATAGTGGGTAACTTTACTCTAGAGTCTTCGTTAAACTTCATTTATTATCGTCTTAATTCAAGCAGATGATAGCTAATATAAAGCTATTCTAGTTTTAGGCAAATTCCAATAATAAGGATACTTCTTTATTCAGAGGTAAAAATTATTAGGCTGACAGTCCTTAGATATAAGGCTTTAAAATGGGTTGTTATATGAATTTAAGACTTCCACCTCACCCGGCATTCCCCTCAAAATCCGCTCCACCGGCTCCATACTATTTACCTCTACTTCGAGGAGCCAGGAGCCATCTTTTTGGTCCGTCAAATAATCAACCGTTGCCGGATAATCATCTTTTAGAAAGAGCATAGCGCGCATGCTTAATTTTAGCTTGATAGGAAACTTCTCTCCTGAATCATTAAAGCCAAAAACATCGGGTGTCAGCAAGACGTGAGCTTCCTTAAATTTATAAGTTTCTGCTAGTATTTCAATGGATCCCATCCGCTCCAGCTTGAAATATTTATTCTGCGCATCCGCTGGTTCATAGGCACAGAGGTAAGTATAATTCGCCGTAAAACCGATGGGTTCCACTAAGCGATCAGCGATCGATTCACTACTCGCAGACTGGTATTTGTGAAGTATGACTTGCTTTTCGTCCTTTATCGCCTCGTTTATTTGCGCTAAGAGTTTGGCCAAATGCCCATGGACGATGTTCGTAGCTAGGAAATTGGATTCTTCGAGGGAGGGTTGTAAGAAGAATTTATGGTGATCGTCTTTGCGTACCTCGAACCCCAGCTCCGCTAACAAATCCATGTAGCGATAACAACTCCGCTCCGATATCTCTAACGAAGCAGCCAGCCTCTTAATGGATTTAGCCGGGAACGTCTTCAGCAATGTGATGA
>JAHEHJ010000079.1 GCA_024644655.1 Flavobacterium sp.
AGCTACGTGAAAGGTAAGTTCTTTGTTGATACTACATACATCGGCAATTTCTTTGAGATAACTATTCATTCTTTGATTGCTCAAAATTGGCATCACTCGGTTTTTATTGACTGCTTGAGGATGGTTTTTATATTTTTCAATTAATTCTTCTGCAACTGGTAAAAGTGGAATATTTGAAGGGCCATCAGTTTTTTCACGATGTGTAAATATCCAATTTGTACCATCAATACCTTTTGAAATATTAAGAGGGGATAAGTTTTGAACATCAATATAGGCAAGGCCAGTATAACAGCTAAACAGGAAAATATCTCTTACCAAATTTAATCGAGGTATAACAAACTTTTTTGATTGAATTTCTTTGAGTTCTGGCTCTGTTAAGTAGTCACGGTCAACAACAGTTGCTTTTGATTTATATTTTTTAAATGGATCTTTAATTATCCATTCATTGTCAAGACAAACATTGAATATTTTTCGAAAGTTTTTTATGTATTTAATGCTCGTATTGTTTTTGCAAGTAAGTTCTGTTCTTATGAAAAAATCAAAGTCCATTATAAATGAATAGTCAATTTTATCAATTGTTATATCCGACACATTATGCTTCCATTCCATAAATTTTTTAAGATGGTTCAAAGTAGTTTTATATCGTTCTACCGTTCCTTGAGCAAATTCCCCTGTTGCAACTAAAGCTTGAATTCTATCGTTATGTTCTTTGAAAATTGGCACTATTGTTCTTTGCTTTTCTTCTTTGCCTTTCAATTGATTTTTTAAGTTGATATAATTTACTTCTTTACGATGAAGAATTAAATCTTTTTCGGCTTCTAAGACTTCGTTTTGCAGATTAAGGAGATGATTATTAATTGAACGAGTATGTTCTGATTTTCCTTTTAAAATCACCGTGTTAGATGTCCAAAGTTCAGGTTCAATATATTTACTTGTGCTTCTTTCAATACGCTGCCCATTGATTGTTATGCGTTGAAAAATTGGGACTAGCCCACTACTGTTAGGTTTTGCTCTTTTGATGTAAAAGATACTTGAGATTTTTGCATTCATAATTGGTAACCTTTTTGATATTAATAATGTACTTTAAGTATCAAAGCAAAACAAGATGTTTAATATTTAAACATGCTTATTTTACTGGGGTTAACAGTGAAGTAGGGGTACATAATAGCTTAAAATATAGGTACCCCGAATTCTACCCCTAAAGCATTGCGAATGAATGATTGAATTTGGTATGAAATAAAATTAAAAACCCCGTAAAACCTAAGTTTTGCGGGGTTTTGAAGTATTCTAAATGCTATTACGTGACCACGATGGGATTCGAACCCACACGTCTTTCAACACCACCCCCTCAAGATGGCGAGTCTACCAATTTCTCCACGTGGCCTAAAACAAAAAAAGTCATTCGAAATACGAACAACTTTTTGTGACCCGACTGGGGCTCGAACCCAGGACCCCATCATTAAAAGTGATGTGCTCTACCAACTGAGCTATCGAGTCTTAGTAGCATTTAAGAAAAAAATTGTGACCCGACTGGGGCTCGAACCCAGGACCCCATCATTAAAAGTGATGTGCTCTACCAACTGAGCTATCGAGTCTTTTTCTTTTCTTGAATGCGGGTGCAAATATAAGGCCTTATTATTTATATTTCAAAGCAATTTTACTATAAATTTGCCTTTTTTTAATATGAAGGGTTAATGGCTTAATTTATAAGGTTTTATTGCGATGTGTAAAATTGTTTTGATAGGATATATGGGGGTGGGTAAAACTACTATAGCCGAATTATTGGCGGATAAATTAAATGTAAAATGGCTTGATTTAGACGCTTTACTTGAAAAAGAAACCCAATTATCCATATCCATGCTCTTTCAACAAAAAGGAGAAGTTTACTTTAGAAAATTGGAGCATGCTCTTTTTACAAAAGTCATGCAATCTGATGAGTCATTTGTCTTAAGTACAGGTGGTGGGACACCCTGTTATGCTAATAATCATTTGCATTTGAATGGAAACGCTATATATTCGATTTATCTTAAAGCGAGTATACCAACCTTATATAGTCGATTGTATTCCGCTACAGTTGACCGTCCTTTACTGGCTCAAAAATCAGAAGAGGAGTTACTTGAAGCTATTTCAAAAAACCTTTTTGATCGTGCTTATTATTACAATCAAGCCACTTATAAGATAGATGTGGATGATAAGTTACCTACTGCTGTAGTGGAAGAGATTGTGGCCCTATTAGACTAAATAGGCATAACAATTGTCTTTTTCCAAAACTACTTGTACGTGTTCTTTAGAGGATGTTGATAAAGAAATTCCTTTGAAATCGGCTTTTACTGGGAATTTTTTATGATTGCGATCGACTAATACTGCCGTTTTGAATTTTTTAAGAGGAACTTCTAAAAAGTGCTTTACACCATATACTAAAGTACTGCCTGAATTGAGGACATCATCTACTAGTACAATACATTGGTTTTGGTAATTTTCTTTGGAAATAGAAGTAGTAATGGCATTAAATGGATTGGTTTTATCCATCTTAACTTCGCAAAGGTGTACATTCAAATCGGATATAGAGGTGAGAACTTCGTGTATCTTTTGAGCAAATAGAAATCCATTGTCTGCAATACCAGCTAATACAATTTCACTTTCATCTGCAAACGTTTCATAGATTTGATAGGCAATACGTCTTGTTTTGTGGTCTATTTGTTGGTGATTCAATATGATGTTTAATTCCATGGTCTTTTTTAATGATTGTTTTTAATCGGTACTTTCTAATCCAAAATCTTCTAAATCTCTACGGTCTTTTTTGGTAGGTCTTCCTGCCCCCGTTTTGCGGTAATGTTCTTTGGAAAGTTTTAAAAGTTCTAGATGTGCGAATGCTTCTGCAGGAGTTTCATCTTTGCGGTAAATGTCTACTAATTTGGCTCCAACTCTATTCGCAGGGATATCTAATACTTGAATGCTGTAGGTGATTTGGTCTTTTCTAAAGGTAATGGTATCAGACGGAAAAACTTCACGCGAAGCCTTGGCTACTTGGCTATTTACAGTAATTTGGTTTTTACGACAGGCTTCTGTAACCATGTTTCGGGTTTTGTAATATCGAACACACCATAAATATTTGTCAACTCTCATTTTTTTTCCAAAATCAACGTTAAATTGTTTACAAAAATAAATCAATATTGTATCTTGCGCGCTCAAAAATAAGATAAAAATGAATAATTTTTTAAAGTCGGTTCTACTTGTTGCTATAATAGTGTTTGTAGTTTCTTGTTCCTCGGATAGTACTAGTACAGAGCCTTTACGTGACTATGCGACTCAATATGCTACAGATATAGACAATATTGAAACGTTCATGAAAACGCATTATATGGAGGTTGTCAACAATCCAGGGGGTGCCGATGACCAAGATGTGACCTATACTAAGATTCCAACAGGAGGTGCCCAAGTTTCTATTTGGGATCAAACGACCTATCCAGTTCAGACTTTACTAGTAGATAAAAACAATATCACTTATAAATTATATTACATTCAATTAAGACAAGGTTCAGGTTCAAATAGTAAATCTCCTTGTAATGTAGATCGAGTATTGACTTCTTATCGTGGAGAATATATCTATACTGGAACTGAAGGAACTAATGATGTGATTTTGGCGAAACAATTTGAGGAATTAGTAAATCCACAATCTTATTTTAACCTTACAGGTGTAGTAAGTGGTTGGGGTGAAGTTTTCCCAAAATTCAAAACGGGTAGTTATGTAGGGAATGCCGATGGTACGGTTTCTTATTTTGATTTTGGAGCAGGTATAATGTTTTTACCATCAGGATTGGCGTATTATTCTTCAGGAGCAGGAGGGATTCCTTCATACTCTCCGCTTATATTTAATTTTAAACTTTATGAAATTTCAAGAACGGATTTAGACGGTGATGGAATTGATTCATATTTAGAAGATTTGAATGGGGATGGTTATGTAAGAACATTAGCCTCTGGTGTGGTTAACCCAGATGATACTGATGGTGATGAAATCCCAGACTTCTTGGATATTGATGATGATGGTGATTATTTTACTACTAAATCAGAAATAAATAATCCGGCTACTAATAATCCTTTTCCTTTTGCAGACATTCCATTATGTACTGATGGAAAGAAAAAGCATCTTTCAAATGTTTGTCATTAATTGATATATACTTATACAAAAAGAGCCCTCAGTTGAGGGCTCTTTTTTTGGGATATAATTAATTATTTTCTTTTGATTACGCGTGTTACGGCAGCTTCAATAGCTTGATGATTCAATTGATATTTCTCCATTAATTGTTCTGGAGTACCACTTTCACCAAAGCTATCTTGAACGGCTACAAATTCTTGTGGTCTTGGATTGTGTAATGCCAATACTCTAGCTACACTTTCACCAAGTCCTCCTAAGATGTTGTGTTCTTCAGCTGTTACAATGCACCCTGTTTTAGCTACTGAAGCTAATATTGCGGCTTCGTCAAGCGGTTTGATAGTGTGAATATTAATTACTTCAGCAGAAATTCCTTTTGCTTCTAGTGCTTCTGCGGCCAATAAAGCTTCCCAAACTAAGTGTCCAGTAGCTACAATGGTTACATCGGTACCTTCGTTTAAAAGGATGGCTTTACCTATAATAAAGGGTTCGTCTGAAGGCATGAAGTTAGGCACTACAGGGCGTCCAAAACGCAAATAGGCTGGTCCGTGATGAGCAGCTAAGGCAATAGTAGCTGCTTTCGTTTGGTTATAGTCGCACGTATTTATTACAGTCATACCTGGCAACATTTTCATTAATCCAATGTCTTCCAATATTTGGTGTGTGGCACCATCTTCACCTAAAGTTAATCCAGCATGTGAGGCACAAATCTTAACATTTTTATCAGAGTAGGCTACAGATTGACGGATTTGGTCATATACACGACCAGTTGAGAAATTGGCAAAGGTTCCTGTAAACGGAATTTTACCTCCGATGGTTAAACCAGCTGCAATCCCAATCATGTTGGCTTCTGCAATTCCGATTTGGAAAAAGCGTTCAGGATGGTTTTTTTTGAAATCGTCAAATTTTAAGGAACCGATTAAATCGGCACATAAAGCGACTACATTTTCATTGGTTTGTCCTAGTTCGGTCATTCCTGCACCAAACCCTGAACGGGTATCTTTACTTCCTGTGTTGGTATATTTTTTCATAATACTAATTAATAATCTCCTAGTGTTGCTGGGTTTTGTGCTAATCCGTTTGCTAATTGTTCGTCATTGGGTGCTTTACCGTGCCATGCATGAGTATGCATCATAAAGTCGACTCCATTACCCATAACCGTATGTAAAAGGATACAAACTGGTTTTCCTTTACCGGTACGGCTTTTTGCTTCAGCCAATCCTGCGATTATTGCATCAATATCATTTCCTTCAGTGATTTCTAATACATCCCAATCAAAGGCTTCAAACTTTGATTTCAAGTTGCCTAGTGACAATACATCATTAGTTGAACCATCTATTTGTTGTCCATTATAGTCAATGGTTGCAATCAAGTTATCTACTTTTTTTGCAGATGCATACATGATAGCTTCCCAGTTTTGACCCTCTTGCATTTCACCATCTCCATGCAATGAATAAATTAGTTGCGCATCTCCGTTTAGTTTTTTGGCTTGAGCCGCACCAATAGCAACTGACAATCCTTGCCCCAACGAACCTGAAGCGATTCGTACTCCCGGTAAATGATCGTGAGTGGTAGGATGACCTTGTAAACGGGTGTTTAGTTTTCTAAATGTAGCCAATTCTGAAACTGGAAAATAACCACTGCGGGCTAATACGCTGTAGAATACGGGAGAAATGTGTCCGTTTGAAAGAAAAAATAAATCTTCACCTTTTCCGTCCATATCAAAACTAGCGTTTCGTTTAAGTTGGTGTTGGTAAAGTACTGTTAGGAATTCGGCACAGCCTAATGAACCACCCGGATGTCCCGAGTTTACGGCATGCACCATACGAAGAATATCTCTACGTACTTGAGTTGTAAAATCTTGTAATTGTTGTGTGTTAGACATTGTAATTAGTTATGAATTAATTGGTATCAAAAGTAAGCCTATTTTTAAAGGGGGACAAATGAATTTTTCACAAGTTATTAAAGGTTTGTTAATAGGGAACTAGTAGTAGTATAGTATAATTAGCGTTTGAAAATGGTGTGTAAAGTGTTGGTTTTGTGATTTTAACGAGTTTAAAAGTACTTCATCGATTTTATAGTGGTTGAGTAAATTATTCCAATACATTTACATCCAACAACAGATAAATACTTTTTTACAATATAATTACGTCAAAAACAAAAATCAAACACTATTTGAAAAACCATCTCAACCGAGATGGTTTTTTATTTCTTTACAATAAGGGTTAAAGATTTAGATATCACACCGTTTATTTCTTCTGAAAGTTTTGTTTTAAAGATAAGTACCACATATAATAAAGATACTAAAGCCGATTTAGCTAGTATATTGAGAATAGGGTGAAAGGTGAAATCCCAATAATAAAACAAAACAAAGCAAAAACCGATAATTCCCAAAGAGTATATGGTCTTCGAGGTAAATGGGAATAAGTCCATTTTTTGAATCACAAAAATCAATTTGACCGTGTTGTATATCAGTACAGTAATTAGGGTGGCAAGTGCTGACCCTTCAATACCTAATATGGGAATTAATATCATATTAAGCACAATCATTAGGAAAACAGTACCTATTCCGAATAATAAGACTGTTCTGTAATGTTGAGTATTTACTATAATAGAGTTGTTATTACCCAATAAAACATCATAGAATTTAGAGAGTCCAATCATGAATACGACTGCAATTCCTCCGCTATAATCTTTAGGGATGAGAAGGTACATTTCTTTGATGTTGACAAAAATTAAAAGCATGATAAAGCCCCCAATAATTTGAAGGTTTATAGCGCTTTTTTTATACAATTCATTCAATTCATCGTGTTTTTGTTCCACCATTAACTTGGCTGTAATGGGAGCAATGATTTGGGTCATGGCTCTACTGGGGACAGCAATAACAGTTGATATAAAGATGGCAACAGCATAGAGTGCGTTTTGGCTAACATCTAGGTATTTTGGAATCATAACCTTATCAAAATCAATTAGCATCACAGCAACACCACCCGAAACAATAATAAAGAAAGAATAGTGAATAATTTCTTTGCTGTTTTTTGGAATCACTAAGCGTAGAACGGGCATTTTAACTGAAAGGGCATATATCTTCATTCCGATGAGTTGGGCGAAATAGGCTATTGCCACACAGTAAATAAAGGTGCTTTTGGATATCTCATTATAATGAACTGCAATAAGCAATAGCATTACAGTGATACGAACTAACACTTCACTAATAAAATTTCCAATAACAGATTGCATATGTACTTTGGCCCAAGCATAGAAAACCTCAAAATAGGCCATGAACAATCCTATAACAGGAATCAACCAAAAGAAAGGTCTAAGTGTTGGGTTTTCTTGAATCCAACTTCGTGAAATAGGTTCGTAAAAGATATAAAATGAAAGGCCCAGAGGTATAATTAATGCTAAGGGAAGGAATAACATGAATGTCAGGAATTCATCGCGCTCTTTCTGATTTTTATAGGATGAAAAGAATCGAATAAGAGTATTTTGAGCACCAAAAGCCATAATGGGCATCATAATGTTTGCTCCAGATAAAACAGTAGCAACTATTCCATAATGCATTTTTCCTAAAAAATGAGTGTAAAAGAATAACGCATTAATAGCACCAATTCCAAATCCAAGAAATGTAATGATGGTATTTTTAATGGATTGACTTTGAACGATTCCCATAGTTATGTTTGTTTAACCTAGTACGAAGGTATAGATTTTTGATTATTCACCACAGTTAGCATTATAATAATCGACTAATTCTCCTAGCTGGCTGAAGTTGTATTCGTGATTCTTTATTTTTTCAACTACTACTTCACAATCCTTCATATATGTTGCTAAAGTTTTAATATAATTATCCTTAATACGAGTTGGAAAGGGTTCGTTTTCTCGTTTAACATAATACATTTGAGTTTCTTCTTCTTCGGTTACACCATAACGTACCTTAGATGAAGTGATTTTTTCTTCTTGGTCCGATTCATCTTTAGGCACATTAGCATAAGTACGAGTAATTGTAATTCCTGAAGCTTTGGAAACTTTAATTCTTTTATAAAGAGTTACATTGCCTTCTGTAATTACTTCATATATTTTAGCAGAACTGTTTTTAGTAACTTTTAAATAAATATAATCTTTAACCCCTTCTTCCTCAGATATTAATGTGATACCTTTTACATCTTTAAAGGTCCATTTTTCATCTGTATCTTTTTCTTCAATTTTAAAAATAATGACTTCTTCTTGGGAAATGTAAATGGCATCAAGTCTACCTATGCCTTCAATATCTGATCCGTCATTAAAATGAATTATGGCTTTTTTATACCTGATTTTTTCAGTAAAAGGATACGGGTTGCTTGTATTGGGTATTGTTGTCTGAGAATGAGTAGGATGTATACCTAAAATCAATATTAACAATACTAATTTTTTCATGCTTAAGCTATAAGTTTTGCCAATTTTTCAGTTAAACTCTTTCTAGAATATTGTTGCAACCCAACAGCATGTACTTTTAAGCTTTGAGCCTGATATTCTTGAAAGTAGTTCAAAAGGGTCGTTTTTAGTTTTTCTTTTTGATGGTATGTAAAGAATACTCCTGTGTTGGTTGATGTAATAATTTCGGCAAAATCAGAGTCTTGTGGGCCAATCGCGATTATGGGCCGTTCCGATACCATATACTCAAATAACTTTCCGGGTATAATACTTTTAGTGTCTTTGGAATCTATTTCGATGAGTAACAATACTTGTGATTTTCGTTGATGGGCTACTGCTTCCTCGTGTGACACATAGCCTAAGTTTTGAATATAATTAGACAGTTTAAATTCTGCAATAGTATCAAGTACCTCTTGGCTAGTAGCTCCTATCAATTTCAATTCAAAGTCTTTTTTGAAATCACTATTTTCAGCAACTAATTCTTGTAGAGCCTCCCATAAAAGTATAGGATTTCTTTCTGAGAGAAACGAACCAATATGTGCCAAAGTAAACTTTTCATCTAAAGGTTGTTTGGTTATTTTCTCGATATCGTAGCCATTCGTAATCACTTCAATTGGCTTTGATGTAATGGCTTGAAATTCTGTTTTAGTAGTTTTGCTAGTTACAATTATGGTATCGGCTGCATTCAATACTGCTTTTTCTAAAGCCTTGTGCTTTTTTTTAGCAAATGATGATAATTTCAACGCTTTATGATATCCTATTGTTGTCCATGGATCTCTAAAATCAGCTAGCCATTTAATGTTTAAGTCTTTTTTTAATTGTAAGCCAATAAGATGTAAACTATGGGGTGGCCCCGATGTTACGATAGTGTCAATTTGATTTTCCTCAATGTATTTGGTCAAATAGGCTA
>JAHEHJ010000089.1 GCA_024644655.1 Flavobacterium sp.
ACCCGTTGGGAAGCAGGATTGTTTCCAAAAGGACGAGCAAAAATGCGAACCACATCAAAGTGTTGAAATCCATAGGGTATCATTTGAAGTACGGCTTGTGTGCTAATGCCTTGTCCCCAGAACGGTTCTCCTAAAAAATAGCCCAATTCCAAGTTTTTTTCCATGATATCACTTTGAGGGTGAAGTCCTATGCTTCCTATAGCTTCTCCATTCACATCTATGGCAAAAACCTGTGTAGGGTTTTGTTGTGAAACACGTTCAATAAATGAAATAGCATGGTCAAGACTATAGGGGTGTGGAAAACCATTGGTTAAAAACTGAGCTATAGCAGGATTGTTAGCATAGCGTACTAAAGACGTTGCATCGGAAGGTTGCCATGGGCGAAGAGTGAATTTCATGAATCGTGCATTTGATTCAAAGCTACAAAAAAACCTGCAAGTTGGTACTTGCAGGTTGGTAAGGAATAGGGAATCCCTATTATTTTATTAATTCAAAACTACGTTTTACAAAGGCGGTTAATTCCTCGCCTTTCAACAAACCTTGAGAAATTTTGGCTAAGTCTAACGCTTGTTTTACCAAGCTTTCTTGAGCAGATTTGTCGGCAGTGTTCAAAATAGTTGTCGCTAAGTCTGAATTGGTGTTGACAACCAAGTTATACATTTCTGGGAAATTGCCCATACCAAACATACCGCCGCCGCCAGATTGACTCATCTCTTTCATACGACGCATGAATTCGGGTTGGGTGATGATAAACGGTGCCGCACTACTATCCATTGGTTCTAATTGAACTGTGTATGTTGCCTTAGGAACAATTTCTTCCACCGCTGTTTTCAATTGGGTTGCTTCTTCCTCTGATAATTTAGAAATAGCAGTATCTTCTTTTTGGATTAATTTGTCAATATGATCAGAATCTACACGAGTAAAGGTTAGATTCTCATTATCGCTTTCTAATTTTTGAATCAAGTGTGATACGATAGGTGAGTCTAGTAAAATAACTTCATACCCTTTTTCTTTCGCGATTTCAATGTAGCCGTGTTGGGCGTCTTTATTGGAAGCATACAATACCACCAATTTACCATTCTTATCCGTTTGATTAGCGGTAATCGCTTCTTTCAATTCAGCCAAAGTATAGTATTTGTCACCTACAGTAGGGTACAATACGAAGTCACCCGCTTTTTCGTAGAATTTAGGTTCTGATAACATACCGTATTCCAAAACGATTTTGATATCGTTCCATTTAGCCTCAAAGTCTTCACGGTTTTCTGTAAACAGTGATTTTAATTTGTCAGCTACTTTACGAGTGATGTAATTCGAGATTTTTTTCACATTCCCATCGGCTTGTAAATACGAGCGAGACACGTTAAGTGGAATGTCTGGAGAATCAATTACCCCTTTCAACATACCTAAAAATTCAGGTACAATTCCTTCTACGTTATCGGTAACATAGACTTGGTTTTGGTACAATTGGATTTTGTCTTTTTGCAATTGCAAATCCGCTGACATTTTAGGGAAATACAAGATTCCTGTTAAGTTAAACGGATAATCCACATTCAAATGAATGTTGAATAAAGGCTCTTCAAATTGCATTGGATACAATTCGCGGTAGAAGTTTTTATAATCTTCATCCGATAAATCTACAGGTTGTTTTGTCCAAGCCGGATTAGGGTTGTTGATGATGTTGTCAACTTCCACTTCGGTGAAAATGTTGTCTTTATCTTCTTCAGCAACCGATTCGCCTTTTTTCTGTTCTATTTTCTCTTTTTTAGTTCCAAACTTAATTGGAACAGGCATGAACTTGTTGTATTTGGTAAGAAGTTCTCTGATTTTAAATTCTTCTAAGAATTCCAACGAATCTTCTGCTATGTGCAATATGATTTCGGTACCTCTGTCGGTTTTGTCATGTGCCGTTAAGGTAAATTCAGGACTTCCGTCACAGGTCCAATGAGCTGCTGGTTCGTCTTTATAGGATTTAGTGATGATTTCTACTTTTTCAGCTACCATAAAAGCCGAATAAAAACCAAGACCAAAATGTCCGATGATACCTGAATCTTTGGCAGAATCTTTGTATTTTTCTAAAAATTCTTCGGCTCCTGAAAAGGCCACTTGGTTGATGTATTTTTCAACTTCTTCAGAAGTCATCCCTAATCCTTGGTCGGTTAGGTGTATTTTTTTGCCTTCTTTGTCAATTTTTACTTCAATCAATGGATTGCCGTATTCGACTTTGGCTTCCCCAATACTAGTGAGGTGTTTTAGTTTAAGAGTAGCATCCGTAGCGTTGGATATCAATTCACGCAAGAAAATTTCGTGGTCGCTGTATAAAAACTTCTTGATAAGCGGAAAGATGTTCTCAACGGATACATTAATTTTTCCTGTAGTCATGGTGTTGTATTTTAAATTAAACGATTGACTCGAGTACAGTCAAAACTAATACCAATTGTATGTGGTCTGACAAATTGACTGTAGTTTTTTAACGAATTGTTAAGGATTAATCGGCAAAGAGTTTTTAAAAAGCCTCTATCTTTGTACGATATTATTAATATAGAAAACTATGAGAAAAATTATTT
The DNA here is from genome assembly GCA_024644655.1 of Flavobacterium sp. Classification (GTDB taxonomy): domain Bacteria; phylum Bacteroidota; class Bacteroidia; order Flavobacteriales; family Flavobacteriaceae; genus Flavobacterium. Next base: position 2,565 of record JAHEHJ010000089.1, read on the forward strand.
TGGGGACGATGTTTGCCATATTGTGCATTTCGTGTAAACCCTCCCAATCTGTGACGAGTACTAAAATTGATGACAAATCTCAAGTAGCTATAAAAGGCGATTGGAAGATTACAAAAGTGAGTTTTGTTGGGGATGAAGTGATGAAAGTAACTTCGTTTGATGTAGCCGATTCAAAATGCTTTGAAGGAAGTGTATGGCGTTTTATCTCTATGAGTAATAAAGGGACTATGTTGTTAGCACAAAAAGGCTGTCCAGAATATAGTTCGCCTATAACTTGGTTTATTAATAAAGAGGGCCAATTTGTATTAAAAATATTGGATAATGCCAAAGCTAAAACAGTGACCAATGGATATGTATTGCGTATTGCAAATCAAACATCCAATTCATTCCAATTGGTTGATAAAGTAATGATAGGGAAAAATGCTGCTGATGTGGTGTACCAATTTGAAAAATTTAAATAAGCGATTATGAAAAAGATAAGTACAATAGTTTTAGGCTTGTTATTGTTAGCCTCTTCGGTATTCACTAGTTGTGAATCGGTTAAAAACACTAGCAATCAACAACGCGGCGTTGCTATAGGGGCTGTAGGTGGAGCTGTGTTAGGGGGAATACTAGGAAATAACATTGGAAAAGGGGGCAATGGTGCTTTAGGTGCTGTATTAGGAGGAGTTATTGGAGGTGTTGCAGGAGGTGTTATTGGAACCAAAATGGACAAACAAGCGCGCGAAATTCAAACGGCATTGCCAGGAGCACAGGTTGAACGAGTAGGAGAAGGAATCCGATTGGTCTTGGGAGAAAATGCAGTGCGTTTTGATACCAATAAATCTACTTTAACGTCTGCTGCAAAAAACAATTTAGATAAATTGATTCCTGTGTTCAAACAATATCCAGATACTAATATTCAAATTTATGGGTATACGGATAGTACAGGTTCGGCAGAATACAATTTGAATTTATCCAATCAAAGAGCAGCTGCCGTACAGGTATATTTGGCAGGTAAAGGATTGAAAGATGCTCGATTTCAAACTACAGGTTTAGGAATCGCTGATCCTATTGCTACCAATGATACTCCTGAAGGGCGTACGCAAAACCGTCGTGTAGAATTTGCTATTACGGCAAATGATAAAATGGTTCAAGACGCACAAAAAGAAGCTGGTAAATAATTCAGTTCATTGATATACTACAAAGGTGACTTCATAAGAGTCACCTTTTTTGTTTGTATTTTATTTTAGGTTTATTTGATTTGTCTGATTTCAAAAAAGGTCTTGCCACTAAACGAGTCTAATGTTACACCTGATTGGTAATTTTCGGCATATATTTCAACATAATCACCAATGTTGAGGTATACCATGCAATTTATAGTCCGACACACAGGGCCTAGATTGGAATGGTTTCCTGTAGTTTGTTGGTACAAGCTACCATTCACAAAAGCACCAATGGAATAGTATTGGGTATTGTTTTGGTCATTGGTATGGTAACCGGCATTTATCTCGTAATAACCCGCTTTAGAAGCTACAAAATGATTAGTTCCTATGTCAAATTCAGTATTGAAATCAAAAAGAACGGTATTGAAAGTTATAATTTGCCAGCCTCCAGTTCCTAAGGATTGATTGCTGCTTAAATTAGTGCGCATGGCAGAGAACGTACTGTTGGAGTTGGCCCAACTCGTATTTCCATTTCCATCGGTTTCTAAAACTTGACCGTTGTTGCCACGTGTCGTTGGTAAGCTATACCCTGGAGCTGCTGCAGGATTTCCTATTTGCAATTGCCCATTTACGCGTACTATATTGGTGTCGAATTCTCCGTATATCAGCGCATTGGAAGAGTTGGCGCTTGAGTTTTCGATGTAAAGTTTGTTGCTTCCGGTTTCATTATATCCGGCTTGGTACCCAAGAGCTACGTTATAACTGCCAGTTGAATTGGAATACAAGCTTTGATGTCCTGAGGCCACATTATTACTCCCGGAGGAATTTGTAAATAAACTTTGTCTTCCAATTGCGGTGTTGTAATTTCCATTAATGTTATTTCGTAAACTTTGCAAGCCATAGCCTACATTGCCATTACCAATGGTATTTGAGAATAAGGAGTTAACCCCAAAAGCACAATTTTCTACTCCTGATGTATTGGTGCTCATGGCTTCTCTACCTACTGCGGTATTGAAGTTTCCAGTAGTATTGCCTTGAAGCGTAAAGTAACCTAAAGTGGTATTGGAAAAGCCAGTGGAATTGGTTGTCATGGTATTTCTACCTACTGCAGTGTTGTAACTGCCTGTAGTATTGCTGTATAAAGTGCCAGCGCCCACAGCTACATTTTCTGTACCTGAAGTATTGAGATAAAGGGTTTCTTCTCCAATAGCTACATTTAATGTTCCTGTTGTATTTACAGGTAATGTATTGGAGCCAAAGGCTACATTTCGAATACCTGTAGTAGCTGCATTTAAGGAATTGGCTCCAAAAGACGTGTTTTTGTTGCCCGAAGCTAAGTTAGGATTTCCAATGAATCCGGCCCGTATATTGTTTCTTTTAAAAATTATGTCTTTGTTGTCTGTGGTGCCAAAAAAATGGGTTGCTACATTAGTACCTGTATTTCCCAAAAGATTCCAACTTACATTGTTGTTGGATTGCAATCCTATCCAAGCAGTAGTTGTGTTATCCCAATAATAAAATCCAGGGGTATTGGCGCCAACAGTTGTGGTTAAGTATACTAGCATACCTTGTTGGGTAGCCGTTGGATTGGTAGCTGGGAATGCGTCAATTTTAGGAATTAAAATGCCGTCATTGTTTGCTGGAGTTGTTTGATTGCTAGATCGGATGTCAAGTTGCGCATTAGGACTAGTCGTGCCAATGCCTACTTGTGCATAAGTAGGCAAATAGAAAAAGTAAAATACAGTTATGTAGCATTTTAACTTCATGATTGCTAGTTAAGTTAATTAAAAGAGTTTGGGATTTTTAAAGTTACTCTTTTTTTAAAAAGAAACAAATAATTTGCCTGAAAAATGACTGGTTTTGATGCTTAAAATCAATAAGATAGGGTTGTTATATTGATTTTCAATTTTTTATTTCGCTAGAGAATCCCCAACTTTGTAGTTCAATATACATTATGTTACAAGTCAATTCTATTTCGTTTTCCTACCTCGAATCTACGATTATTTCTAGTTTAAGTTTTACACTTGAAAAAGGGAAAACCCTTGCGGTTATTGGGGAGAGTGGTTGTGGTAAGAGTACGTTGCTGAAGTTAATCTATGGTCTTTATGACCTTAATGAAGGGCAAATTATATGGGGTGAACAGGAGGTTTTAGGGCCTAAATTTCATTTGATTCCAGGTATGGAGTATATGAAATATTTAGCGCAAGACTTTGATTTGATGCCATTTATCACAGTGTCAGAAAATATAGGAAAATATCTTTCTAATTTTTACCCAGAGCAAAAAAAGGAACGAATCCAAGAATTGTTGCGTATAGTGGAAATGGAAGAATATGCCCATGTGAAGGCCAAATATTTAAGTGGAGGCCAAATGCAAAGGGTAGCAATTGCTCGAGTATTAGCCTTGGAGCCACAACTACTTTTGTTGGATGAGCCTTTTAGTCATATTGATAATTTTAGAAAAAACAGTTTGCGTAGAAAGTTGTTTGCCTACCTAAACGAAAAAGGGATTACCACTATAATAGCCACGCATGATAGTACGGATGTATTATCTTTTGCTCATGACGTAATCGTGATGAAAGAGGGGACTATTTTGGAACAGAATGACCCAGTTACATTGTATCAAAATCCTCAAATTCGGTATACTGCGTCACTTTTTGGCGATGTAAACGAAGTTATTTGGGAAGGCAAAACGATATTAGTATATCCTCATCAGTTAAAAGTAGTATCGCAATCAGGGTTGAAAGCTACTGTAGTCTTTTCTTATTTTAGGGGAAGTCATTATCTTATAGAAGCGGTTTTTGAATCCCAATCGGTGTTTTTTGAATCTGAAACGGCGCATGAAAAAGGGGATGAAGTGTTTTTGTCTTTTACTTAAAATTCACTATCTTGTGAGTTACTTTGAGTAACCTCTAATTGGAGGGATTGTATTATTTTAATAAATGAAATAAAAATGTATCATTCTACTATAACGGGTTTGGGCTATTTTGTGCCCGATAATATTGTCACCAATGAAGATTTATCCAAAATCATGGATACTAATGATGAATGGATTCAGGAGAGAACTGGCATCCAAGAACGGAGACATGTTGTCAAAGGGAGTGGAGAAACCACCTCTTCCATGGGAGTTAAAGCGGCTCAAATAGCCATAGAACGCTCAGGAGTAAAGAAGGAAGATATTGATTTTATAGTTTTTGCGACCATTTCACCTGATTATTATTTTCCAGGACCTGGGGTAGCTTTACAAAAGGAATTGGGATTGCGAACCATTGGAGCTTTAGATATCCGAAATCAATGTTCTGGTTTTGTGTATGCACTTTCTATTGCCGACCAATTCATTAAAACGGGAATGTACCAAAATATACTTGTCGTAGGGTCTGAATTGCAATCTGAAGGATTGGATATGACTACACGCGGACGTGGTGTTTCTGTTATTTTTGGGGATGGAGCTGGAGCAGCTGTTTTGAGTCGGACATCTGATGAAAACAGTAGAATATTGTCAACCCATTTGCATTCTGAAGGTGAGCATGCTAAAGAATTATCGGTACTAGCACCTGGAATGGGAGGACGTTGGGTGACTGATATCTTGGCGGATAACGATCCGAATGATGAGAGTTATTTCCCGTATATGAATGGACAATTTGTGTTTAAAAATGCAGTTGTGAGATTCAGTGAAGTCATACACGAAGGATTAGCGGCTAACAATTTACAAGTCTCCGATATTGACATGTTGATTCCCCATCAAGCCAATTTGAGAATTTCTCAATTTATCCAAAGGAAGTTCGGCTTACGAGATGACCAAGTTTTCAATAACATCCAAAAATTAGGAAATACAACTGCAGCATCTATTCCTATTGCTTTGACCCAAGCCTGGGAAGAAGGAAAGATTAAGAAAGGGGATACCGTAGTGTTAGCTGCTTTTGGAAGTGGATTTACGTGGGCGAGTGCTATAATTAAATGGTAAAATGCTCTTTTTGTATACAATAATAAAAAAGCCCTCTTATGAATAAGAGGGCTTTTTTTATAATAACGCTTTGTTGTGTTGGATTTTACAACTATTACATCATCCCACCATTGCCTTGAGTTTCGTTTTTATCGCGTTGTTTTCTTTGAATGGCCGCGTTTTTACCACCGCCAAATCGGTAATTAAACCCGAAATAGATACTGCGACTTTCCCAATTGAAACTACCTTCTTGTGGGTAAGGCAAATCTCCATTGAAACTAAAACGCATGGTGTTAAAAATATCACTGGCTCGTGCACTCAAAGTTCCTTGCCCTTTAAGTATCGTATAACTGGCGCCAATATCGGATTTTATCATGTTTTTTCTAAGATATTGAAGTCCTTGCTCTTGACCTCTTATCATGCCAAATAATTGAAAGCGCAGTTTTTTATTGGCTTTGAATGTGTTGTTGATTCTACCGTTAAATAAAGTAATATCTTTTTCTAGATATTGCGTTTCGATGGTTCCTTTTATCGTCTTAAAATACAAGTCGGTTCCAATGTTTGCACTCCACCATTTGGTAAAATCTAAATTGGCTGACACTTCTGCACCATATGAATTATTACCTTTGAAATTGTCATAGGACATGATGTTTCGGTTGCTATCGTCTGGATCTACAGTTACCATTCTCGTAATTTCATCTGTTATCATCCGGTAAAATACCACACTAGTAATTGTGCCTATTTTGGTTTTACGGGTGTAATTTAATTCCAAGGAATTGGTGAATTGTGGTCTTAAATACGGGTTTCCTACTGATTTTACAGTGGGTGTACTCCATTCTCTAATAGGATTCACTTGACCGATGCTTGGTCTATCAACTCTTCTAGAATAGTTAAAGTTAAAGGAGTTTTTGTCGTTGTGCTTGTATGATATATAACCGCTAGGGTATACGGTGTTAATTCTGTCTTGAAATGTTTTTGAGATAATTTCAGTAGTGTTCCCGTTGTTGTTTTCGTCGGCATTGTCTATGGCATTGAAAAGAGCGTCAGCGCTATAATTTTCAAATCGAACTCCTAATTGATAACCCCATTTGTCCCATTGTTTCCCATAGGTAGTATAGGCAGAATAAATTTTTCGTTCATATCGGAAATCAGAATCATAAGCCATGTCTTTTTCCAAATTGTTTTGGGTGTTTTCCAAACGGGTTTCAAGTCCCATTTCTAATCTAGAGTTGTCGGCAAAAGGGTTGGTGTAATCTAAGTTGATTTTAGTGTTGTCGTTATCATTTTTGATGTAATTCGAAAAACTAGTGGTGTTGGAGGAAAGCGATTGAAAATTGGAATTTTCAAAAGCTCTATTCCGATTGAAGTTGTATTCTAATTCAATGTTTTCACCTTCTTTGGCAAATAAATGTTTGTAATCAACATTGTAAGTAGCCGATGGGTTGTCGTTATGACTATCGTTATATTGGTAGATATCTGCCAAAGTGTTTGAAAGATAATTTACCGTGGTAAGACTATTGCCACTTGATAGATAAAAATTTTGATTGGTATAAACCGATAGGGTATTGGTCGTGTTGATATAGTAATCTACACCCACTTTATACAAATGAGATGAATTTTTATTTTCAAAATCAAAAT
>JAHEHJ010000016.1 GCA_024644655.1 Flavobacterium sp.
CTTTGGGGCTTCTGATGAACAACGAGGTTTTCAAGCACTAGGAACCCAATTGCACCCCAAGACCGAAGTTGTTCAAGGGGTATTGGCTCAAGAAGCATCGGATTTAATGGTGCGGTTTTTTTCATCGAGAAGGAAATAATTTAGGATATATAATTTATACCCAAATGCCATCCCTACGGGATTGTAATTATTTGAATCTCTTTTTTCTACCGATATGCCATCCCTATGGGATTGTTATTGATTCAAATCTCTTTTTTCTACCGATGTATCATCCCTACGGGATTGTAAAGAAATGGAATGATGGTTATTTTTCTTTTGTCCACCTATTTTTAGTGTATAAATTCAATGTAAATTAATCCCTTTAGGGATGAAATATGGGTAGACTATTTTTCTATTGTCTACCAATTTTTGGAATTTAAATTCAATGTATACTAATCCTGTAGGGATGACATATCGGTAGACCCAATTTACCGTCCAGCCAATAATCCCGTAGGGATGGCATTTGGGTGTGATTTATATGCTTTTTATTATTCGTCAGCCCCTGTTTTTATTGACATCACAATGAGGGTAAAAAATCACCATGGTCTTTTGTTGAAATCACCATGGTCTTTTACACAAATCACCATGGTCTTTTTGGTAAATCACCATGGTGATTTTAAGAGGGTAAAAGAAAGAGCTAAAAAAGCAAAAGCCTTGTGCTTTGAATTGTTGCTTTTATTCCTATTTCCTTCTTATCAAAGAAATGGTTTTCCAAATACGTATTAGCGTCACGCGATTTGATAGTAAGAGACGCCATTAATCGACAAACCAACAATCCCGTAGGGATGACATATCGGTAGCAATTCAATCAGAAAACATAATCAGAATCCCTTTAGGGATGATACATGGGTAGCTTATGTGGTTTTGTTTGGGTATTATTATCAAAGGCAAGAAAACAAGGCATAAAAAAACCGCCAGGAGTTAGCAAGGCGGTTTTTATAGAGTTGAAGTTATTCTTTAATAAACTTTTGAACCAATTTTTTATTTTCACTATAGACTTCAATACAATACATACCTTGGGCTAAATTTTCTACTACTAAAGTTGAATCATTTCCTTGTTGTTCCAATACTTTTTTGCCAATTAAATCATACACTACCACTTTAGAAATTGAAGTATGATTTTGGGTTTCTATGGTTAGAACATGCTGTGCAGGATTTGGATATAAAGCCAATATTCCACTGTCATGAGCAGTTGTATTCAATGATTCTGCATTGAGTTTTACGAGCCATATATCATTTAACCCATGATTTGTTGCCGTTACATCAAATGAATTAGAGGAGCTAGAATCACCACCCAAGAGAAATGACCCATCCGGAAATTGTTTTACACATCCTAATAAATCATCGTCAACTCCCCCAATATCCTTTTGCCATTGCATTACACCGTTTTCATCCAATTTGATTACCCATGCATCATTGCCACCTTTGCTGTTTTCTATTTTATCACCCGAAATAGGTGATGATGTGCTTCCTGTAATAAAATAACCATTATCTTGACATTTATAGATTAATCCTAAAAAATCATTAGCATTTCCGCCTATAGTTTTTTGCCACTCTATATTTCCTGTACCATCTAATTTTAGTAGCCAAAAATCGAAACCCCCTCTTGAATTTTCTGTTTTCAAGCCAGAAGCATTTGAATTAGAACCGCCTCCTAGTATATAACCTCCATCATTAGTTTCTAAGATACATGAGGCAAAATCCATTCCACTACCACCGATGGTTTTTTGCCATTGAATAGTGCCGTTTTCATCTAGTTTTACTACCCAATAATCGCTTAATCCATAGCTGTTTTCGGTTTTTTCTCCCGAAATAGTTGAGCTAGAAGTACCCGTTAAAATAAATCCATTGTCAAGAGTTTGAACAAATTGAGAAATTCCATCTTTACTATTACCTCCTATTGTTTTTTGCCACAGCACTACTCCTGTAGGAGTCATTTTTAGTATCCATATATCATCATCTCCTCTAGAAATATCTGTTTTATCCCCCGATAATGAAGACCCAGATGATCCAGCAACTATATAATTGCCATCATTTACTTCAATAAAGGTGCTAGGAGAATCCCATCCATCTCCACCAAGAGTTTTATCCCACAGTATGGTTCCATCTGCATTCAATTTTAACAACCAATAATCATATTCACCTCTACATACTTCAGTTTTTTCTCCTGATATATTAGAGTTTGAATTACCGCTTACTAGGATACTACCATCCGATGTTTCAAAAACAGAACTAATAACATCAGCCCCTGCCACAGGTCCACCAGTAGAGTTTCCTCCCATAGTTTTATCCCATAGTATTGTTCCATTTTCATCTGTTTTTACTAACCAATAATCAGTATATCCTCTGCAATTTTGAGTTTTATCTCCTGAAATGTTCGATGAAGAACTAGCCGCAAAATAAAAATTATTGTTTTTAGAATAATAATTAGAGCCTCGGTCTGAATTATAACCTCCTATCAATTTTTGCCAAGCAATACTTGGCGCCGTTTGAGAATAACTATTCCAACAAAGGAAAAAAAGGATATAAGGATGTATTGTTTTCATTGAAGTTTAAAGAAATAAAAATAACTAAAATAATGAGATGTGTGAAGGCTTTATAAGGAAATTCACATACCATTGTTTGTTTGAAATGAATAACTCTATAAATGTCAATCCCGTAGGGATGACATATCGGTAGCAATTCAATCAGAAAACATAATCAGAATCCCTTTAGGGATGACACATGGGTGGCCTATGTGGTTTTATGTTAAGGTACAATTATCAAAGGCAAGAAAATAGGTCATAAAAAAACCGAAAGGCGTTAGCCAGGCGGTTTTTTCTTTTTATTCTTGAATCTCATTTCCTTCTTTGTCAAAGAAATGGTATTCCAAATACGTGTAAGCGTCACGCGATTTGATATTAAGAGGAGGAAGCCCAGTGGGCTTCAGGTATTTTTGCTTTAGCAAAAAGGCATAAAAAAACCATCCGTGTTATGAAAACAGGATGGTCTTTTCTTTTTATTCTTGAATCTCATTTCCTTCTTTGTCAAAGAAATGGTATTCTAAATACGTGTAAGCGTCACGCGGTATAATTTTCACCCACTTTTTATGTTCAAAAAACCATTTTGAACGTAATGATGGAAAACCTTTTTTAAGGTATGCTGCCACAAAAGGGTGAACATTTAATTTCACTTGGCTGTGGTCTTTGATAATCTTTTCTAGAGCAAAGGAAATTTTATCGATAATTTGGATTGGAGCATCTACATCTCCAGCCAAATTGTTTGGATTTTCTTCCCTAGTTTCTATATTAACTTCAGGTCTTACACGTTGTCTAGTAATTTGGACTAATCCAAATTTACTTGGCGGTAAGATCTTGTGTTTGGCTTTATCATCGCTCATTTCTTCTCGTAAGAAGTTGAACAAGACTTGGCGATTGTCTGCATTTTGCATGTCGATAAAATCGACTACTATAATACCACCCATATCTCTCAGACGCAATTGTCTGGCTATTTCGGCAGCGGCTATCATATTTACTTCGAGTGCGGTGTCTTCTTGAGTAGTAGCTTTGTTAGAACGGTTTCCGCTATTCACGTCTATAACGTGCAAGGCTTCTGTATGTTCAATAATTAAATAAGCTCCTTTACTCATGGATACGGTGCGTCCAAAGGAAGTTTTGATTTGTCGCTCAATATGGTATTTCTCAAACAATGGCGTGTCTTTAGACTGGTAAAGCTTCACAATTTTTTGTTTGTCAGGGGCTATTTCTGCTAAATAGTCCTTGGTTTCTTGGTACAACTCTTCATCATCTATTTGAATACTTGTAAAAGTATCATTGAATACATCACGGAGTATAGAAGAAGCTTTATTAAGCTCTCCTAATATCTTAGACGGATGATGAGCGGTTGGTAATTTTTTACACATTGCAGTCCATCTATTCATTAAGTTCTGCAAATCTTTTTCTAATTCGGCTACATTTTTGCCTTCTGCTACTGTTCTCACAATAACACCAAAACCTTTTTCTTTGATTGCATGTACTAATTTCTTTAGTCGGTCTTTTTCTTCTTTGGATTCTATTTTTTGTGAAATAGAAACGCGATCCGAAAAAGGCACTAGCACTACATAACGACCAGCGAATGATAGCTCTGAGCTAATTCGAGGGCCTTTGGTAGAGATAGGTTCTTTGACTACTTGAACCAGTACAGATTGATTGGGGCTCAGAATTTCTGATATAGCTCCGTTTTTATCAATCTCTTTCTCAAACTGAAAGTTTTTTAGGGAGAAATCTTTTAGTTTACCTGCGCTTACAAGTTTTATGAATTTCAAATAAGAAGCTAACTGGGGACCTAAGTCATGGTAATGTAAGAAGGCATCTTTTTCATAGCCTACATTTACAAACGCCGCATTCAATCCAGCAACGGGCTTTCTAATTTTAGCGATAAAGATATCGCCAACTTGAAAGTTGCTTGTTTCTTCTTGTTTGTGTAATTCAATTAGTTTTCCATCTTTTAATAAGGCAAAATCTACAGCATCTTCACCACTACGGATGATTAATTCTTTATTCATGTTGTAAATTTTTATCCAAACTATTAGTTTAAAGTATAAATGTGTACGCATGGTGTTTTGCAACTCCAATACATAATTTATAACTCCTCACTGAATTGTAAGGATGGATTAAACATTTTAAACAGGTATTGTTTACCCGACGAGATAAAGAAATAGAAGGGAGAAAGAAGAGAATAGACATTTTTGTCTCAACACTTTTTTCATGGTTCTTACTTCTCTTCTCAATTTCAATGAACGTTTTTTAAAAAAAGAAAAGTAGTTTAAAACTACTTTTTCTTTTTGTGACGGTTAGCTCTCGCTCTCTTTTTACGTTTGTGAGTAGCTACCTTATGTCTCTTTCTTTTTTTACCACTTGGCATAAGTTAGATTTTTTGTGATTAATAAATGAGTTTTATACTGCTACTTCAGTATTTGATTTTACTGATTCTACAAATACTTTGGCAGGTTTAAATGCCGGAATGTTGTGAGCAGGGATTTTAATAGTTGTATTTTTAGAAATATTTCTTCCTGTTTTTTCAGCTCTAGTTTTGATAATGAAACTACCAAAACCTCTTAGATAAACGTTGTCCCCTGTTTCTAATGAAGTTTTCACTTCTTCCATAAAGGCTTCTACAGTTGCTTGAACATCTCCTTTTTCAAGACCAAGTTTTTCTGAAATTTTCGCTACGATGTCTGCTTTCGTCATTTTCTTTCGTATTTTATATTATGTGTAAATTTTTGAGGTTGCAAATATATGAATTAAAAAAACAATATTTCAAGCATAATCTATTAAAATTTAATCACATAAACATTTATTTTTGCGGACTACTTTTTACTTATGAAATTCTCCAACCTATTAGTTCAATGGTATTTACAAAACAAAAGGGATTTGCCTTGGCGAAATACCACAGATCCCTATCGAATTTGGTTGTCTGAAATCATATTACAACAAACGCGAGTTGCTCAAGGATTGCCTTATTATTTGCGGTTTATAGATGCTTTTCCTACAGTGGTTGATTTGGCTCAAGCTTCAGAAGAATCGGTATTGAAATTGTGGCAAGGCTTGGGGTATTACTCCCGTGCGCGAAATCTTCATGCTACGGCCCAACAAGTGGCTTTCGAACGCAATGGGGTATTCCCTGAAACCTATGTTGAATTACTGGACTTGAAAGGAATAGGGGCTTATACTGCTTCGGCTATTGCTTCATTTGCCCACGAGGAAAAAGTTGCGGTTGTTGATGGCAACGTGTTTCGGGTCTTGTCGCGGTATTTTGCAGTGGAAACCGATATTGGTTCTTCAGGCGCAAAAAAAGAGTTTACCGAATTGGCGACTGCCTTACTGCCCGAAAAACAAAGTTCGGTTTTCAATCAAGCTATCATGGAATTCGGGGCCATGCAATGTGTGCCTAAAAGTCCAAATTGTGATACCTGTGTATTCAACGATAGTTGCTTGGCTTTGAAAAAGAAATGGGTTGCAAAGTTGCCTATAAAAGAGAAGCGAACAAAAGTGCGTTCTCGCTATTTCAATTATTTAGTTTTTAAAGATGCTTCTCATAAGCTAGTGCTACAAAAGCGAACAGACAAAGGTATATGGCATAATTTATATGAGTTTCCCTTGATTGAAACTGATGAAAAAGTAGCAGAAGAACAAGTGTTGCTTCAAATTCAAAAGCAAACTTTTGTGCCAAATCCAATTCGGTCTATAGGAATGCATCATGGGGAACCTATCCTTCATAAACTATCCCATCAGCATTTACATATCCGTTTTTGGGAAGTAGTAGTGGAAGGAGATTTAGAAAATGGAATCAGCTGTGAATCAGCTCAAAAAATGCCTTTTCCGATTGTGATTTATAATTTTATTTCGACGCTATAGTTTTGAGATTCAAAAAAAGTAGTAAATTTGAAGGAATCTAAATGGTATGAGCAATGAATGGAACATTAAATAAAGTGATGTTAATAGGTCACTTGGGTGATGATGTGAAAATGCATTATTTTGAAGGAGGTAATTGCATAGGACGTTTTCCATTGGCTACCAATGAGGTCTACATTAACAAGCAAACAAACGAACGAATTGCTTCTACAGAATGGCATAATTTAGTGGTCCGAAATAAGGCTGCTGAAATATGCGAGAAGTATTTGTCAAAAGGGGATAAGATTTATATAGAAGGTCGTATTAAGTCGCGCCAATGGCAGGCTGAAGACGGGTCTACTAAATACACAACTGAGATTCAGGTAACCGAATTTACCTTTTTGACAACTAAGAAAGAAGTAGATGGTTTGAAATCACCTCAGAATTTAGAACAAAAAGGAACATCAGGAGATGCGCCAACTACTATTGTACCTGAAAATGATTTACCTTTTTAATTGTTTAACTAATTAAGTGCCCATTGGACCCAGAGCCCAGTATTCCTTTTCTTGAATCCACAAATGCCCATTTACTTTTTGGGAGTATTGGTATTGTACTTTTCTTATTAACCTCTGCCATGGTTTCGGCGGCAGAAGTTGCCCTTTTTTCGCTTTCCCAAAAGGATATGAATGACTTGTATGAAAGCGATTCTACAAAAGCCACTATGCTTTCCAAATTATTGCAACGCCCCAAAAAATTATTAGCCACCATATTAGTTGCCAATAATTTTAGCCATATCGGTGTGGTTATTATATTTTCATTTGTAGGTGAAACATTATTTGCTTCTATTGCTTCGCCAGTGGTAAAGTTTATGGTTGAAGTGCTTACGGTTACTTTTTTAATTTTATTATTTGGAGAAGTATTGCCTAAGGTCTATGCGAGTAGAAACAATATTGCCTTTTCTAAATGGATAGTAACACCATTAACAGTATTAGATACCATCTTATCACCAATTAGTTTTCCGATGCGAAGGATTACAGATTATTTACAAGATAAGTTGGGCCAACAAAAAGCCAATATATCCGTAGATCAATTGTCTCAAGCTTTAGAGCTGACTTCCTCTGAGGATACTAGTTCAGAAGAACAAAAACTATTAGAAGGAATTGTATCGTTTGGAAATACCGACACCAAGCAAGTCATGAGTCCAAGAATTGATGTGTTTGGGCTAGAAATAACGGAGCCTTTTGCCGAAATTTACCCAAAAATTGTAGATAAAGGGTATTCGAGAATACCAGTTTACAAAGACAATATTGACCATATAGAAGGAATCTTATTTGTGAAAGATTTAATACCCCATATTCATCGAAAGGATTTTGATTGGGTATCTTTGATTCGCGAACCGTTTTTTGTTCCCGAGAATAAAAAACTAGATGATTTGTTGAAAGACTTTCAACGAATGAAAAGTCATTTAGCCGTTGTGGTAGATGAATACGGAGGTACATCAGGTTTAGTTTCGTTAGAAGATGTAATTGAGGAAATAGTAGGTGATATATCGGATGAGTTTGATGATGAAAACATCAATTATTCGCAAATTGATGATAAAAATTACTTGTTTGAAGGCAAAATCAACTTAAAAGATTTTTATCGTATTGTAGAGGTAGACGAAGTGGCTTTTGAGAACCGAAAAGGAGAGGCTGAGACCTTAGCTGGATTTATTTTGGAATTGCTCGGTAATTTTCCAAAGAAAGGACAAAAGATTCATTTTTCAACGGTTATGTTTACCGTAGAAATGGTGGACAAAAAGAGAGTAAAACAATTAAAAGTAACATTAGATAATTAGAATGATGATTCGAAATACAATAGGAATATTAACTTTTATGCTGTTGTTAGTTTTGGGAACGTCTTGTAAAGATGATGCCCTTCCAAAACCTTCAAGCCAATTGAGATTGGAATATCCACTAGCTACTTATGCGTCTTTTAGTAATCATTGTCCGTTTGAATTTGATATGAATGAGGCAGCCGAAATTAAAGAAGATAAAGATTGTGGCTTTACAATTCATTATCCAAAAATGAAAGCGACTATTTATTTGACCTATAAAACAGTGAATAACAACATAGATTTTTTGTTGAAAGATGCACAAAATTTAACCTATAAGTTACATACGTTAAAAGCTGATGCTATTATTGAACAGCCTTTTGTTAACCAGGATAAAAAGGTGTATGGTATGTTTTATGATGTGACTGGAAATGCGGCAACTAACTCGTTGTTTTATGCTACAGATAGCATTCATCATTTTGTAACGGGGTCGGTATACTTTTATGCAAAACCCAACTATGATTCGATACTTCCAGCCGAAAGTTATGTGAAAAACGATTTACAACATTTGATGGAAACTATCAAATGGAAATAAAAAAAGGGAACTCATTGAGTTCCCTTTTTTTATGAAATACTACTAAAATTACTTTATAGTTTTTACATCAGATACTTTATAAGTGGTGCCATCACCAGTTGATTCAACGGCTTTGACAAGATCTTCTGATGTAAGTATAGCCGCATCAAATTGAACTTTAGCTAGCTTTTGGGCAAAATCTACTGTAGCTTTTTGAACCCCTTTCGTTTGTGATAGTTTGGTTTCAATAGTTTTAGCGCAGCCTATAGCACACGTCATTCCGTCAACTGTAAAGCTAATCGATTGTGGTTGTGCAGCCACAGCAGTTGGGGTTTCTTCTGATTTTATAGGGGGCTTGCTGGCCGTATCTTTGCAACTGTAACAAAGAAATGCAATAGTACAAAGAGTAAAAAAAGATTTTGTAATAGACATGATAGCTATAAGTTAAATGGACTAAAACCAAATTAATTGGGTTCGGGACAAAATTAATCAAAAATAAAAAGGATACTTCTTAATTATTTTACAAAATTTGAAGTTTAAATCAGTACTATGAAATCACCAGGATTAAAATGGATTATATTATTCGCACTTGCCTTGATTTGGGGCAGTTCCTTCATATTAATAAAAAAGGGATTGATAGGATTAAATCCGATACAATTGGGTTCGTTCCGTATTATTTTTTGTGCTGTTTTTTTACTAGCAGTAGGATTTAAAAGTTTGAAGCATATTGCTTCTTATCAATGGAAGTATATTGCAATAACGTCATTGTTTGGCACTTTTATTCCGGCCTATTTATTTGCTCTAGCAGAAACACAAGTAAGCAGTTCGATTTGTTCTATATTGAATTCGTTGACTCCCTTGAATACATTATTGTTAGGGGCATTTGTCTTTGGATTGCAATTTAAACGCCGACAATTCTTAGGAGTTGTGATAGGTTTGCTAGGTACTTTGGTGTTGATTTTCGGAGGGAATACTTCGGCTGGTGGAGGGAATTATTATTATGCCTTTTTGGTTTTGATTGCTACGTTATGTTATGCCACAAATGTGAATTTGATTAAAAAGTATTTATCCGACGTAAAACCCTTAAGTATAACTACAGGGAATTTTTTAGTCATGTTGGTTCCTGCTCTAGCTCTTTTAGTACTTACTGATATTCGAGTAAAAATAGCATTACCTGAAACCCACCATGCACTTCTTTATGTTATGGTATTGGGTATCATTGGAACAGGAGTAGCCAATGTGATTTTTTATAAATTGATTCAAATTTCTTCACCCGTATTTGCCTCTTCGGTTACCTATTTGATTCCGATTGTCGCTTTTATGTGGGGAATGCTAGATCAAGAAACACTTATGCCTTTACAGTTGGTGGGAGCTTTTATTATATTGATTGGAGTTTATTTGGCCAACAAAAAATAAAAAAGACCGCTAATTAGCGGTCTTTTTAAAATACTATATTTTATGTTTCTTATTGGAAATCCAAATCAGAAACGCCTTCATTGATTTTCACATCAGTCATTTTGATGTCTAATTCAATTCCAACATTTAATATGGTGTTGAAAGGAACTTTCACTCCTTTAACAGCTCTATAATCGTTGAAATAAGTAACACGAGTCATTTTTTGTCCTGCTTTTTCATCGGTTGTAGATTCAGCCAATTTCAATCCAGTTTTCACATCGAAGAAATAAGTAGTGGTTCCATCTACTACAGTGTAGGCATCATTCCCGTTAAGAGGCTCAATTCCTGTAACGGTAACCCCAGCTTTAGTTGCTAATAAGGTTTCGTTAAACAATATGGCACTTTCTTTCATGTCGGATAATTCTTTGCCTTCTAAAACTTTCTTTTGACCTTGTTGAACCATATATCCCGTAGTACCGTTATAAGATTGTTTCATTAAACTCATACCTGGCATACCTAATTCAACCATCATTTTTCCTTTAACATCTAATTTTTGAGTGTATGATAAAGGAGAAGGGATTTGAGGAATAGTTGTAGATCCTGCATAGGAAATAGTTTTAACCGTTTTTAAGGCTTTGTCACCACCAATAGCAGTTACATAACCATCAATAATAGTTTTAACTGTTACACCTGCAGGAACTGCTTTTTTCATCGCTGGTTTTTCAGTAGCATTACCAAATTTGTCAAAATAGAACATTGGTATTTTCAATTTTTCCAAACCTTCAATTACTTCTGAACCTTTTCCAGTAACAACGATACGCAAATTATCAGCTAAGAAATATTTGTTAGCCACTCTCATGATGTCATCTGCAGTAACCGCATTGATGTTTTTGATGTAGTTTTCATAAAAATCAGCAGGTAAACCTTCTGTTTCAATGTTTAAAGCATAACGAGCTACAGTAGCAGGTTTTTCAACTTGCATCACAAAACGTCCAATGTATCCAGCTTTAACACTGTTTAGCATTTCGTCAGTTACTTTTTCAGTTCTGATTCTTTTCAATTCTTTTAAAGCTTCAACTACAGAGCTATCTGTAACTGAGTTACGTACTTGTGAATTGGCTTTGAATTTACTGAACATGTATTTGTCAAATCCTACACTTGAACGCGCTCCATAAGTCCATCCGTGTTTTTCTCTCAAGTTCATGTTTAAGTAACTATTGAAGTCTCCTCCAAATACTTGATTAGCTAAAATCACTGGGAAAAAGTCTGGGTCAGACATTTTAAGATTTACGGTGTTAATCAACGAAATTTCAGATTGAACCGCATTAGGCATATCCACAAAATTGATTTGTGTGTATTGTACATTAGTTGGATTAGAATATTCTAAACGAGGAGCAGTAGCTTTTGTCCATGAACTAAATAGGTTAGTCACCATTTTTTTCACATCTTTTGTTTTCACATCTCCAACAATAACTAAATACGCATGTTCTGGAACAAAATACGTTCTATAGTTATTATTAATATCTGCCAAAGTAACGTTGTTGATAGTTTCTTCAGTCAAATACTCACCAGATGGGTGGTTTTTTCCGTAAGCCAACACGTTTTCAACGCGACCAGCAACCATAGAAACGTTTTTCTCTTGCGTTTTTAACCCTTCGATAAGTTTGTCTTTTTCTTTGTCGAATTCTTCTTGAGTAAAGTTAGGTGTCAACGATCCTTCAGCCATTAATTCTAAAATTCTTTTCGCGTATTTTGACAATCCACTAGCAGAAGCTCCAGAAGAGAAGAAATTGATGTTTGCTCCAAGGAAGTCGATTTCTTCGTTGAAAGCATCTTTGGTAGTTTTCACAGAACCGTTTCCGATTAAGCTACTCGTTAATTCGTCTACTCCTTTTTTATTGCCTTCAGCAAAAGGAGCATTGTCAATACTTAAGCTAAAAGAAACTCTAGGTAGTTTGTGGTTTTCAACTACTAATACCTTCAATCCATTTGGTAATGAAAAAGTTTCAGGTTTTTTAATATTGATAGTTGGCGATGGCCCTGATTTTGGTTGAGATCGGTCTTGTGCTTGCATAATAACAGTTAAAAACAAGCTTGATAGTATTATAATTGATTTTTTCATTTTCGTAACGGTTTATTATTTAGTATCAGCTTTGTCTTTTGCAGGAACATAATCCAAAATCAAACGTTGGTTTGGATTTAAGTATTTTTTGGCAATATCTCTGATTTCTTCACGAGTTATTGAACGGTACATATCGATTTCGGTGTTGATTAAATTCACATCACCGTATAACAAATAAAACGAAGCTAAGTTTTCGGCTACTCCTTCAATGCTAGAGTTACTGTCTACATAGTTGTTTTCGTTAATGTTTTGTAGTTTTTGGAAATCTTTTTCAGAAATTAAATCGGATTGAAGTTTAACGATTTCTTCATCAATTTCTTTAATTAAATCAGCAGAAGTGTTTTCTCCTTGTGGCATACCATATAAAATGTATTGCCCATAATCTTCTTGACTGTAGTTGAACGCACCAATTTGAAGCGCCATCTTTTTATCGTCTACAATTTTTTTGTATAATTTAGAACTTTTACCATCGCTTAAATAAGTAGAAATCATATCTAATACTCTAGCATCTCTTGATTTCATAGAAGGAGTTCTGTACGCAGCAACAACCATTGGTTTTTGGATGTTTGGATCTTCATATGTAGCACGCATAGTTTCAGTTATAGGCGCTTCTACAAAAGTTTCTTTTTTCAATTCCACTCCTCTAGGGATTGGCGCAAAATATTTCTCTACCCATGCTTTAGTTTGAGCGATGTCGATTTGACCCGCCACAATTAAAACCGCATTGTTTGGAGAATAGAATTTTTTGTTGAAAGCTTGGAACTCTTCTAATTTAGCTGCGTCTAAGTGAGCCATAGAACCGATAGTTGCCCAACGGTAAGGGTGTACTTTGAACATGTTTTTCTTAACTTCAGCAATCAACTGTCCGTAAGGTTGGTTGTCTACACGTAGTCTTTTTTCTTCTTTTACTACTTCATTTTGAGTATCAACACCAATTTGGTTGATTACGGGGTGCATTAATCGTTCTGATTCCATCCACAACCCTAATTCAGTGTTGTTAGAAGGGAATACTTCAAAATAATACGTTCGGTCTTCAGAAGTGTTGGCGTTGTTGGTTCCTCCATTTGAAGTTACCGTTTTCATCCATTCTCCTCTTTTAATGTTTTCTGTTCCTTCAAATAAAAGGTGTTCAAAGAAGTGAGCAAACCCTGTTCTTTCTGGGTTTTCATCTTTAGAACCTACGTGATACATTACTGATGTAATTACCACAGGTGCAGATGGGTCGTTGTGTAAAATAACATGTAGACCGTTCGGCAAATCGTACTCCTCAAAAGTTACCTTTTGGGCATGAGCTATTCCTCCAAGCATAAGCATTGAACTTAAAGCGATTAGTGATTTTTTCATAAAAAATTGAAATTTTTTCGTTGATTCCTTGGTTAGTAGACTAACCGTTTTAAATGTTACACCAAAAGTACTTTTTTTTCTCTTAAAACGAATTAAAACCTAAAATTTATAAAAGGACGAGTAAAGGTTTGATAAACAATGCTAAACTTTTTTCAGGTTAGTGTTGTGCGTAAAAGAAATAGTGCTATATTTGCACACTTAAAAAATTAATTAAACATTATTGTTATGTACGCAATCGTAGAGATAGCAGGGCAACAATTTAAAGTAAGCAAAGACTTAAAGGTTTATGTTCACCGTTTACCTAATGAAGAAGGATCAAAAGTTTCTTTTGATAAAGTTCTTTTATTAGATGATAATGGTAACATTACTTTAGGCGCCCCAGCTATAGAAGGTGCTTCAGTAGAAGCCAAAGTGTTACAACACTTAAAAGGAGACAAAGTAATCATTTTCAAAAAGAAAAGAAGAAAAGGATTCAAAAAAAGAAATGGACACAGACAATACTTGACACAAATTGTGATTGAAGGTATTAATGGAAGTGCTCCAAAAAAGAAAGCAGCAAAAAAAGCTGAAGCTACAGAAGAATAATTAACATTTAAAAACTAAAACGTCATGGCTCACAAGAAAGGTGTCGGTAGTTCTAAGAATGGTAGAGAATCACATTCTAAACGTTTAGGCGTTAAGATATATGGTGGACAAGCTGCAATTGCTGGTAATATCATCGTTAGACAAAGAGGTTCTAAACACAATCCAGGTGAAAACGTTTACATGGGTAAAGATCATACTTTACATGCAAAAGTTGACGGGATTGTAAAATTCCAGAAAAAAGGAGAAAACAAATCATTTGTTTCTATCCTTCCATTCGAGGCATAAGAACTACTCTTATTATTATACAAAACCCGTTTACGAATGTAAACGGGTTTTTTGTTTTTAGCGTGAAAGGTAGCGGTATACTTGATTCTTGTTTTTTCGCTAGTTTCTTTTATCAGAGCTAAATAGGTGTTGTCATAGTGCCAGCCAATAAAAAACCCTCACAGTGATGTGAGGGTTTCTTTTATTATTACAATTTGTATATCGTACTTTTTAGTATCTGTAATACTCAGGTTTGAATGGTCCTTCCACAGCTACACCAATATAAGCAGCTTGCTCGTCATTCAAGGTTTCCAATTCTACTCCTAATTTAGACAAGTGTAATGCAGCTACTTTTTCATCTAAGTGTTTCGGTAACATATACACTTCGTTTTTGTAGGCCGCACTGTTGTTCCACAATTCTAATTGCGCCAATGTTTGGTTGGTGAATGAATTACTCATTACAAAACTTGGGTGACCTGTAGCACAACCTAAGTTTACCAAACGACCTTCAGCCAAGATAAGAATATCTTTTCCAGCAATAGTGTATTTGTCTACTTGTGGTTTGATTTCAATTTTAGAAGCACCGTGGTTTTTGTTCAACCATGCCATGTCGATTTCGTTGTCAAAGTGTCCAATGTTACAAACGATAGTTTTGTCTTTCATTTGCTCAAAGTGGCTACCCATTACAATATCTTTATTTCCAGTTGTCGTGATAATGATATCAGCATTTCCAACAACCGTATTTAATTTTTTCACTTCAAAACCATCCATTGCAGCTTGTAAAGCACAAATTGGATCAATTTCAGTTACAGTAACTATAGAGCCTGCTCCTCTAAAAGATGCCGCTGTACCTTTACCAACATCTCCATATCCACATACTACTACTCTTTTACCAGCCAACATCACGTCAGTAGCTCTACGAATAGCATCAACAGCTGATTCTTTACAACCGTATTTGTTGTCAAATTTTGATTTAGTAACCGAGTCATTAACATTGATTGCTGGCATAAACAAAGTGCCATTTTTCATTCTTTCGTATAAACGGTGAACTCCTGTTGTAGTTTCTTCCGATAATCCTTTGATTCCAGGAATTAACTCTGGGTAACGATCAAATACCATATTGGTTAAATCTCCTCCGTCATCCAAGATCATGTTCAATGGTTTTCTATCTTCACCAAAGAATAATGTTTGCTCAATACACCAGTCAAAAGATGCTTCATCTAACCCTTTCCAAGCATAAACTTGAATACCAGCAGCAGCAATTGCAGCAGCAGCTTGATCTTGGGTTGAGAAAATGTTACATGAAGACCATGTAACTTCGGCTCCTAAAGCAATTAAAGTTTCAATTAAAACTGCTGTTTGGATAGTCATGTGCAAGCATCCTGCGATACGCGCTCCTTTTAACGGTTGACTGGCACCATACTCTGCACGAAGCGCCATCAATCCTGGCATTTCAGCTTCCGCTAGTTCAATTTCTTTTCTTCCCCAAGCTGCCAAGTTAATGTCCTTAACTTTGTAAGCTACAAATGGTAAAGTTTGTGTACTCATGTATAAAATATTTATATTAGCTAAAATTTTTGCAAAGCTACATAATAGGAAAGAATTAAAAAAAGGTTTTTGGTTTTTTTGTGACTTGTTAAACTACTTAAATTTCTGAAATACAATTAGATAATTTCAATTTACCCATGCCGTTACTAAAAACCATTGATTTAAAGCCCGGTACTCGTTTGTTTTTGTGGAAAATCACAGAGCGTTATGACGAATTGCGACAAGATATGGAATTGAATTCCAATTCCTTGACACGATTGGCTGGGATGAAATCAATGGCTCACCAAAGGGGGTTCTTAGGGGTGCGTAAACTTTTGCAAGTGGTAGGATATCAGGATTCAGACTTGTACTATGATGAAAATGGGAAACCTCATTTAAAGGATGGAACCTATATTTCAATATCGCACTCTCATGATTTTTCTGCAATTGTATTAAGTGATGCTCTTATTGGCTTAGATTTGGAATTGCTCAAAGAAAAAACGCTGCGTATAGCCTCCCGTTTTATGGATGTGAGCCATATAGAAGGGCTTACTATAAATGACCAAATTAAGAAAGCAACAGTTGTATGGGGAATTAAAGAAGCTATATTTAAAATAAAAAACGAAAAAGGAATAAGCTTTCCGTTACATATTTTTGAAGCTCCCTTTCAATTAAAGGACAAACAATGTACGGCTGAATTGCGTTTTAATAATCAAGTAGAATCTTTTTCCATTCAGTTTGATTTTGTGGATGAATATGTGCTTGTTTGTGCCATGAAACTAAACCTATGAAACAACTGTATACCGATATAGTCCATGCCAAAAAAACTGGAAAGCAACTGTTGGCTATCTTACTCGACCCTGAAAAAATAAAAGTAGAGGATATTCCTCTTTGGGCTAAACGAATTAATCAATCACCAGCTACCCACCTTTTAGTAGGGGGGAGTTCTTTTGAAGGTTCGCATTTGGATGACATGATTCGTGAACTGAAAAAGGGAATATCCTTGCCAATTTTACTTTTCCCAGGTCATTATAATCAGATTTCAACAGAGGCAGATGGAATATTGTTTTTACAATTGCTTTCAGGAAGGAACCCCGATTATTTGATTGAGCACCAAATTCAAGCAGTTCCTCTATTAGAATCAACAGATTTAGAAGTAATATCCACAGGCTATATTTTAATAGAAAGCGGACACGAAACAGCCGTAGCCCGAGTGAGTAAAACACAACCATTATCTCATACTGATTTTGATTATGTGGCACAAACAGCCAAAGCAGGGGAATATATGGGTAATGCGTTGGTGTATTTAGAAGCGGGTAGTGGCGCGTCTCAGGCAGTACCCTTGGAGATGATTTCCACAGTAACCCAACGAATAACTATTCCAATACTAGTTGGGGGCGGAATTCGTTCGTCAAAAGCTATTGCAGCTGCTTATGAAGCAGGAGCTACTATGGTAGTTATTGGGACTGCTTTTGAACAAAACTTACACTTTTTTGACTAATGTTTGACTTCTTTTTTTCTCAATATAAAAACTATCCTACATCTGATATTCTATTAGAAAATGGTGCTATTCTCTTCGGATTGCTCAGTGTATGGTATGCCAAAAAAGATGTAATTTGGGTTTTCCCAACAGGAATTGTCAATACAGCAATTTATGTGTATTTGCTCTGGAAATGGTCTTTGTTAGGGGATATGATGATTAATTTTTACTACGTAGTAATGAGCATCTATGGCTGGTATTATTGGACTCGCAAAAAAGGAACCGAATTGGAACATCCCATTAGCCGAACTACTACGCAAGAAAAATGGAAAGCTATTGTTATTTTTTTGGCAACAATTGGCTTTGTAGTCGTGGTTTACACAATTTTTGATAAATTTACCCATTGGACTTCGTATGTAGATACCCTTGTGACGGGTATTTTCTTTGTGGGGATGTGGTTAATGGCCAAACGAAAACTAGAGAACTGGTTACTTTGGATTATTGGTGATTTGATTTCAATTCCCCTCTATTTTGTCAAGGGCTATACCTGTACGAGTATTCAATATTTAATTTTTACTATTATTGCCCTTTATGGCTATATCGCATGGAAAAAAGGTTTACAACAGAAGAGTATTTAAGAACTACATATCAGTTTACTGACGCCGATTTTAAACAAATTAAGGCTAAAGGAATTGCTTTAGATAAAATTGAAGGAGAACTGTTGTTATTTCAATCGGGAATTCCTACCATTACATTAGACCGTCCAGCGACTATAAATGATGGAATTGTTAGGTTAACCGAAGAGGAATTCCAACACTATGCCTTGTTGTTTGATCGTAATAAGACAGCTTTAAAATTGAAAAAATTTGTCCCTGCATCAGGAGCTGCAAGTCGAATGTTTAAATTTTTGAATGAATTTCTAAATGAGTTTGATGTTGAAAACGAAACAATCAATGCTTATATTAATAGAAAGAAAGATAAAAACTTACCCATATTTTTAGCAGGAATAGAAAAATTCCCTTTCTATAAAGAAGTCAAATCCAAATTAAAATCAGTACTCCCCAATTATTATGCTTTGGAATCTCATGAAAAGAGCTACCATTTCATAAAAACAATGTTGGATCCAGCCCATTTTGATTTTGCAAACCAACCCAAAGGAGCTTTAGATTTTCATAAATACAACTCTCATATAGCAACACCTATAGAAGAGCATCTTAACGAATGTGCGTTTTATGCTGCTTCAAATGAAGTGTCTCATTTGCATTTTACAGTTTCGGAACATCATGAAGCCTTGTTTCAAAAAATAATACATGAAGTAAAAGCTAAAGTGGAGTATAAATACCAAACCAAACTTCATGTTGCCTATTCCTATCAAGATAGTAGTACTGATACCATTGCTGTTGATATGGAAAACAATCCATTTCGCGACGAACAAGGAGCTTTAATCTTTCGTCCAGGTGGACATGGAGCCTTGATTCATAATTTGAATAATTTAAATGCAGATGTGATTTTTATTAAAAATATAGATAATGTTATCCAAAATCATATCCAAGAAATATCGGTCTATAAAAAAGGATTAGCTGGGATGCTGTTGGATATCCAACAAGAAATATTTGAGATTTTGAGAGCAATAGATCAGCAAGTAGTAAATACAGACAGTATGCCTGTTGTACTTGATTTTATGAAAACGAAATTGGGTATAGATCTAACCGATGATTTTAAGGAATTGTCAATTCAAGATCAACTCGATTGTCTCTATCAAAAGCTAAATCGACCAATTCGAGTATGTGGTATGGTTAAAAATGAAGGGGAACCCGGAGGAGGACCATTTTGGATTAGAAGTTACAAAGGAAATATATCGTTGCAAATAGTGGAGAGTTCCCAAATCGACAATTGCAATACAGAACAAAAAGAAATACTAGCCAAATCCACTCATTTTAATCCAGTTGACTTGGTTTGTGGGTGTAAGAATTACAAAGGGGAGAAATTTGATTTGCATCAGTTTGTTGATTCAAGTACGGGTTTTATTGTACATAAAAATAATAAAGGAAAAGAATTAAAAGGCTATGAACTGCCTGGGTTATGGAATGGTGCTATGGCCAAATGGATAACGATTTTTGTAGAAGTGCCTTTGGTTACCTTTAATCCTGTAAAAACAGTCAATGACTTGTTAAAACCAGCTCATCAACCCAACAATGAATAAACAACAACTGCTCAAAGAATTACAGTTTAAGGCAGTGCGAAGTTCTGGCGCTGGAGGGCAAAATGTCAATAAGGTTTCCTCAAAAGTGGTACTCACATTTAATGTAATGCAGTCTTTAGGTATAAACAGTCAAGAGAAGGAATTGGTGCTTCAACGCTGGGCTTCCAAGTTGACGACAGAACAAATTCTAGTGCTTCAATGTGATGAAGATCGAAGTCAATTCAGAAATAAAGCCATTGTAATCCAACGGTTTTTAGATTTGTTGGGTCAAGCCTTGATTGTTCCTAAGAAAAGAAGACCCACCAAAATTCCACGCTCAGTTATCGAAAAAAGAATTAAAGCCAAAAGGAATTGGTCAGAGATTAAGCAAAATAGACAAAAACCTCAATTTTAAAAGGAGCCAAAATTCATATAGGGAAGTGAATTTTTTTTATCCAAATCATGGTTAACCTAATTCTTTAGTTATCTTTGCCCTGTCTCAAAGGGGTGCTCTAAATAACGAGCTGAGATTATACCCAACGAACCTAGAACAGGTAATGCTGTTTAGGGATTAGACAAGATAAAAGTGCACGTTTGTCCTGTCGAGAGTATCAATTTAATTTTAACCAAGAATAATTGCCCCTTTTATTCGTAATTTTTTACGAATGGAAACACTATTCAAAACAAAAAGAACTCAAGCGGTTCTATTTTCTTTTATCTTCTTTCTTATTTCTCTCCATTCTTTTTCTCAAGAACCTGTCAAAGATTCAACCCAAGTCAACCTACTGGATGAAGTTTTAGTAGCGGCAGTTCGCGTTACCTCCAAAACACCTGTTTCATTTAGTAATATGAGTAAAGCCGAAATTCAATGGCGCAATTTGGGGCAAGACATCCCAATTTTAATGAATTATTTACCTTCTGTAGTAACTACATCGGATGCAGGAAATGGTGTTGGATATACCGGAATACGAGTGCGAGGCAGTGATGCTACTCGCGTCAATGTGACCATTAATGGAATTCCTTACAACGATGCGGAAAGCAGCGGAACTTATTTTGTAGACATGCCCGATTTTGCTTCATCTGTAGAGAGTTTGCAATTGCAACGGGGTGTAGGTACGTCAACTAATGGCTCGGGTGCCTTTGGAGCCAGTTTGAATTTATTAACGGATAAATATTCCAAAGTAGCAAAAGGGGAAATATCCAATTCATTCGGGAGTTTTGCTACCCATAAACATACGGTGAAATTCAGTACGGGGTTGCTTAATGATCATTTTGAATTGGCGGGCCGACTTTCAACTATAGGGTCTCAAGGGTATATAGATAGAGCATCATCCGATTTGAAATCCTATTTTTTACAAGGAACCTATGTGGGTAAAACTACCTTAATCAAAGCCTTGGTTTTTGGAGGAACCGAAAAAACCTATCAGTCTTGGTATGGTGTCGATTCTGAAATGTTGCATTTGCATAGCACCTTTAATTATGCAGGGATGTATGTAAATACCAATGGAGATACTCAGTTTTATGACAATCAAACCGATAATTACCAGCAAGACCATTCGCAACTGCATTGGAACGAACAACTTTCAGACACATGGAGCACCACTATGGCATTGCATTATACCAAAGGGAAAGGCTATTATGAAGAATATCAAAACGCCCAAGATTTTGCCGACTATGGTTTAGCCCCTATAACTATAAACGGTACCCTCATCAATCAAACGGATTTAATCCGCCAAAAATGGTTAGACAATGATTTTTACGGAACTACCTTTTCAACAAATTATAAAAAGGAAAAATGGGATGTTGTTTTTGGAGGTAGTTGGAACCGGTATGAAGGGTTGCATTATGGCAAAGTGATTTGGGCTCGGTTTGCTTCTTCCAGTGAGTTAGGAAATCACTACTACGATGATTTTGCAACGAAAACAGATTGCTCTTTTTTTGCCAAAGCCAATTACCAACTTTCAACCCAATGGAGTTTGTTTGGGGATTTACAATTCCGAAATGTGAATTATAAAGCCAATGGAGTTCAACCAGAATTGGTAAATGATTCGTTTGCTTTTTTCAATCCTAAAACCGGAATAACATTCAAAGCTAACGACAGCAATACCTTTTATTTTTCCTATGCCAGAGCGAATCGTGAGCCCAATAGAACAGATTACGAAGGAGGCAATGTGACTTCAGAAAAGTTGGATGATTATGAATGGGGTTGGCGCTATGGTACACCAAAAGTAACTTTGAATGCCAATGTATATTGTATGAAGTACAAAGATCAATTAATCTTGACAGGAAACCTTGATGATGTGGGTAATCCAATACGATCCAATAGTGATCAAAGTTATCGATTGGGATTGGAAGTAGATGCTACATTTAAAGTAACCTCACAGTGGTATATGAAACCCAATATAGCTTTGAGTCAAAATAAAAACAGTGATGTAAAAGCTGTGGTGAATGGAACTCTGGTATATTATGGTAAAAATGATATTGCCTATTCTCCCAATGTCATTGCGGGTAATATGTTGATTTTTAAGCCTAACGATGCCTTTCAAGTGGCCTATTTAACCAAGTTTGTTGGAAGTCAGTATATGAATAATAGGCAATCTCCCGAAGCCAAACTACCCGATTATTGCGTGAGTGATTTTACACTAACCTACGAGTATAAACCACAATCCGTTTTCAAATCGGTTGTTGTTACAGGAATGATTTCTAATATTTTCGATAAAGAATACTGTTCGAATGGGTATATGTATGATGTCTATCCCTATTATTATCCCCAAGCAGGAATGCATTTTTTAGCAGGACTAACACTAAAATTCTAAAAAAAGAGCCAGACATTGTCTGGCTCTTTTTAATTGTATATAACAAGTGTGCTTCCATTCACATCGACACGATATTGTTTCATGGGATAAGTTTGTCCAGCACACTGACCAGAGTACAAATTGTATACCGTATTTTCACAAGTACAAGTGGCATTGATACCGCTAATCGTCATCGGGCTGCCACAAGAAGAAAAAGCTTGGTTGGGGCAAGCCAAATCAAAAGCGACAAAACTACTTCCTGCATTAAAAACTACGATACCGCGAGCACCTTGTGAATAATCCACTATATGATTGCTTGGAAATTGAAGATTGCTATAAGCGGGTAAGTTTAAATTGATTTGAAGGTTGACAGGGTAATTCGGGATATTGGGATTGTTGTTGTTTATACGTCCTGTATCACAACTAAAAAGGGTAAGGACAAAGACAACAAACAGGATAGGGTTCTTCATTTTTAATTTTTTTGAATTACTATGGTTTAACAAATTTATTTAATTAACTTTGACAAGCGTAAACAAACGCAGACAAATTTGAAATAAATTAAAAATAGTATCTTTGCAAAAAGAAATCCCGTTGCGATGGGATTTTTTCTATTTATATAAAAGAGGAAAACATGAGTAAAGTATCATATTATACTGCTGAAGGATTAAAAAAATTAAAGGACGAATTAGAGCAATTAAAAAGTATAGAAAGACCTAAAGCCTCTCAAGCGATTGCGGAAGCACGTGATAAAGGGGATTTGTCTGAAAATGCAGAGTACGATGCTGCAAAAGAAGCTCAAGGGATGTTGGAAATGAGAATTGCCAAAATGGAAGAAGTATATTCTAATGCGCGATTGATTGACGAATCTCAATTGGATGTTTCGAAAGTATTGGTACTGTCTAATGTAAAAATTAAAAACCAAGCCAATGGTATGGAAATGAAATATACCTTGGTAGCCGAAAGTGAAGCCGATTTAAAAACAGGTAAAATATCAGTTAGTTCACCCATAGGACGCGGATTGTTAGGGAAGTCAGTTGGAGAAGTAGCCGAAATTACGGTGCCTAATGGCAAATTGAATTTCGAAGTATTAGAGATTTCAAGAGACTAACTATGGCAAGCATTTTTACCAAAATCATCAACGGAGAAATACCGTGCTATACAATAACGGAAGACGATAATTATTTGGCCTTCCTAGATGTAAATCCCAACGCAAAAGGTCACACCCTTTGTATTCCAAAACAAGAAATCAATAAGATTTTTGATATGGATGAGGAATTGTATTTGGGATTGATGAAATTTTCTAGAAAAGTAGCAATTGCCCTTGAAAAAACAGTTCCATGTAAACGTATCGGTGTGGCAGTAGTAGGGTTAGAAGTTCCACATACTCACGTGCATTTAATACCATTACACGATATGGATGATATGCGATTTCAGCGAAAGGTAACGCTTGAAAAGGAAGAATTTGAAGCCTTAGCTCAGGCAATAAGCGCTAATTTATAATACAAAACCCCGTTATTCCATAGCGGGGTTTTGTATTTTAAAGGAAACTTGCATAATGGTGCCTTTGTCTATTTCAGAATGCAATACTTTTATTTTTCCTTTGTGGTATTCTTCTACTATACGTTTGGTTAATGAAAGACCCAAGCCCCATCCTCTTCTTTTGGTGGTAAACCCAGGCTCAAAAATACTCTGATATTGCTTCTTTGGGATTCCTTTACCTGTGTCTTTCACTAATATTTTCACCAGTTGTCCATCTTTTTCTATCACAACTGATAGTTTGCCTTTTCCCTTCATCGCATCAATGGCATTCTTTACTAAATTTTCTACAGTCCAGCTGTGTAAGGCGGGGTTAAAAGAAACCAAAATGGGTTTTTTAGGGCCTTTAAATGAAAATTCGACTTGTTTGGAGAAGCGCGATTGTAAGTAGTCAAACGATTTCTCGGTTTCTTTGACAATATCTTTAATTTCCAATATCGGTTCGGAACCAATTTTTGAAAAACGATCGGTAATGGTTTGCAAACGATTAATATCCTTTTCAATTTCTTCAATAGTTGTCGCATCTACATTATCGGCTTTCATGATTTCAAGCCAACCAATTAAGGAGGATAAAGGGGTGCCAATTTGATGGGCTGTTTCTTTAGCCATACCCGCCCACAATTTGTTTTGAGTAGCCATTTTGGTGCTGCGGTAGAAGTTAAATACTAGGGCGCCAAAAAGAAAAATGATAAGCAATAAGGCTACAGGATAATATTTTAATTTGTTGAGTAAGGAAGAGTTTCCGTAATAAAGATGCCAAAATTTTCCCGGATTGTATTCAATAATTATGGGGTTGTTTTGCTTTTTTAAAGATTCCAAATAAGCGTTTAGTTTGATTTTATCATTTACTATAGCCTCTTCAATATTGGTTTGACTAATTATGGTGTTTTTTTCTACTAGTATTATGGGTATCGTAGTATTATTATTGAAAATCTGAAGGGGTAAGTCGACGTCTGTCGTTTCATTAGCGTTGATTAATGTTTTTTGTGCCGTGGCCCAAAGTTCCATTTTGACACGCTCTTCGTTTTTAAATATTTGAAAGAAAGTATAGGTATTCCATAGAATTAAAGAAACTATGACAAATGAGGCCATAATAATAATCCAACGGGTAAAATTTCTTTTATCTGAAAACTGCATGAATCAATTTTGGCTTAAAAGTAATGAAAAAAACAAATAAAGTTTACCCTTACCACGCTTGTAAATTTCTATTTCAGCGGTATTGAAAGAAAATAGCAGGATATAATTAACCTTTTTTAATGATTTTTATGGTATAACATATTGCATAAAATGCTAAAATCTGTATATTTACCAAGCAATTAATTAAAAAACATTATTTATGAAAAAAATTACTTTACTGGTTTTAGTTCTTTTGACCATGGTTTCAAAAGGATATGCTCAGTTCCCACAAGGGTTTGAGGGTGCCACTTTTCCACCAGCAGGTTGGACTAGTTTTATTGGTGCCAATGGTCTAGGAACGGCTCAGAATTGGAGTTCTACGACTGTAGCAGCTAACATTTCTTCAGGAGCACAAGCAGCTTTTGTTCGATATGAAAGTTTAACAGGAGGAACAAACGAAGATTGGTTGGTTACTCCAGCTTTTACGGTAACGTCTCCAAATGTATTGTTGGCTTTTTTTGAAAGACAACAATATTCTGCGGATTATTTTACAGAATATACCATTCGTGTTTCGACTACTTCTCAAACAGATATTGCTTCGTTTACTATCGTTGATACTAAATCTGAAGCTGATTTGCCTTTGATAATGACGCAAAGAGCCGTAGATTTAAGTGCCTATGAAGGACAAACTATTTATGTGGCATTTGTAATGTCTCAAGATGATGGAGACAACTGGGCTATTGATGATGTTTCTTTGGAATCAAATGTTACTGCACCTGGATGTGCTACATTGTCATCTCCAGCTGATGGTGCTACTGATGTAGCTGTAGGACCAACTGTAACTTTTTCATGGGACGCTCCAACTACTGGCGATGCTGTAGTTAGTTATGATTTTTATGCAGGTACAACTACACCATTAACTCCAGCAGACTTGGTAGGAAACTACACTACAACTTCTGTAGATTTAATAGTTCCAGATTTTGCTACCACTTATTACTGGCAAGTAATTCCTAAAAATTTAGGAGGACAGCCTACAGGATGTGCAGAGTTTTCATTTACCACACAATCGCCTCCAGGCTATTGTTTGAATGCACCAAATGGACAATATCCATCTGCTACATTTAGTACTTCAGTATGTGATGGAGCAACAGTTGAAGATATTACAACTGCGGGTTATGCAGGTGAATATTCAACAGTGAATGTAACTGCAGGCTTAACGTATGAGTTTAGCAGTGATATTCCAACTGATTTTATCACTATTAGTGAAGATGATGGAGCAACTGCAGCTGTGTATGGAGTAACTCCAGTATCTTATACAGCTACTGCTGATGGTGTTGTTCGTTTCTATACTCATGCTGATGATCAATGTACGGCTAATACAGATATCAGAACGCGTTCAGTTATGTGTAGTGGTTTAACAATTGGTGTGCCAGATTGTGTGACTTTATTGACTCCTGCAGATGGTTCAGTAGATGTACCAGTAGGTCCAGCTGTTACTTTCTCTTGGGAGGCAGCTACAACGGGTGACCCAGCAGATAGTTATAATTTCTATGCTAGTACTGTTTTGCCTTTAACAACTGCTGACTTAGTAGGTAATTTTACAGGAACTTCAGTTGATTTGACAATTCCAGCATTTAGTACTACATTCTATTGGACAGTAGTACCATTAAATTTAGCAGGTGAAGGAGTAGGATGTATAGATACTGCGTTTAGTTTTACAACTCAAGCTCCTCCAGGATACTGTTTAACTGCGCCAAACGGCCAATACCCTTCAACTACTTTAACCAATTCTGTATGTGATGGCGTAACTGCTGAAGACGCAACTCCTGCTGGAGATGGGTATGCTGGAGAATACTCTTTAGTTTCAGTAACAGGAGGTAATACTTATACTTTTATGAGTTCAATTGATACCGATTTCATCACAATTAGTACTGATGACGGGGTTACTGCTGCGGTTTATGGAGTTACACCAGTGACTTTGACAGCTGCTGCTGATGGTGTAGTTCGTTTTTACACGCATGCCGATGATCAATGTACTGATAATACAGATTCAAGAAATAGATCTGTTATCTGTTCTGACGGATTGGCAACGCCAACATTTGCAACATCTAACTTCAGAGTGTATCCAAACCCTGTAAAAGACGTATTGAACTTCAATGCGGAGACTTCAATTTCAAAAGTTCAAGTAACTAATTTATTGGGTCAAGAAATGGTAGCTAAATCAATCAATGCTAATCAAGGAAGTATTGATTTGTCTAACTTAGCAACAGGTTCTTATATGGTTAAATTAACTTCTGAATCAGGAGTAAAAACCATTAAAGTAATCAAACAATAAGTACTTTACTTTATATAGAGAAAGTCCCGCCTAGGCGGGACTTTTTTGTTTGTATTATTTTAGAAATAGGTCAATTAAATCAACAAAGAAATCTGTATTTTTACCTAAAATAGAATGCTATGTTAAGTTTTGAACCACACGTCCTTTCTCCAGCCCAGTTGCAGGGTTATTTACAAAGTGCTGTAGCGCCAAGGCCTATTGCTTTTGCAAGTACTATAGATGAAAAGGGCAAGCCCAATTTATCCCCCTTTAGTTTTTTCAATGTGTTTAGTGCCAATCCCCCTATATTGGTTTTCTCTCCAGCACGAAGAGTGCGGAATAATACCACCAAGCATACCCTAGATAATTGTGAAAAGACAAGACAAGTTGTTATCAATGTCGTGAATTATGATATCGTTCAACAAATGTCTCTTTCGAGTACCGAATATCCCGATGGGGTAAATGAATTTCTAAAATCGGGCTTAACCATGCTGCCTTCAGATTTAGTAAAACCTTTTAGAGTTGCCGAAAGCCCCGTGCAAATGGAATGTAAGGTAAATGAAATAATAGCCCTAGGGCATCAAGGTGGGGCAGGGAATTTAATCATTTGCGAAGTAGTAAAAATACACATCCACGAAAGTGTTTTGGATGAAAAAAACAATATAGATCAAAGTAAGATTGATTTGGTTTCCCGACTTGGAGGCAATTGGTATTCCCGCGCCAATCAAGGATTATTTGAAGTAGAAAAGCCCTTGACTACGTTAGGAATAGGAGTGGATGTTATCCCCGATTTTATAAAAAAAAGCAGCGTGTTTGATAGGAATGATTTAGGGAAATTAGGAAATGTTGAAGCATTGCCTACACCAGAAGAAATTACTATATTTGTGCAACAAAATTTTGCAGTGAAAGGGGTATTGAGTTCCGATGATGAACTCAAAATCCACCAAAAGGCAAAAGACTATTTGAATAATAACGAAGTGCTTTCGGCTTGGAAAGTGCTTTTAGCAAAACAATAATTATGGAAGTTACCGGAAAAATTAAAGTGATTAACGCTGAGCAACAAGTGAGTGCTAGCTTTAGAAAAAGAGAGTTGGTTGTGGCAACAGAAGAACAATATCCTCAATTTATTAGCATCAATTTTGTGCAAGATAAATGCGATTTGTTAAACAACTACAATGTAGGAGAAGCGGTAAAAGTGGCTATAAATTTGAGAGGAAGAGAATGGGTTAGCCCACAAGGAGAAACTAAATACTTCAATGATATTCAAGGTTGGAAAATCGACAGATTACAAGCAGAAGCTCCTGTAGCAGCTCCACCTATGCCAGCGGCTCAAGCTTTTGAACCGGCTACTAGTTTTAACGAAGAAGAACACGACGATTTGCCTTTCTAATACTAAGGCAATAGTTAGTAATTAATAAGTAACAGTCATTCTAAATGGTAACTCAGGTTGCCTATTTAGAATGACTGTCTTTTTTCAACACTACTCGCTCTTTTCTATTCTCTCTATTCTCTATTCTCTATTCTCTATTCTCTATTCTAAATATGTACTTCCTAACCAAAGACCTCTATTTCCCGCCCGTAGATGATGCCTCCTATGAAGGTGTTTTAGCTATTGGAGGCGACTTATCTATAGAGCGCTTGTTGTTGGCCTATCGCAACGGTATTTTTCCTTGGTTCAATGAAGACGAACCTATTCTTTGGTGGGCTCCTCCCTATAGAATGGTAGTAGTGCCCTCCCTTTATAAAGTGTCCAAAAGCATGCGTAATGTGATGAATCAAAATAAGTTTCAAATTACCATGAACCAAAATTTTAAAGAGGTCATTGTGAATTGCCAACAAATTGAACGCACAGGTCAAGACGGAACGTGGATAACCAACGATATTATCGACTCCTATTGCCAATTGCATGAGTTAGGCCATGCCAAATCAATAGAAGTGTGGCAAAACGGCGAGTTAGTGGGCGGCTTATATGGTGTCGATTTGGGCCATGTGTTTTGTGGTGAAAGTATGTTTGCCAAAGTATCCAATGCGAGCAAAGTAGCCTTCATTACTTTGGTGCAGTACCTAAAAGAGCATAACTACCGACTCCTAGATTGTCAGGTGCACAACGATCATTTGGAACGCCTAGGGGCAACTGAAATAACACGGGAGTTGTTTATGAAAGTACTCAAAATTAGTAGTTAGTTGGCAGTCACAGTTGGCAGTCACAGTTGGCAGTATCTGTTATAACGGACAGCCAAATTTTTCGGGATTGGTAATCATATAATGTAGTAGTTTTCCAATTTCTGTAGATTTTAAAAATAGTGCATTATGTGTTTCACGTGTAATATAATTACACGCTAAAGCAAAGTCTAGCCAAACTAAAGTCTCAGAGTTTTCGGCATCACTATCGGTTAATTTGCTGATATAATGATTCACATATTTTCTTCTTCGATATCCTTCTGCCATATTCGCGCAAACACTTCTTGAAGAACGTCTTATTTGATCCGTAAGAGCATATTTTTCCTCTGCTGGAAATTCTTTCGTTATTTAGAAAATTTCCATTGCCAATTGAAATGCTTTTTGATACGCTAACAAATCTTTAAAATCCATAATACATTGAATATAATACTAGTAGGTAAACCACAATTCGAATTAGCTGCTGTCACTGAAAACTGAAAACTGCGACTGCGACACTTCACTGCCCACTACATCCCTCTACGCCAACACCCTTCAACATGATCATTGACCATACCGGTAGCTTGCATATGGGCATACACAACGGTAGACCCTACAAATTTAAACCCGCGCTTTTTCAAATCTTTACTAATCGCATCCGAAAGGGGTGTAGTAGACGGGATATCTCGTAAGGTCTTGCACTGATTATCTATGGGTTTTCCTCCAGTAAAATTCCAGATATAGGTTGAAAAACTACCAAATTCTTCTTGCACTTTTATAAAAGCTATCGCATTGCTTATCGTGCCTTTTATTTTTAAACTATTCCGAATAATGCCCGCATCTTGCAGTAATGTGGCTACTTTGTCTTCCCCATATAAGGCTACTTTTGTATAATCAAACTGATCAAAGGCTTTACGGAAATTTTCTCTCTTTTTTAAAATGGTGTACCAACTTAATCCCGCTTGGAAGGTTTCTAAAACCAAAAATTCAAATAAAGTAGCATCATCATACACCGGGTTTCCCCATTCGGTATCATGGTAATCTCTATATAAATCGTCTTTTTCGCACCAGGCGCAACGTGTTTTTGTGTTCATAATTTAGAATTGTGTATGTATTTTTCAATGAAATAATGCCTTTTAAGTAGCACAATACATCCAAATATACTTATTTTTTTCATTAAAATAAAGACTTTTTGGCCCCAAAAGAGCGTTTTATAAACCCAAAAGGGGCCGTTCTCCAATTCCCTCGGACGACTTTTTTGATCCATCAAGACGGAAGTGCAACTGCATCAAGACGCACGCAAATCTCCGTCCGTACGTTCTGACGAAAAGTTTCGTAAAAAAAGCCCCAAGAAGCTTTACTCCTTGGGGCTTTCGCCTCGTATAATTTGAATAATTTGACAGGTTTCGGAGCTACTTATTTGGCTAGCATATGGACCCCAACATAGGTTGCCCCCAAGATTGCAGCCCAAGAGGGATTGCGATTATAAATGGCTCTCCTAGTAGCTTGGTGACCTGTGTCAAAAACTTCTCATCTGAAATAGAATATATTCCAGTAGCCACAACCAACAATCCCGCCGCTGCAAGACCACATAACACACTATATCCAATCCAAAGTTCCATAGTTTTTTGTTTGTGTATTAGACTCTAAAAAAAGGAAAAGGTTTAATTTAAAAGTAAAAAGTGGCCAAGTTAAAAATCCGCGCTTATCTTTTTTTATCTGTCTAAATCAGTGGCAAAATCTAATTGCTAATTGTATACGAAAGGAGGCAGTAATAGAGATTTCCCTTTTCTGTATCCTGGTAATCTTGGTGTAAATTTTCTTTTTAGCACCTGTGACAACATGTTTTTTCAATCCTAATTAATGACCGTGTATGTATTTTTCAATGAAATAATGGCCCAAATAAATTAAAGGAGTCATCAATATAGCAATACCGAGTTTGACGGTATAGCCCGTTAGAGCCGAAAGTAAAAAGGTTTTGGTATCCATAATGCCTGGCAGCCAAAAAGCGATGCCCAATACTATAAAACTATCAAACAATTGGGAAATGACTGTAGATCCCGTGCTGCGCAACCATATCATTTTATCTCCTGTTCTTTTTTTGACAAAGTGAAAGATGCTGACATCAATAAGCTGTGAGGCTAAAAACGCAATAATACTCCCCACTATGATGAGTTGGCTTTGCCCAAATACCGCATTAAACTGACTCGTCGAAACCGAACTAATCCCCGTAGAGGGTATTTTCATAGCCAAGGATAATACGATAAAGGTATACGCAATCAAACTGGCAGTTATCAAGGAGAGTTTACGAACTCCTTTTTCTCCAAAATATTCATTGATTAAATCGGTGCTTACAAATACAATGGGCCAAGGTAAAATACCAATGCTCATAACCGCAGGCCCCACATCAATTAACTTGCCACCTATTAATTCGGCTACCACAGCATTGGTGATGAATATACCCGCTAGGACTACATAAACAGTATCTTTCTTTGATTTAAACATAGGTTTTCCTTCTAAATTCTCAAATTTATACAATTATGGGATATGATTTTTGATTACTTTTGGGTTAAACTATCATTCTATGAAAAAACTATTTTTAACCTTACTTATGTGTGCTCCTATGCTTGTACCGGCCCAAACCAATCCGAATCCCTTTCTAAATCATTGGAGCGGACCTTATGGCGGTGTTCCAGCGTTTACGTCTTACCAATTGAAAGACTTAAAACCAGCCATTGAATCCGCAATTCAGGAAAAATTACAACAAATTGATGCAATTGCCTCCAATCCAAAACCTGCTACGTTTGATAATACCATCGTAGCTATGGAACAAACAGGAACTGCCTTGAGCCAAATTTATGCGGTATTCGGCATTTATAGTTCCAATATGAATAGCGATGAATTTGCGCCTATCGAAGAAGAAATGACACCTAAATTATCCGTGTTGTCGAATAAAATTTACCAAAACGAAAAACTATTTGCCCGAATTTCAGCAGTCTACCA
The DNA here is from genome assembly GCA_024644655.1 of Flavobacterium sp. GTDB lineage: Bacteria > Bacteroidota > Bacteroidia > Flavobacteriales > Flavobacteriaceae > Flavobacterium. Next base: position 32,618 of record JAHEHJ010000016.1, read on the forward strand.
TGCGCCGGCTAAGAATAAACTAACTGCCGAACAACAACGATTGGTGTGGTATTACTATTCGAATTTCGTGAGAGAAGGGGCTCAAGCTACAGCCAAAAGCAAAACACGTATTGCAGCTATCAATCAAGAATTGGCTGGCCTTTTTACGAAGTTTAGCCAAAACCAATTGGCCGACGAAAGCAATTATTACCTAGAATTGAAAACGGAAGCTGATTTTGATGGCTTGCCAACCGAACTGAAAAATGCGGCAATTGCCGATGCCAAAGAACGCAAATTGGATGCGATGGGTTGTATTGCCAATACCCGCTCTTCTATCGAACCGTTCTTGACCTTTTCAAACCGAAGAGAGCTAAGAGAAAAAGCATTCCAAATCTTTGTGAGCCGTGGTGATAATGCCAATGCCAATAACAACAATGCTATTCTTGTGCAAATCCTAAAATTGCGTGCTGAAAAAGCCAAATTGTTAGGGTTTAAAACGTTTGCCGACTGGAGTTTGTCAAATACTATGGCACAATCCCCTCAAAAAACACTTGATTTGATGATGTCTGTATGGAATCCAGCCGTAGAAAAAGTACACCAAGATGTGGCTGAGATGCAAAAGATTGTCACTGCCGAAGGAGGTACCTTTACGATTCAACCTTGGGATTACCGTTATTATGCCGAAAAAGTGCGCAAAGCAAAATACGATTTAGATCAAAATGATGTAAAACCCTATTTGCAATTAGAGAAGCTTAGAGAAGGTATGTTTTGGGTAGCGGGAGAATTGTTCCATTTGAGCTTTAAACAGGTATATGACGTTCCTGTATACCATCCAGACGTGAGAGTGTTTGAAGTGTCTAACTCTGTTACTGGAAAAGTAGTAGGGGTGTGGTACTTTGATCCATATGCTCGAAAAGGAAAACGCTCAGGAGCTTGGATGAATGCTTACCGTGAACAAAGTAGAGTCAATGGCGATGTTATAACTATAGTATCTAATAATTGCAACTTCATTAAAGGTAATGATAACGAACCCATCTTAATTTCATGGGAAGATGCTAGTACGTTATTCCATGAGTTTGGCCATGCCTTACATGGTTTGAATTCAAATGTGACCTATCCAAGTTTGTCGGGGACCAATACACCCCGCGATTATGTAGAGTTCCCATCCCAAATATTAGAACGATGGTTGGCGACTCCCGAAGTATTGAACCGTTTTGCCTTGCATTACAAAACAGGAGCAGCTATGCCAATGGAATTGGTAAATCGTATTGAAAAGGCAGCTACCTTCAACGAAGGATTTTCTACCGTAGAAACGATAGCGAGTGCTTTAGTAGATATGAAATTGCATTTATTGGAAAATCCAACTATCGACCCAAAACAATTTGAAAAAGAAACTTTAGCGGCTTTGCACATGCCTACTGAAATTGTAATGCGTCACCGTATCCCTCAGTTTGGCCATATCTTCTCTGATGATGCCTATGCGGCAGGCTATTATGGGTATTTATGGGCAGATGTAATTAGTGCCGATGCCTATGAAGCCTTCACTGAAGGAAAAGGGCCTTATGATAAAGAAGTTGCCAAACGTCTTTATGATAATGTGTTCAGTATCGGAAATACGATTGACCCTGAAGTAGCCTATAAAAAGTTCCGAGGTAGAGCCGTCAAAACCGATGCTTTGATGCGCGCCAGAAACTTTCCAATTGTAAAGAAATAAGCTGTAAGCCCTCACCTAATTAGTGAGGGCTTTTTTAATCATCCATTAAGGTTATACAGTTGCCTTTTTACTGTGCCATTTTACCATTTTGTGATATGGCTTTAATGTTTTCTCGGCAATTCTGAATATATGCTTATGCTGATGATTGGATACAAAAGAAAACCCCAATGCACTGCATTGGGGTTTATTAGTTGGAGTAAAGGATAATCTATTACCAAATACTTTTGTAAACTACTGTTTTAGGTTGTCCGTTTCCATAAGAAACACCGATATCGCGCAATGCTTTGATCGTATCTCTCTTAAGGTTAACATCCAATTCCATTTTGTAATTCCATTCGCGTTTGTCAAGTTCCATAACACGTTTACCTACTTTATCAGATAACGCAAGAGCTTCTTTATAACAACTCGCTTCTGGGTCAATTGAACTCAATATTTCGCCCACTTGGTTTGCTGTTTCCCAATTTTGGTTGGCATTCCATAAGTTGTTTGCCTCAGCCATACGAAGTTTACAATCGCGTTCGATTTTCTTTTTGTACATCGAACCAGCAGCTGCCATAGCTTTAGTATAGCATTCTGAACATTCCTCAGGTACTGAAGTAAGTTTGTAGATGGCTTCGTCATATTTCATTTGTGAAGACGCTAATGTATTCGCCTCGTTAATGATTTGACCGCAACGTGAGTTGTAGTACTCAATGATTTTGGTTTTAGCTCCCGAAAGGAAATTTTGTATTCCTGGATCATTGGCTTTGATGTTCTTAAGGGCATCTAGATATGCTTTGGTTTCGTTGGTGCCAACACCTTTTACCGAAACTGTATTGGCAGCATAACGTTTTCCGTCAAAACCATCTCCCACATACAAATTAACATCCATTGTAATGGCAGTCATTGGTGGGGCAGTAGCCAAGATGTCTTTTGAAGTAACGACTATACTTGGTACTATGATAAATCTAGAATTGATACCTGAACCCGAAATTCCATTCGTAGTCAGAATTTGATTTAACTTGTTCGTGAACATGTTTTCTGCTCCAGCCGGTAAAGCATCAGCTTGTGGCGGAATATAAGCCGTAATTGTGATTCTGCCTAAAGCGGCATTGCTCGTTGAAGATTCCTGAGCCATAATAGCCGTACCTGTTAAGGCAAGAATCCAGCAGCTGATTGATTTGAATATAGTTTTCATAAGCCTGTTTTTTATTTTTCACCTAAAACAAGAGTGGCTTGACCCAACCCTTTTGTCATGAGCTTGTTTGTAATTGTATAAGGAGCATTTTTAAGCATGGTTTGCAATCCTTTAAGAAAGCTTTTTGCATCCATAGCTTTTCCATTGGCATCAAACAAAGGAATACGTACTTGCTCAAACAACATGGATGTTTCACCCGAATCCGTTTCTGAAAAACGGTGGTTTACCGTGTTCTCATTCATCCAATCTGAAATGATTTCTCTTAATTCTTTACCATTAAATTCTTTTTCAAGATCATCTGGCCAAGAATCAAACTTTTTAATACGAACAATAATCTCACGACCATTAGCAAACAAGTCATCGAAATGAGTTTGCAACTGCCCGTTGAAGTTGTCAATATGAGCCAATACCGCTTCTTCTAACAATACCGGTAATTCAGCAGAGAATGAAGGGCTTCCTGTTCCCGTAGCTGTAGCTACTTGTTTGTCCGTATACGCATCTAAACCTTTCATAGTAAAGGTAATTGACTTTTTAGGCCCTGTTTGATTTATTGTCCATGTAAGGTCAATAATAATATCGGCTTTGGCTACTTTTTTAAGTCTTTCAATAGGAGTTTCAGCTACTCCAGCACCACCTTTAGAAGTTAACAATGCGTTTTCAGCACTTTCAGATTCAAGAGTTTTGATAGCTGAAGCCATATCTTTTAATGGGAATCCACGATCCGCCATTAATCCGTTAATTTTTGCGATTACCGCTAATAAATCAGCATTCTCTTGAAATGCTTTTTTATAATTTGGAACTTTTACAGTTTCACCTAAGCCTTTGACTTCGGTCATGTATCCGTTAGTGTTACACCATACGTCGCTTGGAACGACCATAATGGTTGGTTTTTTGGCTTGTGCAAAGGAAAAGCTGATGCATACCAATGCCAAAACCAAAATAGCGTTTTTATAAAATTGTTTCATTTTTGTTATTGTTTAATAATGCCATCGGCAATTAGTTTTTCTTTTAGTTCAGAGCGCAATACACGAACTATAAATCCGTTAGTGACACTGCCACGCGCTTTTTTACGATCACGACTCATTTTATCTAAAAGTCGCTCATCACGTAAAGAGATATAATTTTTATATTCTCCACCATCAGCGAAAAATTTATTGAAATAAGCTTCGTATTTTTCCTGAGCATTTACTTCTAAGATTAATGGTTTTTGTTTGCATTCTTGTTTGCCTTCAACCAGACCAAAGAAGATAATGTCGCGAACGGCATTCTTTTTGGCTTGTTCCACAGCATCCGAACGATTACGACCATTTCCCCATGCTTTAACAGTTTCTGACCCGTCGAGTTCAACTCCTAAGCATTCTGTTTTATAAATATAATTACCCGCTACGTTTTTTTGTGAAAAACCGGCCCACATCGTGAGCAATACGGCAATAAGTGTAAATCTTGTTTTCATACTGTTTGTTTTTAGAATCCTGATGATAATCCTTTAATGATACCGGCAGCCTCAAGATCTTTTCGCAATGCATCTTTTTGTACCGATACTAATACGCCTATTTTATATTCTTTACCTACTTTCATTCGGTCTGAAGCATCCACATTTCCGTCTGCTGATTCAGTAACAAATTTCATATATCGTCCACCTTCTTCAAAGAAAGCATCAAAAAAATCAGCTTTTTCATCTTCCAAATTTGGATTAGAGGCTAATGGACGTTGTGAAGTACAGCCTTGACCACCTCCCGAAAATCCTTTAAATATAATCCCGTGTACTGCATTTTTTTTAGCCTGTGTAATAGCAATTGTAGCATTCTTAGAATACGACCAAACTTTAATTAGGTAAGTTCCGTCTTTTCCAATACCAGCACATTCAATTTCGTAACGCCATTCTTTGGTAGCTTCATCAGCTTTTCTTTGTTTTCTAGCAGATTGTGCAAAACCAAATGAGGTCATAGCGATCAATACTAGTGTAATCCATACTTTTGTTTTCATTTGTTTAAATTTAAATCGTTATTTTCCTTTCTTTTGAACAATCAACATCCCAGGATAAAAATCTTTCCCGCTCACTTTTTTGAAGAACGTTTTGTCCACTGTGCTGTTTTGATTTTCCTCGTCTGCACCGTATCGATTATCCCAAATAGGGTAAGACGAATCTACTTTTATTGTACCTACTACTTCATATTTTGTTTTACCATCTTTATCAAGTGTTTGTTCCAAAACATCAAATTTTGATTTGTCCGACAATCCCTCTTTCAAACCAATTTTAGCAGTGATTGGTTCTCCCGTAAATAAAGGGGTTTTTGTTTTAAACTCATCATGGTTTTTCTGAAGTTTAACAATAACCGCATCAATAGCTTTTACAGTTGCTTTTTCAATCAACTCTTCTTCTGTTTTTTTGGTAAAGGAAGTCGATTGAACGTCTGCCCATGAAGTATCGGTTCCAATGTATTCTAGTTTGAATTGTTTGGAGTTTTCAAAAGCACTTTTCTTTTCAGCTGTTATGGTTTTGTCATCTGCCCAATAGTCGTTATAAAAAATTGCGGCTGTTTCTTCGTCCCAAACCAAACGATACAAATAGGCGTTGGTTTTTACCACATACCCTTTACCCAAAACGCCTACAGCTGATGAGGTAAGATCGGTGGTCAATTTAACATCCACACTACCTGCTACTTCACCAATGGCATTCAACCAACTGCTAGCTTTTTTGGCAACTTCTTCTTTGGATACATAATTGTAATCATTAACCAAAATAAAAGTGTTTTTGATAAGTTCTTCTCCGGCATCAGCCAAAGCTTCTAATCCACGTTGACTGGCTTTAGCTTTAGCAATATCTAAGGCTCCAGCATCATATTTTCCTCGGTCCGCAATAAGGTCCATGTTGAAACCCCCTTTAGCGGAGCGGTTAAACCATTTAGCAACCATATCACGCGCTACATTATTTGCTTCAAGAAAAGCAGTAATGTTCGCCGATTCATCTTTTAAGTTGGAGGTTGGAATCACACGTGAACCCAAGTTGTGGTCGTTGAATTTTTCTGGAATTGGTCCCTTTTCAAAAGAGGCACGAATGACATTGGCATATTGCCGATTTTGGTCGTCAATCATAAGGGTATAAAGCGAACTCCTACGGTATTTTATGTTGGAAGAGTTGATTTGAGTTTGCGCGAAAGCGATTTGCGTAAGGCTACACCATACGGCAAATAGAATTATATTTTTTTTCATAGTGCTCTTAGAATAAATAACCTACGGAAATTTGAATTACGGAATTGCTCACGCGTTTGTTTGGAGCTACTAAGTCTCCGCCAATGTTACTTAAACCTAAATTATAACGCCCTTGGAAGATTACACCGTTTTTAAGTTCGTACTCTAAACCAGCACCAACACTAAAGTCAATAGATTTTACTCCTTCTATTTTGTCGTTTGTGTCATTGGTTTTGTATCTAGAAGATACTAAAATCCCCATTTGTGGACCTGCTTCAAGACTTAAGCCTGAAGCCAAAGGAAATTTAGCTAAAACCGGCAAGGTAATATAGTCCAATTTGATTCTTCCTCCTCCTGTAGAAGTTACAGTTGCTCCTTGAGCAGAATATAGTAATTCGGGTTGAATGGAAAATTTGTCAGTCACAATAATTTCGGCCAAAAAGCCCAAATGAACTCCGGTTCTTAGGGTTACATCTTCAACGTCTCCCATAAGATTGGATGCGTTAAGACCTCCTTTGATTCCAATTTTGATTCCTTCTTCTCTTTTCGATTTCTGTGCGTGTACAGTTAATACAGTACAACAAGCGAAGAATACTAAGAAAACTTTTTTCATAATTCTAATTGTTTTGTTTTGTTTAAAATTGTTTTTAACACTGTTAAGCAAACAAATATAACATTTTTTTAACTAATTCAAAATATGAATACAATTAGCTGTAATGGAGGATACTAGCCTTTAGAATTGATACGTTTTTTACTAAAAAAACAGTTGGTTTCACCCGTGTAGAAACCGATTTTGATGCCTTCGATTTGGGGATAGCAAAAGAATAAATTTGTCAGGTGGATTTTTAGCCAAGTTTAAAATAGAAGCGAACTTGGTTAATTATTAAAGGGTTATTTTTGAGTACTGCTTTTTCAGGATAAACATCAAACAAAAAACCCAAATCATACGATTTGGGTTTTTTTATCAACGTGAATATAATAATTAGCCTAATGCAACTCTACTGAATCCAGTAACCGTTAAACCAGCATCTACTGTTTTAATATAAGCCGCAACACTCATAGAACCATCTTTGATATAATCTTGGTTCACTAAGGTATTGTCTTTGTAAAAACGTTGAATTTTTCCTTTAGCGATATTATCTAACATTGCTTCTGGTTTTCCTTCTTGACGCAATTGGTCTTTTGCAATTTCTATTTCTTTTTCAATGATTGAGGCATCAACACCTGCTTCATTTAATGCGATTGGATTCATAGCTGCAGCTTGCATCGCTACGTTTCTTGCTGCTTCTTCAGCTCCAGCTACATTAGCAGATAAAGCGGTTAAAGTAGCAATCTTGTTTCCTGCGTGAATGTAAGAACCAACGAATGCACCACTCAATCTTTCGAAAGAAGCGATTTCGATTTTTTCTCCAATAACACCTGTTTGTTCAATTAATTTTTCAGCTACAGTGATTCCGTGGAAATCAGAAGCTAATAATTCTTCTTTAGTAGCATAGTTTAAAGCTTGGTTAGCTATTTCAGTAGCCAATTTCACAAACCCTTCATTTTTACCTACGAAGTCTGTTTCACAGTTTAATGTGATAACAACACCTGAAGTTTTATCTGCATTAACAACTGCGATAGCAGCTCCTTCTGTAGATTCTCTGTCTGAACGGTTAGCTGCAACTTTTTGACCTTTTTTTCTAAGGTTTTCAATTGCTAAATCAAAATCTCCGTCAGATTCTACTAATGCTTTTTTACAATCCATCATACCAGCTCCGGTGATGGTTCTTAATTTGTTTACGTCTGCAGCAGTAATTGTTGCCATTATATTTTATTTTAAAAGTTCAAATTTTGTGTAAAATAACAAATTCCAAATTCAAAATTCCAAATCCCAACTTTATAAAATCATCAACTTAGTAATGATTATTGGAATTTGGAATTTCTTTTTTGGAATTTCTTTCTTTATTCTTCAGTACTAGCTTCTGGAGTTTCCACTTCAGGAGTTGCAACAGCTTCAACAGCTGCTTCAACTGGAGCACTTACTTCTTCAGCAACTTCTACTTCAGGAGCAGCATCAGCATCAGAAGTTCTGTTAGCTAAACCGTCTTTTACAGCGTCAGTTACTAAAGTTAAAATTTTATCAATTGATTTAGAAGCATCATCATTGGATGGAATAACGTAATCTACTTCACGTGGATCAGAGTTAGTATCAACCATTGCGAAAACTGGAATGTTTAATTTTTGTGCTTCTTTTATTGCGATGTGTTCAGCTTTGATATCTACTACAAATAATGCAGCAGGTAATCTTGACATATCAGCGATAGAACCTAAGTTCTTCTCTAATTTTGCACGAAGACGATCAACTTGTAGTCTTTCTTTTTTAGACAAAGTCATGAAAGTACCATCTTTTTTCATTTTATCAATAGAAGCCATTTTTTTAACGGCTTTACGGATAGTAACGAAATTAGTTAACATACCACCTGGCCATCTTTCAGTGATGTAAGGCATGTTACAAGCTAATGCTTTTTCAGATACGATATCTTTTGCTTGTTTTTTGGTAGCTACGAAAAGTATTTTTCTACCTGATGCAGCGATTTTTT
>JAHEHJ010000098.1 GCA_024644655.1 Flavobacterium sp.
AATTATCCTAAAATTCACTCGATTTGGACGCTCTTTTTTCCACAAGTCAAACAATCCGTTTAAATGGGCAATTGCTTGATTTTTCGAAGCCCCAAATCATGGGAATTTTAAACATCACCCCCGACTCCTTTTTTGAAGGTAGTCGTGTATCGTCTGTAGAATTAGCCTTGAAACAGGCATCTTCCATGATCGCTGCAGGTGCTTTGATTTTGGATATCGGCGGACATTCGACTAGGCCTGGAGCAGCACCAGTGAGTCCAGAGGAAGAAATAGATCGGGTTTGTCCTATAATTTCTGCTATTTCCGTTGCATATCCATCTGTTATCATTTCCATAGATACTTATCGGGTGCCGGTGGCTAAGGCTGCTATAACGGCTGGTGCGCATCTGTTTAATGACATTGGTGCTGGTCAAATGGATGAAGGCGTGTTCGATTACATCGTTGAAAATCAAATTCCTTATATTCTGAGTCACAGTGTGGGGCGTTTCGACCAAGTACACGAAGTTCCAGATTATCAAAATGTAGTGGCGGAGGTATTGCACAATTTATTGCCAAAAGTCCAAGTGCTACGTTCACGCGGCTTCAAGGATTTGATCGTGGATCCCGGTTTTGGATTCTCTAAATCATTGGATCATAATTATAAACTTTTGGCTCATCTCCGCTCATTCAAATTACTAGGCGCTCCCATCTTAGCAGGCTTGTCGCGTAAGACGATGATTTGGAAAGAATTAGGCATTTCTGCGGATGAGGCTTTGAATGGATCATCGGTACTGCATACGGTTGCCTTATTGCAAGGTGCTTCCATTTTGCGCGTGCACGATGTAAAGGAGGCCAGAGAAACCATACAATTAGTTCAAAAACTTCAACAAAATGGCATATCCCATTTATTATAAAGGTGCTTGGCAGGATCCTGAAAAGGTGACTGTGTCCGTTAAGGATGTCGGTTTCTTGCGCGGTTTTGGCATCTTCGATTTCTTCCGAATAATGGATGGGAAGCCCATTTTTATGTCGGATCATTTGGATCGTTTTTTGAGTTCGGCTTCGAAAATGGGTTTGTCACATAGTTACTCGAAGGAATCGCTGGCTGCGTTAATTAATGAGATCGCGGCGCTTTCCGTCGATCCTTGTCTAGGAGTGAAATTGGTTTTAACGGCCGGATTCAGTTTAAATGGATTTGATCCGATAGGGGAATCTGAATTGTATATTTTTCCTGGAGTTTTCTCTTTTGCAGAGCCTACCGCCGGTATGCGTTTAATGAGTCGCGAATACAAGCGTGAAATGGCGGATATCAAATCACTGAATTATGCCTACGCTTTAAGGGAAATGCCAGCGGTTCGTGCCGCCGGAGGCGATGATTTGATTTACCATACTCCTGAGTTTGGTGTCTCAGAGTCCTCGCGGTCTAATTTGTTTTACGTCAAAGACGGAGTCATTCATACGCCTGCAGATCATATTTTGGAAGGAATTACCCGTAAAAAGGTGTTAGCTTTAGCTTCCTCCGTTTACGAAGTTCGCGTGGGCGCTTGTTCTTTAGCAGATTTCATGAGCGCAGATGAGGTATTCACCACCGGTAGCACGAAACGTGTTCTGCCTATATTTTCCATTGATGGAAAGCAGATTGGAGATGGGAAGAGGGGTGAGGTGACGGAGAGGCTGTATCAGCTTTTGTTGGCTAATGAAAAATGAGATTAGAGATTATAGAGTAGAGATTGTAGATAGTTTAATAACATGATAGAGACCATCATAATAGGTAGTATTTTTTTTGCATTGGTGACAGTCTATTTGCTGATATTTAGAAAATATTCACACCAAATATATTCAGATGCCCTTTTGGCACTATTTCTTGTTGTATATGCCTTAAATATTGGATCTTATTTGATAGTTGTTTTTAAATGGTTGACAGAAGTACCTTTTTTGTATAAAGTTGCAGCACCGATAAGCTATTTAGCTCCTCCATTGGCTTATTTATACGTTCGTTCCGTACTTAAAAATGAAATTAAATTTCAAATCAATGACCTGTGGCATTTTATACCTGTTTTATTGGTTGCTATCAATTATTTGCCTGTTTATCTTATGCCATTTGATGAAAAAGCAGTTTTGGTTGCTAGAGTAGTGGAAGACCCTTTTGGAGTGCTTTATGAGAAAGATGGCTTTTTGCCCCCTTATTTTCAGTTTGCTAAGCCAGTTCAATGTGTTTTATATTTTATTTTTCAGTGGCAATTATTGAATCGATTTAAACAAAACAAAATACTTACTTCATTCAACAAACAAACCAAATTAGTCGTTCATTGGATTAAGGTGTTTAATATTTTAATTTCAACAACCGTTTTTTCGTTTTTACTTTTAGTTGTTGTTCTTTTTATGGGGATGGACCAAAAAGAAGCAAATCAAGATTTTGCTAGATTTTCAATGCTGCTATTGGCGCTAAGTATATTGTATTTGAGTAGTTATTTGATATTAAATCCGCAGCTGTTATTTGGTTTGCCTTATGTTAAAAATAGTCCGATAAGAAGTGTAACTGATGAGGTTGAAAATGCGAATGTTAAGGAAGATTTTGACAAAGAAGCAAAAGTAATTACGGATTATTTTGAAAGAGAAAAACCTTATTTAACGCCGCAGCTCACTATCCGCGATGTGTCTGTTGCAGTTGATATTCCACTCCACGAACTTTCTTTTATTTTGAATCGCTATTTTGAACTACGATTTACAGAGTATGTAAATGGTTATCGCATTAAATACGTAGTAGAAAAAATCAAAGAGGGCTATCTAAATCAATATACGCAAGAAGCTTTGGCACTTGAAGCTGGTTTTAAAACCAAGCATGGATTTTATGACGCCTTTCGAAAAGTTCATTCCTGTACACCATCTGAATTTGCTGAAAAGTACAGTATTTAGTCGCCATTTTATAAGTCCCGACTAAGCTATCTCTATTATATTCCTCTTTTGCTAGCTTTCATTTTACATTTAGGTACCACTTAACTTTTATTTATAGTTAGTGGACTTAACTGATTTTTAATGAAAGTACTTTTCCTAACCTGTTGTTTACTTTTGTTTCATTTGACTGCGTTCTGTCAGTCAATTTCGCCTTATACGCTTAATTCAGGTGGGGGCTTTTCAACTGGTTTAGAATGGAGTTTAGGGGAGTCTGTTTCTATTGCGAGTTTTGTCAGTACTAGCCTTACCTTAAACACAGGGGTTTTACAACCTCAGGCAAATTTAGTGACGGCTATTTCAGAATTTCCAACAAATCAATTTTCGAGTCAAATTCTAATAGGTCCTAATCCCGTTGTTTCCTCTGTTTATCTTGATTTAGCTTTATCTGAAGCTGGAGAACTATCCTATTCCTTGGTTAATCTCTCGGGTGTAGAACTTTATCGGCATGAGGCAGGGCTGGTTTTTGGCAATTACTCAGCAGAGCTCGTGATGGAAAAATATGCTTCTGGAGCCTATTTTTTCCGCTTTTTATTTAGGCCAATAGTTGGCGAAACTCGAACGGCAATATTCAAACTTATCAAACTATAAGCATTTAAACTGAAGATGAAATCCAAAGTTATACTCTCCTTTTTTCTATTTATTGTGAGTCTAAGTTCATTTGCTCAAATGGGACTTAATTTTCAAGGTGTTGCGCGTAATTCAAGCAATGCAATACTAGCAAATCAGCAGGTAAATCTAAGACTTAGCATATTGCAAGGAAGTTCAACGGGTACTGCTGAGTATACGGAGACTAGAAAGGTGACAACGAATGCCCAGGGATTATTTAACGTTGTAATTGGAGATGCAAATGCGAGTTCATCAATAGGCGATTTTTCTGCTATCAGCTGGAAGAATAATCCCAAATTTTTAAAGATTGAAATGGATCCCGCAGGAGGAACTAGTTTTACCTTATTGGGGACTACACAATTTCAGTATGTAGCGTATGCCCACTTTGCAAATAGCGTAGATGCCACTAATATATCGGGTATTGTTCCCCTAGAAAAAGGAGGGACGGGTGTTTCAAGTTTAAATGCTTTGAAAACGTCGCTAGCAATTGAAAATAGCCTATCAACTAAAGTAGATAAGATCACGGGTAAAGGTTTATCCACCAATGATTATACAACAGCAGAAAAGACAAAATTGGAGGGGATTACTGGGTCAAATACAGGGGATCAAGATTTAAGCGGTTATGCAACCACAACAGCTTTGGCATTAAAGGTCAATCAAACGAAAGTAGATAGCAGTTTAGTTCTGAAAGCAAATATCTCCAAAGTAGATAGTGGTCTAGCCTTGAAGGTAGATAAGATTACGGGCAAAGGTTTATCCAGCAATGATTATACATCGGCAGAAAAGACAAAATTGGAGGGGATTACTGGGTCAAATACAGGGGATCAAGATTTAAGCGGCTTAGCCACAAATACGGCATTAGGTTTAAAGTCCAACGCTGCAGATGTTATAGCGGGTTTAGCATTGAAGGAAAATGTTTCTAATAAATCGATAGCAACTGATTTAGGAGGGCTATCTCCTAGTGACGAATTATATCCATCCCAAAAGGCGGTAAAGGCATATATTACTGCAAATAGTTCGTCAGGAGTAATTGCTGATGGAGGAATAAGCACGATAAAATTAGCAGATCTTGCAGTGACGGATGCAAAATTAGCTACTGGCATTAGTAAAGCAAAAGTAGGTTTAGGTAACGTAGACAATACAAGTGATGCACTCAAACCTATAAGTACGGCTACACTATCGGCATTGGATTTAAAAGCAAATCTGACTGATCTAGAGCATTCGGGTGATGTGACAGGTACGTATTCATTAACTATCGCAGCTAATGCGGTAACTACAAACAAGATTGCTGACGCAAATATCACATTCGGGAAAATACAAAATCTTAGTTCAAGTAATAAAGTACTTGGTAGAGTATCAGTAGGCTCGGGTATGGTGGAAGAGATTTCTACAACCGGAACAGGAAATGTAGTTAGAGCTACTTCCCCAACATTAGTTACACCAAATATAGGAGATGCAATCGCTTCTAGGATTTCTGTAGGTACTCCAGTGGCAAGTAATTATTCGGCACTTGAAATTAATTCCACAACTAAAGGATTTCTTCCACCTAGAATGACCAAAGCAGAAAGAAGTGTTTTGGATGGAACTAACGTAGTTCCAACTAGAACGGAAAAAATTCCTCAAGGAACTACAATTTATTGTACCAATTGTGGAAATGGTGAATTGCAAGTTTATGACGGTTTAAGTTGGAAAAATAGTTCTGGATCAGCTCTTGCAAATTTAGAAGTGGGGGATTTTGCCTTCGGTGGCGTTGTTGGTTATATTTTGGAACCTGGAGACATTGGGTATGTGGATGGTGTCACTAAAGGGTTTGTAATTGATTGGAGAACGTTAAACGATATGAATTATATTTATGATAATATCAATGGTTACAATGGCATTAATCCTGCAATTGATCCATTTTATTATCTTAATTTCAATCCTCTTCAAAATCAAAATTACTACAATCCTCAAACTAGTGTGGCCCTAGGTTCCGGAATGGAGAATACAAATAAAATTATTGCTAAAGCTGGAAACAATGGAGGGGCCGCATTATTCGCCTATAATTATTCATATGGAGGCTATGCAGATTGGTATTTGCCAAGTAGAGATGAATTGCTTAAAATCAGGACTAATGAACATATTTTGATAAATAAATTAGAAAATGTCATGTTGGGCACCTATCAAGGTTCAACTGAATTTATAAGTAGTTCTGAAAATTTTTATGGTCCTACTGTTGTTGATTTTTGGGGTCAACAAGGCCAAGGCCCTGTTAATTATAATAACAATAATACTAGAAATTATGATTACACCCATTTAAATCCTAGCATGATGATAATTAGATCATTTGCTTTTAATAAATCAGGAGATTTGAATATAGAAACTTCGGAATCAATCAAATCTAAATTAGGTATTATTACTCTTTCCGGTACTAATACAGGAGATCAAATAAATATCAGTGGAAACGCAGGAACAGCCACTTTGTCTGGGAATATAACTGCTACAAGTAATAGTACCTTAACTTCATTGCCAAATTTAACTAGTATAGGAACCATAAATTCGGGCACTTGGAGTGGAACAACAATATCTATTAGTAATGGTGGTACGGGGGCAACAAATGCTTTAAGCGCGCGCGAAAATTTAGGATTGGTTATTGGTACTAATGTGCAAGCGCCCTTAACTGCAGGAACAGATTATTTAGCACCAACAGGGAGTGCTGCTAGTTTAACAAATTTTCCAACATTTAATCAAAATACAACGGGTAATGCAACTACAGCAACAAGATTATTGACAGCAAGAAATATTAATGGCGTTTCATTTAATGGAAGTGAAGATATAATTGTAACAGCAGATGCTGGCACCTTATCAGGTACTACATTAAAATCAACTATAACAGGTTCTAGTTTATCAAGTGTGGGTATCTTAACCAGCGCAACGGTTAATGGCAAAGTAATCGTAGGTTCATCATCAGCTTCAAGCACTTCAGCAGTATTAGAAGCAAATTCAACAACACAAGGGTTCCTACCTCCTCGAATGACAGGGGTACAGCGCGATGCTATTTCATCAAAAGTAGCCGGCTTGGTAGTTTGGTGTTCGAATTGTGGGCAAAATGGAGAGCTTCAGGTTTACAATGGTACCGCATGGAAAAATATGGTTGGAGGATCAGCATCGCTTAATGTTGGTATGGCATACCAAGGAGGAGTAATTGCATATATTTTACAACCTGGTGACCCGGGATATGATTCAAATACACTACATGGTATTATTGCTTCTAATGATGAATGGACTACTCGTTGGGGTTGTAATGGAACTACCTTGCCTGGTGCTTCAGGTACAGATATAGGTACTGGGGCTCAAAATACGTTGGATATTGTTAACGGATGTTCAGAAGCGGGTATTGCTGCCAGAATTTGTAATGATTACTCTACAACATTTGATGGGGTTGTATATTCAGATTGGCACCTACCCAGTATAAGAGAGCTGCAACTAATATTAGCTAATATACAATCAATTGGAGGGTTTAACTCACCTTATATTTTATACTGGAGTTCTTCTCAGAATGGTGACTTTTTCTCATTAGTAATTAGAACAAACTCTCCGGGAACTGATTTTGTCACGAACAAGTCGGGAGGCGACTACGGAATTGGCACAAGAGCTGTTCGTTACTTTTAGCATATAAAATATAAATGATTAGTAAGTGTATCGCTATCGGGTGATCAATGAATAATGACAGATTTATGATGAACACCTTTCGCCATTTTTTTTAAATTGCAAGGATCATAGACCAGATATGAACTTTGGACTTTGAGTAGATCTTCGCTCTATTTTGGCCTAAAAGCCTTCATATTCTCCTCCCTACAAACCAAGAAAGGTCCACCGATTAGATCGATGCAATAGGGTATTGCTGGGAAAACAGCTTCCAAACATTGTCTGATGGCCTTCGGTTTTCCTGGTAAATTTAGAATTAATGTTTGGTTGCGAATGCCCGCTGTTTGACGGCTAAGGATCGCGGTAGGAACGTATTGCAAGCTTACAGAGCGCATTAATTCCCCGAATCCTGGCATCATCTTTTGACATACTGCCTCAGTTGCTTCAGGAGTGACATCGCGTAAAGCGGGGCCAGTTCCACCTGTTGTTACCAATAGGCAAACTTCCTCAGACATTTCGATCATCTTGGCCTCGAGTTGATCTTGTTCGTCAGGTACGACGGCGTATACTACCTCAAAATCGGATTCCAGGTATTCTTTTAATAATTCCACTACGGCCTTGCCTGGAATATCTTCGTAGATACCCGCGCTAGCCCGGTCAGACACATTAATTACGCCTATTTTGATCATTCTTTTTAGGTAATTTAAGTTTTTTCTCCATCGGGATCGGCTCGTCTAATAGATCACGAATGACGATGGATGCGACTACACCTCCAAAGGCAGCTGGTAAATAAGAGATAGTTCCGTAAGCAGACTTTTTGAAGTTGCTTCCGTCTGTTAGGATAAGCGATTCGTCTTTGACTTTTTCCAAAGAAAAAACGGTCTTAATCCCTTTGCCTACACCCATTTTACGAATGCGTTTGCGGACTAAAGAGGCTAAATAGCATTCACGGGTATCAAATAAATCAGCTGTTCTGATTTTAGTAGGATCCATTTTGCCCCCAGCCCCCATGGAGCTAGCGATTTTAAATCCTAGGTCGTAAGCCGTTTTTAGTAAAGTGACTTTAGGCGTTACAGAGTCGATGCAGTCCATGACGTAATCGAATTTATTTGTCTCAAGCAAGTTCTTCGCTTCTTCTGGGCTTAAAAATTGCTCGATGGCCGTTAGTTCGAGTGCGGGGTTGATGGCTCGTAAGCGTTCGGCCATAATTTGGGCTTTGGAAACCCCATGGTTAGTCGCTAAAGCGGGCAATTGTCTGTTACGATTGGTTGGGTCTACCACGTCTCCATCGACGATTGTCATTCGGCCTACGCCTGAACGCGCGATGAATTCAGCGGCAAAGGAGCCTACGCCCCCTAATCCGACAACTAAAACGTGTGATTTTTGTAATTTATCGATCCCTTCCGGTCCGATCAAGAGTTCAGAGCGGCTTAGCCAGCTTAGATCATTGTTTGGCATAATTAGGATATTTCTTCCTTGATTTGATAATTCGTCGTCTTATCTGAGTTCGTTATCAATAACTCTCCGATAAAACCAGCTAAAAAGAGCTGTACACCCAGTATGATGGCCACTAGCGCTAAAAAGAACAGCGGATTGTCTGTGACATTGCGGTACTTTAAATTATAGGCGATGTTATATATTTTAACAGCCATTAAATAAATAGTCAAACCAGATCCGGCTAAAAAAGAGAGGATTCCAAGACTTCCAAACAAGTGCATCGGGCGCTTGCCAAAAATCTGTACAAATGAAATCGATAATAAATCTAAGAATCCATACAGGAATCGCTCTAAGCCAAATTTAGTCACGCCATATTTACGAGCCTGGTGTTGAACGACCTTCTCGCCAATCTTCGTAAATCCGTTCCATTTCGCTTGAACGGGTATGTAGCG
>JAHEHJ010000103.1 GCA_024644655.1 Flavobacterium sp.
GGCTTTATTAAAGAGTATAAGACACAATACGCTAAATTTATCATAATTTTAACGGGTGGAGACTCAGATTTTTTGGCTAAACGATTAAAAAATACCATATTTGCCCATTCAAATTTTCTGCTAGAAAGTCTGAACCAAACTTTTCAATACAATCAAAAATGATTAAAAAAATTATAGTAAGCCTCAGTTTACTTTTTTCATTAGCTACTTTAGCACAAGAAGGAACCTCTTCACCTTATTCCTTTTACGGAATAGGAGATATCAAATTCAAAGGTACAGTTGAAAATCGTTCCATGGGTGGTCTTTCCGTTTTCCCTGATAGTATACACATCAATCTTCAAAACCCAGCTCAATTAGCTAGTCTAAAATTAACAAATTTTTCTATTGGTGGCACCTATGTAAATACACACTCGAGATCTGAAGTTCAAACCGAAAAAGCAAGACGTACCTCAATGGATTATCTTGCCGTTGGTATACCTGTAGGGAAAGTAGGCGTAGGTTTTGGACTTATCCCTTTTTCATCTGTGGGCTACAAATTACAAACAATTCCAACCGACGCTAATCCACTATACACCAAATATACTGGCTTAGGCGGTGTAAACAAAGTGTTTTTCGGACTAGGTTATAAACTGACTAAGAAATTCAATATTGGTCTTGACATTCAATACAATTTTGGTAAAATAGAAACTACTAACCTAAGATATGAAAACGGCATCCAATATGGAACAAGAGAAAACAACCTTTCTGACCTTCAAGGATTCAATTTCGATTTAGGCCTTACTTACCAATCAAAACTGAACCAAAAATTATCATTTTTCAGCAGTTTGACATACACTCCTGAATCTACTCTAAAATTAGGTAACACTCGAAATATTGAAATCATTCAATTTTTAAGCTCAGGAGGAACCAATGTAATTCAAACCGAAGATATTGCAGTTTCCGATACTACTATAAAAATGCCTTCTAAAATTGCTTTAGGTTCTGGTGTTGGTGAAGTAAAAAAATGGTTAGTTGGTGGCGAAGTGACTTTAATCAATTACAATTCGAGTTCCAATCGCTTTGCTGATATTGCAGGTGCTACTTTTGAAAACGCTATGCGATATTCAGTAGGAGGATATTATATTCCTAACTACAACTCTTACTCTAATTATTTTAGTAAAATAACCTACCGTGCCGGTTTGCGATACGAAAAAACAGGCTTAGTATTACAATCCAAATCTATAAATGATGCGGCAGCCACTTTTGGCCTAGGACTTCCTTTAAGTGGAACTTTTTCTAACATTAACATAGGTGTTGAAGTGGGCAAACGAGGCACAAAATACTATAACTTAGTAGAAGAAAATTACGTAAACATAAGCGTGGGGCTTTCTTTCAGTGATCGCTGGTTTGTCAAACGCAAATTCGATTAATACCTATTAACTATGAAAGCATTATTTTCTTTTGTTGGTGTTTTATTAGTATTCCAATTGCAAGCTCAAAAGGTTGATTGTTCTTTAAAAGTAAAAGAATACCAATCCCTTATACACGAATCAAAATGGAATGAAGCCTACACCGCTTGGAATGTAGTGCGCAACAATTGCCCAAAAGAAAATGAAAGCCTATATACTGAAGGTCTTCAAATACTAAACTATAAAATTGACAACGAATCAAATCCTGAGGCAAAAGAACTAGCAGTAAGGGATGCCCTAAAACTGTATGATCAATACGCTATAAATTATCCTTTAGCCATACCCAATTATCAAGCCCTAAAAGCAATGCTATTGGTATCCAATAAAATGGGGACTCCCGAAGAAATATTCAGCTTACTTGATAGTTGTTGGATAAAAAACACAACTACCATTACAGATGCGCTAACTATTTATACTTATTTTAATTTGTATTATCAAAAATACAATACCGATTCTAAAGTAGTAAATGCAGCTATGCTTTTAGATAAATACATGCACATCACACTAGTTTTAAACACCTTAGAAACTACAAATCCCGTGCAAATCAATGAATACGAAGCTGCAGAAAGAAATTGCCACAACCTGGTAAAAGAACTGTTGACTTGTGACTTCTTAAGTGAATATTTCGAAAAAAACTTTGCTGAACAAAAAGAAAATGCCGATTGGCTTTCCTCAGCTTTGTCTACTTTCACCGTTAAATGTGGTGGTCTCCCATTATATTATGCGCTTGCAGAAGCCAATTATAAAGCCAAAAGAACAACAAAATCAGCCTATTATTTTGGTATCGCTAATACCAAGATTCGAAAATTCGATGAAGCCATTCAATACTTTATTGAAGCTGAAGAACTAGAAACTAACCCTTTTGAAAAAGCCAAACTCGACTACTCTTTAGCTTCAGGTCTACTAAGTTCCGACAAATCTAAAGCCAAAGCATTAGTTATTAAAGCGGCAACACTAGATCCTAAAATGGGCAAAGCCTATATTTATTTGGCAGAACTTTATGCCAATAGCGCTGAAGAATGTGGTACTAATGATATAGAGAAAAAAACAATTTATTATTTAGCAGCTGAAACCTTGAAAAAAGCCGTAACAATGGAGCCTCGCCTCAAAATTACTGCGGAGAAAATGGCCGAAAAATATACTGCTAAAATCCTGACAGAAAAAGAAATTATTTCTAAAAAATTGAATGGAAAGACAATAAAAATAGGCTGTTGGATTAATGATTCCATAACCTTTCCTGCCAAAAAATAATGAGGCTCCCAACTAAAAATAGTATCCCTACCCTTTTGGCAATTCCTCTAACATGCTTGCTTTTATTTGCTTGTGAAAGTAATTTTAAAGAAGTTCAAAAAATGGGGATATCTGATTTTTCACCTAGTGGAGATGCCGATTCCATCAATTTAAAATATACCGATTCGGGGCGAATTACTGCAAACCTAATTAGCCCAAAAATGTTGGATTATGGAAATGCTGACTATCCTTTCACGGAATTTCCAAAAGGTATGCACCTTACTCTTTATGATGCACTAGGAAAACAAACCTATATTGACGCCAATTACGCCATATCGCACAAACAAACAAATTTGATCGATTTGCAAGGACATGTCATTATCTCCAATCAAACAGGGGACAATCTCGAAACTGAGCAACTATATTACGATCAAAAAAACGAATGGTTTTTTACCGAAAAAAAATTTAAATTTACCTCCAACAAAGGAGTCTCCTATGGAGAAGGTATTGATTTTAGCAAAGATTTCAAAACCGTAAACTCCCAAAAAATATCTGGCCAAATCCAAACTGAATAAAATGAAATACTTAAGATTCACCCAATATGCGTACTTATTAGCAGCATTGCTTTTTGCTTTTGATGTCTATTCCAAATACGAATCCAAAGAAAACTACACCATAAGCATTCTATTTTCAGCCATTGGTGTTTTTATGTTTTTCTTCCGAAGAAATTTTGGAAATAAATTCCAAGAACGTAATAAAAAACCCTAACCCATGGAAATTGGAATAATCATTATCTGTTTGATTCTTTCCGCATTCTTCTCTGGAATGGAAATCGCCTTTGTTTCTTCCAATAAAATCTATCTTGAAATTGAAAAAAAACAAGATGATTTTATTTCCCGTATATTAACAAAACTCACCCAAAAACCATCCAAATTTATTGCCACCATGTTGGTCGGAAACAACATCTCTATGGTTGTCTACGGATTCTTCATGGGCGATCTTTTAATGAGTTGGCTCACAAAATCAGGATACCACTTTACCGATTTTTCAAACTTATTAATCCAAACAATACTTTCAACTTTAATCGTATTAATGACATCTGAATTTTTACCCAAAGTATTCTTTCAGATTTATGCCAATAGTGCCATAAAAATATTCGCGCTACCAGCTTACTTCTTTTACCGCCTCTTTTATTACATCTCTACATTTATGATTTGGATTTCAGATTATATCTTAAAAAAGTTTTTCAAAACAGAGGGGGACCAAATCAACCTGACCTTTAGCAAAATCGAATTAGGCAATTACATTACCGAACAGATGAATGCCGTGAAAGACTACCAAAATGTAGACTCTGAAATTCAAATATTCCAAAATGCACTAGAATTCTCTGCTGTTAAAGCTCGAGAAATCATGACCCCCAGAACTGAATTAGTTGCAGTCGAATTACACAGTAATATTAATGACCTTCATAAATTATTCATCGAAACAGGCTATTCTAAAATAGTAGTTTATTCCAACTCCTTGGATGATATTGTGGGGTATGTCCATTCGTTTGAATTATTTAAAAAACCCAAAAACATAAAATCAGTAACCATTCCTGTGGAATACGTACCAGAAACCATTTTCATAAAGGACACCATGAACTTACTGACCAAAAAAAGAAAAAGTATTGCAGTCGTACTAGATGAATATGGAGGCACTTCTGGTATTGTAACCATGGAAGATATAGTTGAAGAACTTTTTGGCGAAATCGAAGACGAGCACGATTCTGACGAAGCTCTAGTCGAAAAACAATTGAACGAAAACACGTTTTTGTTCTCCGCACGTCATGAAGTAGAATATCTTAATGAAACCTACAAACTCAATATCCCCGAAGAAGACTCCTATGAAACATTAGGTGGATTTATCGTAGACTTCTCTAAAGAAATACCCCAAAAAGGAGACCAAATTACAATCGGAAACTTCCTATGTACCATTGAAGAAGCCTCCAATAACAAGATTGAAATCGTAAAATTGACACTAAACGAATAAATTCGGAAAAAAAATCAATATTTTACATGAAATTATAAGTCTGTGAGTATTATTATTTCATAGATAATTGTATTTTCGCAAACTGAATTAAATTTTAACAATAATAGAAATGGCAGTTTTATCAAAAATTAGAAAACGCTCAGGTTTACTTTTACTTGCTATAGGTTTTGCATTATTGGCTTTTGTCGTGCAAGATTTGTTTACCAAAGGTTTTAAAAGTTTATCTAAAGATGTAGGTACCGTAAACGGAAAAGATATTTCTTTTGAAGAGTTTAGAGTAAAAGTGGCAAATGTTGAGAAAAGCGCACAAAACGGTCAAAACATGACCTCTATGCAAGCTTCAAATCAAGTTTGGAACCAAGAAGTAAATATCGCTTTACTTTCAACTGAATTTGAAAAATTGGGCATCCGTGTAGGCGAAAAACATATCATCGAAGTTTTAAAATCGGATCCAAACATTGGTCAAAATCCAGCATTCTTAAATGCCGTTGGTAAATTTGACTTGAACAAATTCAAGGATTATTTCAAATCCAACCCAGAAGGTGTTCAAATGTTGAAAGACCGTGAAAAAGATGCAGAGCTAAATGCAAAATACCAAATATATAACTCCTTAGTCAAAGGAGCTATGTACACTACCGATGCAGAAGGTAAATTCAAATACGAATCAGAAGCAAACAAAGTAAACTTTGATTTTGTTACTGTTCCATATTCTTCTATTAAAGATAGTGATGTAAAAATTACCGATGACGAAATTATCGCGTACATGAAAACAAAAGAGAAAAAATTCAAATCAGAAGAAAGTCGCGAATTGGATTATGTTCTTATTGAAGAAAAACCATCTGCAGCTGACGAAGCTGAAATCAAAAATAAAATCATTGGTCTTTTAAATACACACGTTGAATTTAAAGACGGTAAAAATGATACTATTCAAGGCTTCTCTACAGTTACAAACAATGCTGAATTCGTAAACCTTAACTCAGACATTCCTTTTGATTCAACTTATGTTTCAAAACAAGATATGCCGGCTGAACACGCAGACGCTTTATTTGCTATGCCTGTAGGTCAAATTTATGGACCGTATTTGTTCAATAACCACTACTGTCTTTCTAAAGCTTTGGGAAGAAAAGCTGGAGCTAAAGCTAAAGCAAGTCATATTCTTATCAGCTGGGAAGGTACTAAAGTGCCAAGCAAAAAAGAAAAAAGAACGAAAGAACAAGCCAAAGCAAAAGCAGAAGGTTTATTGGCTCAAGCCAAAGCCAACCCAGGTATGTTTGCCATTTTAGCCATGCAAAACTCAGATGACTCTTCAGCACAACAAGGTGGAGATTTAGGTTTCTTTGGTCCAAACCAAATGGTTAAACCTTTTAACGATTTTGTATTTAACAACGCTATCGGAACTATCGGTATTGTGGAAACAGAATTTGGATTCCATATCATTAACGTAACCGATAAACAAGATGCTATTCGTTTAGCTACTGTAGCTCAAAAAGTACAACCTTCTGAAGCTACAAACGACAAAATTTACGAAAAAGCTACTAAGTTTGAAATGGACGCGGCTACGAATGACTTTGCTGCAACTGCAAAAAAATTAAACCTATCTATCAATCCTTCTGTTCATGTTAAAGCTATCGACGAAAGTTTTGGTTCGGTAAACAACCAAAGACAAATCGTTAAATGGGCTTTCGATAGCAGTACAAGTATTGGTGATGTGAAACGTTTTGAAATAGTAAATGTTGGTCACATTATTGCCAAATTGAAAAGTACTTCTCCTAAAGGTTTAATGACTGTAGAAGAAGCAAGACCACAAGTAGAATTGGTATTGAAAAACAAAAAGAAAGCAGAAAAAATTAAAGCTAAAATGACTGGCGCTTCTTTGGCTGCAATTGCCGCATCTAATAAGGTTACAGCTCAAAACGCAATGGATTTAACCTTAGAAAACCCTGCTTTACCAACTGCCGGATTCGAACCTAAAGTAGTAGGTACTGCATTCTCTTCTAAAGCTGGTCAAGTGTCTGCTCCTATTGAAGGAAATGCTGGTGTATATGTAATCGTGACAAAATCAGTTGCTAAAGCTCCTGCTTTAAAAAACCATAAAGATTACATCAACAAAGTAAAACAACAAGTCATCAATTATTCAGGTAGAGTAATGCCTGCTTTGAAAAACGATGCTGACATTGAAGATAACAGAGCCGATTTCTATTAATAGTAGAAATCCTCAAAACCATAAAAAAAACCTGAAGCAATGCTTCAGGTTTTTTTTTATAATATCATTTCCTCATAAGGAATAACTACATCATACCCTCGCTCCTTAAAATAAGCCCTTGGATCATGCGAGGCTATACACAATACAAAATCACCGCCCCAAGCGCCCAAACTCTTCACAATCCCATCAAAATCGTTAAATAAAGTCTCTTGTACGGTTGTCAACTCTAGTATATTACTCATCTCAATCTCATGGCGTTCTATAGCACTTGCAAAACTCCCAATATCAAGAGCCGAAACAACTTGTTGAGTTAATGAATTTATAACTGGTAAAGCACGCTCCACATTATTCTGATTCGAATAATAGGACAATATAGCATCTCTACTATTTTGCTTTTTATTTAGGTATACAAAATAAAGCTTATCACTAAAACTTGGCTTAAAAGTTACTGCAGTAACTTGTGGTTTTTGATTCACCAATTGATAGAGTATACCGGTATTGTGTTGTGCACATGCAATGTCATACCCACTACCTCCAAAACTGCGTTCTAAAAGCTCGTAAGGATCAATTCCAAGCCATTGGGCTATATTGTTGATTAGGGTTGAAGAAGTTCCTAATCCCCATGTTCTAGGAAAGTTCAATCGTGTTACAATTCGATAACCATCTCCCGTAGATGTATAAACTGGACACAACTTATAGGCTTCGTGCAATATCCCAATCAGCGTATTTTTCATTTTGCTGTTTTGCTCATCTTGCGTATTCGAAATAATAACATCATACGTCATAAAATCTTCAAACCACACACTACCATCATAATCAAAACTTGTCCAAACAATATAATAACAAGCCGATTCTCTTACAACTGTCATACTTTGACCAAACTTAGTTGGCAATGCAAACGCTTGGGCTCCGTCAAGAACAAGATACTCACCTGTAATCAGCAATTTCCCATTACTATAATAGTCACTCCTCGACCCCTCTTTATCAATTTTCATATATCGTGATGGAATCATTTTCTCAATTGGTTTATTAATGTGACTACTGATGCATGTGAAACCGTATGATCTTTAAAATAAGCACTTATTGCTTGACGCTCATCAGCACTTGCCTGATATTGATTTAATATATTATTCAGATGCATTTTCATATGTCCCTCTTGTATTCCGGTAGTCGTTAACGAACGTAAGGCTGCAAAATTTTGTGCCAATCCTGTAACCGCTACCAATTGCATCAATTCATCTGCCGATGGCTTACCCAATATCGCTAAAGCCATTTTAACCAAAGGATGCAAACTCGTTAATCCTCCTACAGTTCCTAATGCCAATGGCAATTCCACCCAAAAGGTGAATATCCCGTTTTCAATAGAAGCATGTGATAAACTACTATACTGACCCGAACGTGAAGCATAAGCATGTACTCCCGCCTCAACAGCTCTAAAATCATTTCCCGTAGCCAAAACTACCGAATCAACCCCATTCATAATTCCTTTATTGTGTGTTACAGCTCTATAAGGCTCAACCTCCGCTATCCGAACAGCCTGCACAAATTTTTCAGCAAACTCTTGCGGATTCTCTATCTTTTTTTCGGCCAAATCCTTTACAGCACAAGACACTTCTGCCCTAACAATACAATCCGGAACATAATTAGACAATATACTCATCACCACTGTTAATTCACGTGCTTCAGCGGTAAAGCCTTCGTAGGTCGAAACCAATTCTTTTAATGTCTTTGCCAATTGCTCCAAACAGGAATTGATGAAATTAGCTCCCATGCTATCTTTCGTATCAAAACGAACATGCAGTTGGTAGTAATCAGCTATCAAATCCGTTTTGTCCCGTAATTCAATACTTAATATACCGCCTCCACGCTTTTCCATATTTTGGGTAATTGAAGCAGTCGAAGCCATTAATTCTTTTTGAATGGTGTCAAAAAAAGCACGCAATTGAATTCCATCTCCTGCATACATAAAATGCACTTGCCCAATCTTCTCCTTATTCAATACTGTTGCTTTAAAACCCCCTCGAGTACTCCAAAACTTCGCCGATTTTGCCGCAGCAGCAACCACAGAACTTTCCTCAATAACCATAGGTATTGAATAGC
>JAHEHJ010000026.1 GCA_024644655.1 Flavobacterium sp.
GGCATATAAAGCTCTAGGGAATTTAGAATTTTTAACAATTGCATTAAAAAATGGTCAATTCATTCGTCAAAAAGTATGGCATGAAGATGGTCACTTGTGGAGAACCTATAAAAATGGAATTGCGACTATTAATGCTTATCTAGAGGATTACGCACATGTCATACAGTCCTTTATCGCGCTCTATGAAGTCACTTTAGACGAAGAATGGTTGCGGAATGCAAAACAATTAACTGATTATTGTTTTGACTATTTTTACGAACCAAATAACCTCTACTTCGCATTTACATCTTCTAAAGACAGCCCATTAATTGCACCTAATTTCGAAATAGAAGACAATGTAATTCCAGCAGCCAACTCAGTAATGGCACATAATTTATTTCAATTAAGTATTTATTTCTGTAATGAATATTATCTTAAAGTTAGTCAACAAATGACTACTAACATCATCCCAACTATAGATTATCCCTCTGCCTATTCAAATTGGCTAAACGTTTTCATGAATTTCTCTACTCCACACCTTGAAGTTTCACTTTGCGGGACAAATGCAAAACAGTACAGTGCAAATCTAAACGCAATGTATTTACCAAACACAACTATAGCCTCATGTAATTCAAAATCCAATTTACCCATTTTATCAAACAGATGGATGGAGAATAAAGATGTATTTTATATTTGTCAAGACAATACTTGCCAAGTTCCACTATTTGATTTTGAAGTATTAAAATCCAAAATTATTTTAAGATAAAGTATATTTTTGCAGTCATTAAACTCAATGACATGAAACAACTACATTATATTCACTCCTTCGGAGAATATTGGAATGATTTTCTAAAATTATTATTAGACTACTCTCCAAAAGTTGTGTCTGCACTATTCATACTATTCATTGGATTATATGCCATCCGCTTTATCAATCGTTTGGTTAAAAAAATAATGTTAAAACGTGATTTAGACCCTACTTTGTCTAAGTTTTTAGCAGACATTCTATTGTGGGTATTAAGAGGCTTATTGTTCATCACTTTCATATCCAAATTGGGTGTAGAAACCTCTTCTTTTGTAGCAATTTTAGGAGCTGCAGGTCTTGCTGTGGGATTGTCACTACAAGGTTCACTTTCAAATTTTGCTGGTGGGATGTTAATTATTTTATTTAAACCATTTCGTGTTGGGGACACCATAGAAGCACAAGGAGTAATTGGGACTGTAAGTGAAATACAAATATTTGTAACCAAGTTGATTACAGGAAACAACCAGACCATTTTTATTCCAAATGGCAACCTATCTAATGGGACTATAATAAATTATTCTATTGCTGGTATGAGAAGAGCCGATTTGCTATTTTCACTTTCTTATGAAACCAATATTAAAACTGCTAAAGAAATTGTAATCCAAGTCATGGAATCACATCCAAAAGTCTTATCATCCCCAACACCAACTGTATCAGTCAAAGATTTAAGTGATTCCGCCATCCACCTATCCATTAAACCTTGGTCAACAAACGCCGATTTTGGAGACATGTGCTCTGATATTTTAGAAAATTGTAAAGAGGCATTTGATTCAGCAGGCATCGTTATTCAACCTTATGTGCGTGAATCATCAAAATCATGATTTTTTAGTCAACAAAAAATCTTTCAGATAAAAAGGCTCAAAGTAAGCTACATCTTCAAATTGTTGTGACATAAATTTAGAATAGCTCAAACTACTCATATCTTGAGCAGAAGGAAATTGAACATCTGCAATAAAATTAATATGAGACTGAGTTAATACGGTTTGACATTTATCTTGGCAATCACCCACTATATATAGAGGTTCATTTGCTTTTGCATAACTTTCAGTTGTCAATATTTCAGCTTGTACTTCCCCTATTTTTGCGTGGTTTGCATCAAAAACAGCACTATAAACTTCCATTCTACGCGCATCAATCATAGGAATAATTAACCCACTATTTACTTGCACTTGCTGAGCCAAAATTGCTAAAGTATCTAATGCGATTAATGGAATTCCTAATGCATAACAAAATCCTTTAGCCGCAGAAACACCAATACGCAACCCAGTATAAGACCCCGGACCTTTGCTAACAGCAATTGCTTTCAAATCCTGAAAAGAAATACCTGCTTCCTGAATTAAAGCACCAATAAACACATGCAACTTTTCAGCATGAGAATACCCCAATTCGGCTATTTCACGATATAAAAGTGTTTTACCCTCATTAGCCAAGGAAACCGAGCAGTTTTTTGTGGCAGTCTCAATATTTAAAATGTAACTCAATGCCTATTTTTTAATTTCTTTATCTTGTCCTTTATTAACAGTAATTTTATCACCCGAATTCAAATCTTTAGTTACCGTAGTATAAGGTCCTGTTATTATAACTTCTCCTTTTCTCAAGCCAGAAACAACTTCAATATTCGTATCGTCTTGAATTCCTGTTTTGATTATTCTAATTTTGGCTTTATCGCCTACTTTAACAAAAACACATTCAAATTTTTTATCGCTTTTAGGGGCTGATTTCGAGTCATTATTACCTGCAACCATGTCGACTTTCTTTACCGATGATGTATCTGACTTCACCACAACTGAACTTATTGGCACTCCTATGACTTTTTCTTTTCTTTTGGTTATAATATCAACAGTGGCAGTCATCCCTGGTCGAAATGGAGAATAGCTTAATGGCTTGCCTTCTAATAAATCTTGATACGATGATTTTAGAATTCTAACTTTCACCTTAAAATTAGTTACTTGATCAGCTGTAGTATTTGTACTTGCCGAATTGGATATACTCGTTACTATCCCTTTAAATTCTTTTTTCAAATAGGCATCAACTTGTATTTTAGTGCTATCACCAATACTAATTTTCACAATATCATTTTCATTTACATCTACTTCAACTTCCATATTGTTTAAATTGGCAACACGCAAAAGTTCCGTGCCAGTCATCTGTTGAGTCCCTAAAACTCGCTCACCCAATTCTACTCCTAAAGAAGAAATTGTTCCATCTGCTGGAGAATAAATAGTAGTTCGACCCAAATTATCTTTGGATTCTTTTACTGTTGCTGAAGCACTTTGAACATTATAATAGGCCGATTCTTTACTAGCCTTTGCTACTTCAAAAGCAGCAATCGCTTTATCCCAATCCGATTTAGATATAATTCCTTTATCAAATAAAGTTTTACTTCTTTCATAATTTGCTTTAGACTCCTTAAACGAAGCATCAGCTTGGCTTAGTCCAGCTTTAGTCCCAGATAAATTAGAAATCGATCGATTCAAACCAGAAGAATACAACATGGGATTGATTTTTACTAACAAGTCCCCTTTTTTGACTACTTGCCCCTCTTTGATAGGTAATTCTATAATCTCCCCAGATACTTCTGATGAAATCTTTATTTCAATTTCAGGTTGTATTTTACCCGTTGCCGAAACGGTTTCAACAATATCTATAGTGTTAGCCTCTGAAGTTTCAACTTCAACACCTTTATCTTTAGTTCCAATAACTCCAGCATATTTTAAATAAAATAAAACTGCAAGTAAAAAAAATATACTACCTATTAACCAAAATAATTTTTTCTTTGACATAATTTATTGTTTTTGAATGATAGAGATTCCAAAATAAAGTTCAACTACTTTCACTTTAAAAATGTAATCATATTTTGCTCGAATTACTTCTGATTGTGCAGCTGTAAATAATAACTGAGATTGATTAAAATCGAAAGCCGTCATCATACCAACCGCAAATTTTTCTTTAGCATAATTAAACGCTTCTTGGCGCGCTTCTAGTGCAGCAATGGAAGTCTCATATGTTTTCAAAGCGCCTTTTGCATTTGTAATTGCTTTATACACATTTGTCTCCATATCCAATTGAGCTTGTTGCAATGCATTTTTTGTTTTATCAAAATTAACCTTACTTCGCTCAACATTTCCTTTAGCTGTAAACCCATTGAAAACAGGAACCGTTAATTGCAACCCAAAATTATGCCCTTTATTGTCACTGAATTGTTCAAAAATAGGAGCTGCCTTACTAAAAATTGGTAAATAATTGGGCTGAATAACTTGTTGTCCAGTACCTTCAACCACACCAATAACAGATGTAGGATCGGCAGCATTTAATGTATATCCTGAAACTCTATCCGAGTACCCTGCTCTTGTACTAAAACTATAAAAGCCAACCAATCTAGGTTGAATAGCCCCTTTTGCCAAAGCAATATCTTTTTGAGCTAAATCTAAATTACTTTGTGCAATTTTAATTTCTACACGGGTTTGTATAGCTTTATCTACAATAGCTTGTGGATTTTCAGCCATAACTGCACTAGGTTTAGCATCCATATCCACTTCAGAAGTATCAAAGGTTTCAAAATTATCTAGAGCTAATAATTGGGCTAAGCTTAATTTGGAAAGCAATAAACTATTCTCAGCCGTAACAACTTTTTGTTTATCTGAAGCCACAGTAGCTTTCATATCTAACAAATCTCCTCGAGGCACTACTCCTGCATCAACCATTTCCTGTGAACGATGCAATTGTTTTTCATCATTGACTAATTGGGCTTGTTGTACTTTTAGATTTTCTTTATTAAACAGTATATCCAAATAGGAGTTGGCTACATATAACGCAATATCATCCTGCATTTTAGACAACTGGTATTGAGCTGCTAATTGTGATAATTTAGCCTTCTTCAAACGATTATGGTTTTGTAAACCATTATAAATAGTAATATCTGAATTTAAACTTGCTGACGTATATTGTATGGTTTGGTTTTCTAATAAACCGGTAGTAATATTTTGATTCAAACCTATATTCCAACTATGTGAAGCACCAATGTTTACACTTGGCAAAAAATTACCTAAAGCTGTTTTTTTATCAATTGCCGTAGCATTCAAATCCAATTCGCTTTGTTTAATCGATATATTATTCTTTAATGCATAATCCACACATTCCTGTAAAGTCCATTTTTTTTCTTGCGCGAATCCTAGTGCGCAAAAAAGGAATAGAGCCAGTGTAGGTACAATTTTCTGAAGAAGTTTTTCCATAATCCTATTAAGTTGACAACCTTAATTTATTAGACAAACAAAGATATAGTTTTTGTCATGTAATCTATACCTAAACCATCATACATTCTTAGACAATACTTTTTTAAATATGTTACATCTTTATTACAATATTACTTTTACTTTTGCCAAAATTTATTTATCACTATGTCATTTCTTAAATCTACACTAGCAGTTCTTTCCCTTTCAATCATTTTAAACAGTTGTTCAACAACTCAAAAAATTGAAGCATTAAAGCCACTACCTACAGATAACACTCCAATGGTTTATAATACAAAAACTTCCTTTGTAAATATGCCTTTGGAAATAACACTTAAAGAAATTGAAAATCAACTGAATAAATCTTTAGCAGGTGAAATCTACAATGACGCTAACCTAGAGGATGACAAAACTGAAATGAAAATTTCAAAAACAGCTCCTATTCGATTAATTGAAAAAGACGGAAAGATTCAAACTATTTTACCTTTGAAAATTTGGTCCAAATTTAAATATGGGACAGATTTTATGGGGTTAAATGACACTCGAGAAATTAACATCAATGGAACAATTATCTTGAATAGTGACGTAAAACTGTCTAATTGGAAGTTATCTACTAACTCAAAAATTGAAGATTTTAATTGGTCTGAAAGCCCTTCAATAGTTGTCGCAGGTAGAAATGTTCCTATTACATATATTATCAACCCTACACTTTCAATATTTAAAGGAAAAATTGCTAGAAAAATAGATGAAGCTATCGAAAATTCTTGTGATTTTAAGCCTGTTGTTTTAAGTGTTTTAGAAAAAATGAGCACCCCATTTATTACAAGCGAACAATTCCAAACTTGGTTCAAATTAATCCCTCAAGAAGTTTATGTAACCGATGCCCAAATTGCAAAAGGAAAAATCAATATGGATTTAGGATTAAAATGCAATATGGAAACCATGGTAGGCCAAAAACCAAAATCAAATTTTGACAAATCTAGCATACAATTCAAAGCAGTAACCAAAATACCAAATACAGTTTCTGCCTATGTTGCTGCTATTTCAACCTATGAAAGTGCCTCTCAAATTATATCTAATAACTTTAAAGGAAAAGAATTTGCTGCAGGAAGTAGAAAAATCACTATACAAAATGTAGCTTTATGGCAAAGAGATGGTAAAATAATCATAGCTCTAGACATGACTGGAAGCATTAATGGAACCATATACCTTTCTGGAATACCAAATTACAATTCGGTAACTAAAGAAATCTATTTTGACCAAATGGATTATGTATTAAACACCAAAGGATTATTAACCAAAACAGCCAATTGGCTACTTCAAGGTGTAATCTTGAAAAAGATGGAAGAAACCTGTCGTTATTCTATCAAAGATAATTTAGAAGAAGGCAAGAAAAGTTTATTGCCTTACCTAAACAATTACTCCCCTATGCAGGGTGTATTTGTTAATGGAAATCTAAACGACTTTGAGTTTGACAAAGTAGAAGTAACTAATAAAGCCATAATTGCCTTTATTTCTACTTCTGGGAAAATGAGTGTGAAAATAGATGGGATGAAATAATTTATCTATTTACTTTTTTTAGCATACATTCTATAAATAACTATACCAAGAACAGCCACGACCACATAGGGAATGGCCATTAAATAAACGATTCCATCGTTTAATGACTCAGCCTTAGTCTTATTGCCTGAACTTTCTAAAGATGCGCGACACATAGCACATTGAGCGTTGGCTTGCATTGTAAGTAATAAACCAAATAATGCTATTAATCTGGGATTACAAACTAACCCCGTTATCATTTTATAAATTTGCTTTATAAAAACTGTAGTATTAATGGACATAATAGGGTGATATCATAAGGTAAACAACCACTCCTGTAATAGCCACATACAACCATATCGGGAAAGTAATTTTAGCTATTTTTTTATGACGATCAAATTGATCAGCTAAGGCTCTCACATAAGTAAAAAGAACTAACGGAATAATAACTATCGACAATATAATATGTGTAATCAATATAAAAAAGTAAATATATCTCATAAAACCAGCTTTGGTAGCTTCTGCAGTTTCTAATATACCATTACCATTAAGATCGCCATATTTAGTAGCATCAGCAGTCATATGGTAAGCCACATACATCACTAAGAATACAACCGAACAACCAATTGCAAGCGTCATTAGTTTTTCATGCCGTGCTTTGTTTCCGTTTTTGATTGCCAAAACAGCCATTACTAACAATAGTGCTGTTATAGCATTAATACTGGCATAAATTGGAGGTAAAAAAGAAAGAGGCGCTACCTCAATCCCAAAATCTTTTAATTTTATGGTAAACAATAATGCTACGGCTACAGGAATAAGTACCGATACAAAAATTATAGACCCTTTAAATTTGTGCTCTAAACTTGAATTTTCTGAATTACTCATTTAATACTATTTTTATATCTTCAATTATCGCTTTTACTCCTTTTTTATCCAATCCATCATAATATAAAATTGGATTGCCAAAATTATCTTTTCTACATCTAATGTTTCCTTTTTTATCTATCAAAGCAAACAAACCCGAATGCTCAAATCCAGCTTGACTTTTTTTATTCTCTCCTACATATAAATTAAAGCCTTTATTCGCTATAGAATATATATAGTCTTTATCGCCTGTCATCATATGCCAATTAGATGATTTAACACCTAAATGAATCGCATGTGCTTTTAAAACCGCTGCACTATCATGTTCCGGATCAATTGTTATAGAGGCTATACCAAAATTAGGGTTACCAAAAAAAACATTTTGAATATCAATCATATTCTTATTCATAATAGGGCAAATAGAAGGACAAGTTGAAAAGAAAAACTCAACAACAAATACTTTCCCTGAATAGCTAGCATTCGTAATACGCTGTCCATTTTGATCTGTCAAATCAAATTTGGGTGCTGCACCAACCACAACAAGTTTGGTTGTTTGGTTTTTATGATTCGAAATCGCATCAATACGATCCCCTTGAACAACAGAGTTGGTTTGAATACGATTAATAATTTTAGGAATAAATAGTATTCCAAAAACCAATATTATAAAAAAGATACCTATATATGATTTCTGCTTCATGTTCTTTAAATTTTTCGTGCTGAATTATTTCTTTTTAATGCCAATCGGTATTCGGCTAATAATATTTTCACATCATCAACCATATCATTATGTAATTCTGCTGCAGAGGTCGTATTATATCCTTCTTTATATTCGGCTTCTCCTTGAACACTTTTCCCTTTTCTACCACGAAGATTTCTTTTCTTATCTACAATAAACACTAAAGGAGTATGACCATCAATATCCAATTTTCCAATCAAATGCAATTGTGAATAATAATCTTGTATCTCATTTAGGGGTGCAAAAACAAAATGATATCCCGACATGTCCGATAATTTACCAAAGGCAACTTCCAATTTTTGAGCTTGTTCTTCTGTTCCTTCAGGGGCAATAAATACAAATTGAAAATCTTTAAAACCCTTATAATTAGAATATATTTTTTGGTTTAACGTAAAATAATCACCGCTATGTTGAAGAAAGTCTTTTCCAGCAAATCCTAAAATAGTTATCTTATTATTTAAAGTAACTTCATTCCCATCGAAAGAACGCCATTGTTTATGTATATCCGGCACACTCTTGGTTATTGTAGGCAAAGTTATAAAGCTATTCACCCCAGAAGCAAAAAAAAGATAGGCCATAATAGGCAATACAAAAAGGACAAATAAAACAATATTCTTTTTCATTTTGATTCGTAAAATAAAGATGTACAAAAATAAAAAAAGGTACGCAATGCGTACCCTTTTTTTGAATTAATATACTGTTAAAAATTCCACTTGATAGTGGCATTTTTAAAAACCTCAAAAATATAATCTCCTTCAACAAGAAGTATGAATAATAAATACATAACAAGAAAAATTACGGTACCTACAACGGCCCAACGTAAACTACTTTTCTCCCCTTCCATATGCATGAAAGCCCAAACAATATAATAAGCTTTAAACAAGGTTAAAACAATGAAAACCCAATTTAAGATATTCATGCTTAAAATATTATTCATATATAAGAAATCTGGTCTTTTAATCCCTAAATAAACTTCTACAGTAGTAACTATAGATAGGATTGCAAATACCAACCATATTCTTTTTGTATTTGATACATGTTCGTGTGCGTGTGACATAATGTAAACGTGCTAAAAATTAAACTAAGTAGAAGAATGTAAATACGAATACCCAAACTAAATCAACAAAGTGCCAATATAGTCCAACTTTTTCTACCATTTCATAGGTTTTTCTTTTCTCATAAGTTCCCAAAAGAATATTAAAGAAAATAATAATATTAATTATAACTCCAGAAAACACGTGGAATCCATGGAACCCTGTGATGAAGAAAAAGAAATCAGCAAATAATTTACTACCGTATTCGTTTCTTTTAAGATTAGCTCCTTCAACCACAATGTGAGCATTACCCACCATGATTTCAGATTCAGATCTAGTTAATATTTCTCTGTGTTTATTCGAATTTAATCCTGGTTGAAGCGACTTATTATTACGATCTTCTTCCGTATCTCTGTAGATTTTTTCTGTTCTAACCAACAATTCCGGATGAGCTTTAAAACCAGCTTGTACCTCAGCCACTGAATAACTAGCTAAAGATTCTTCGCTTTCCATAAACCATCTTCCGTGGCTTCTTGTCAAATCCTCTCTTTGATCTGGTAAATGAACTGCAAATGATTCCAATTTAACGCGTTCTCCTTCTTTATTGACAAATTGAATAATACTACCCCCTTTTGTCTCAACAGCTCCATATTCACCTTTGATAAAATTTTTCCATTCCCAAGCTTGTGATCCTACAAAGATTAGACCCCCTACAATAGTAAGTAACATATAAAAAGCTACTTTCTTTTGCTTCATT
Source organism: Flavobacterium sp. (assembly GCA_024644655.1). Taxonomy (GTDB): domain Bacteria; phylum Bacteroidota; class Bacteroidia; order Flavobacteriales; family Flavobacteriaceae; genus Flavobacterium. The sequence continues at coordinate 9,944 of JAHEHJ010000026.1, forward strand.
TGGTGTCCAGCATCAACTGCTAAGACCATCGTTACCGAAGAAAAAATCAAAATAAAAGTCATCAATGCCACATAATACATCGGAGCCTCTACTCCATGCATAAACGGAAAGTGCGTAAACACCTCATCCGCAATTGGCCAATTGTTGATAAATTTAAATCTAGAAAAACCATACGCAGCAAGAAATCCCGAGAATGTTAAAGCATCCGATACGATAAAAAACCACATCATCATTTTGCCATAACTAGCTCCCATTGGCTCATTTCCGCCACCCCATGTATTTTCTGTTTTATTTGCAGTAGTAACTGTCGCTCCCATAAAAGTTATTAGTTAAAAAGTTTCCAAATTTAGATTTTTTTTCTTATTTAAAGAAATATAAAAAGAAAAACAAACAAATCCACAAGAAATCAAGAAAGTGCCAATACATCACACCTAGCTCAATTCCAAGTAATTGAGTTGAATTGTATTTTTGTTTAAAATGATTATAAATTATGATTAAAAGCGAAATTATACCTCCCGCTAAGTGAACCAAATGCATTACTGCAATAACATATAGAAAAGTTGTTGTGATATTGCTCTCTGGACCCGTAAAATAATAGCCCGCATCTATAACTTGATGAAATCCTATAAATTGCAGCACCACAAAAAGAATTCCCAATACCAAAGTCAACCACAAAAAAGCTGTAGTAGCTTGTCTATTGTCTTTTAATATGGCCATTTTAGCCTTATGAAAAGCAACACTACACAAAATTATTGTTAAGGTACTAAAGTAAAAAGCGTTAGGCAGATGAAAATCAGCCAACCAATCTTCTCTTGCTTTACTTACCACAAAGGCACTAGTAATTCCAGCAAACATCATCAACATACTCACCATGGCAAACCACAGCAGTAATTTATAGGAACGTGCTGTTCTAGCTTTATGCTCTTCTATAGTCATTGTTGCTTCCATATTTATCTTAAAAATTTATCTATTATATAAACTAATTGTAACAAACTAATATAAGAAACACTAACCAACATTAATGTTCTTGCCGCTTTGGCTGTTCTCAATTGATATAATTTAACGGCATAAAAAATCATCCAAACACCTAATAAAAAGACTATTCCCGCTGCATATGGAGAAATAAATAACTTCCCTGTATAACCCAAGCAAGGTAGTAAAGAGGCAATCAATAACCAAATGGAATACAATATAGTTTGTAAGGCTGTTGAAGTATCTTTTTTACCTGTTGGTAACATATAAAAACCAGCCTTTTCATAATCCTCATACAAAAACCATCCAATAGCCCAAAAATGAGGAAACTGCCAAAAAAACTGTATTAAAAACAAAGTTCCTGCCTCAATTCCAAAATTGTTTGTTGCCGCTACCCAACCTAGCATAAAAGGAATTGCTCCAGGAAATGCGCCAACAAAAACAGAAAGCGGTGAATATAACTTTAACGGAGTATAAATACTCGTATATAAAAATATAGAAATCGCTCCAAACATAGCCGACTTCGGGTTAACAGTATATAATAAAATTAACCCAACAATAGTAAGTAAACTAGCCACAAAAAGGGCGTGATTAGGCGACATTCTTCCAGAGGCAACTGGACGATTTTTAGTTCGATCCATTAAAGCATCTAAGTCTTTTTCAATCACTTGATTGAAAGCGTTTGATGCGCCTACCATACAGTAACCACCAATAGCTAACATAATTATTTTCAACCAACTAAAAGTTGCTTCTGGACTGTCATTAGTTCCAAAACCAAGCAAATACCCAGCTATCGAAGAAAACACCACGCTTATAGCCAAACCAGCCTTTGTAATCTCTTTGAAATCAAGCACAGTCTGTCTAATGGAAAATCTTGAGGTTGTTGCGTTCATCTATGATTTTAAAACTGCGGCAAATGTACTTTATAGAAAATGATTTGACAAAAAATATTTTGCTTATATCATTTCAATATGGGTTTACCAATACCCCCTTGAAAACAACTATCATTCACATGGATTATTTCAAAACAAAAATGTAGTGTTCTAAACGTAAACAATTTAGAAAAAAAATACACTAAAACTATTTTTATATTTAAGAAGTACCTCTTAAATTTGGTAATCGCTATCTCACAAATAACCATTAACCACTAAACCAAAAAAACACTTTCACATTTTATAAATTATAACACTTTTAAAATTTAATGAAACACCCTTATATAATGAAATAGAAAACCTAATAAAAAAGAGAAAGCCACTACGATAGTAGGGGCTCTCACAGTAAACAAAACTATCTCTTACAAAAGTTTAATTTAACAAAACAAAAATATGAAAAACTTATTAAATAATATTTTAAAACTTTCAATCCTTTGCAACTTACTTATTTTAACAAGCTGTGAAAAGGAATTGTATGAAGCACCCATACACCAAAACAAATCAAGAACCCTTACTCTGGAGCAATTCAAATCTGAAACTGGATTAAAAAACTTTAATTCGAATCGGAAAATAACTCCCGCAAATGTATCTAACAAAATCATTTCTGATATAAATTTCAACATCGATCCCGATTTCATTAAAGCACACTTAGATGATTTCAATAAAATGACTTATACATTTAAAGTGTATCCTATTAACGAAATCATGAAGGACAAAGAATATTACAATCTGATTTATGAAAAATACGGAAACGATTGGAATGAAATTTTATTAAAAATAAAAGACAAAGAAACAACGCTACAGGGGGAAGTAAAAACAGACAGCATTCAAATGATTTATAACAAATTAGACAATACTATGCTGTCTAAAAATTGTTTTGGCACTACATACATAGTATCGTGTAATGGCTCTTGTGCTGCAGCAGGATATTCTCAATGTGATGGTTTTGCTTGCCCTACTGGAGAATGTCTTTTAGAAATATCTTATTTTGGGCCATGCAACACCTATGACTTCACCTTGCCATCTCCAGCTTTCTTGAGTGACATTAATTCTAGTGGAGGAGGAGGCGTTTCAATATTTGAACCGAATCCTATTGATGACAACTGCAACGGCTCAATTACGTGCTCAAATTATTTTCAATTTGTTAATTTCAAGTTAACCTTAAACGAAAATGAAAGACACTTCCTAGAAAGCTTCCCCGATTTAAGCGATTGGATATATCAAAAACTTATAAGATCTCATTTTTCTAGTACTAGTATTAATTCCTGTAAATTCTTAATTAATTTTAAAAAAACACATCCTCAATTTTCATTGGCTCAATTAGACAATTGGTTTACATTTGAAAAAAGCACCCTAGAATTCCCTATTGACCAACCCGACCTTGATGATTTAGACATTGATTTTCCCCCTCAAAATCTTCCTTCTTTAGGGGCCTTTTTAGCCGCCTTCCCATCACGAGAGGATCCAAACTATGATAATGGCGAAAAACTTTTCAAAGCTATTGGAGGCGATGTATTAGAATTATTCAACCAAGGAGCTAAAAATACGTGCACCCTTAGAGTTTCAAAAGGCTTAAATTATTCGGGGGTTACTATCCCTTATATTCCAGGCGTTACAGTAAAAGGTGCTGACAACAAATATTATTTTACTATGGTGAAAAACTTAGCCAAATGGATGGAAAAAACCTTTGGAACACCAACTGGTTCAAATCATCTTGCAGGTGCATTAGCTGGGGAAACTGGTGAAAATTTACCCGGGCTTTTAAATGGCAAAAGAGGAATTTACATCATGATTGTAAAAAATTCATACGTAGAAATATTTGACGCAACAGGTCATGCAGACATTTATATAGATGATATGTGTGATGGGGAATGCCACTTTGATATTGGACCTGATATCGAAGTTATATTATTTTGGGAACTAAATGAATAACTATATGAAAAACAAATTTAAATTATGGACAGTAGCATGCTGGTTGGTTGCAACAACAGCAAATGCTCAAGAATTGAAAAAAAACAAGTTTTTATTCCACAACAAAACAATGGAATACACTCTTTATCATTTTGAACAAAAAAGCGATTCTTTTATAGTCGTCATTTTGGATCAAGAAAAGGCATCTCAAATTCAAGAAACTACTCTTAAAAACTGTATGAAAAACAAAAAGAGAAAATCTAAACTTTATTATGTAGTAGTTCCTTCAGAATTTACTTCAGAAAAAGAAGAATACGCCATGACAGCACTAATTTCAATTTCATCAAAAAGTTTGCTCAGGGAAAAAAAACTAGAAATCATTACGGATAGCGACTATTTAAATAACTATGAAGTAAAAAGGCAAAATAGCATTGAAAACAAAAAAATGTTATACAAACTATCTAAAGAATGCCAAGAACTGAAAAAGGTAAATACCGCTGAAAGCAATGAAAAATTAGAACAAATTTCCAAAAAGCTAGCAGAGTATAAAGATGATAAATCTAAGATAGCTTATGCGAATTTGAATGCCATCCAAAAAATGACAGTGTTAAAACCAAACGAAGAAATCTGTCCTTATTTAAATTAATACTTTAATTCCCAAAAGAAAAAGCACTCTAAACAGAGTGCTTTTTTATTTAAATACAAGTTAAAGTATTAGTAATCAAAATACCAATTAAACACATCACAACGCAATCCAACAGAAAACCAAGTCGTGTTTTCTTTTACAACTGTTTCGGTTTCAACGGTAGGAGTAAATTTTCGATATAATAAACTTCCAAACAATTTCATATTCGTGGCTGGATTTATTAAATAACCCATTTGAAAATCAGCAATAAACACATTGGTTTTATTTCCTTGTCCAATAACCACTCCTGTATCTAAAGGTCGATTATCACTATAACTTAAATAGATGTTGCTTCCATAATTATAGGTATCTGAACTGGTATTAAAATCCAATCCTCGCAATCCAAATGTTATTTTAGCATCCGCATAATATCGCCCATTATGATACCTAGCAATTGCGATTAATTCCCGCAAATTTCCACCCCATTGATGACCCAAACTTTGATTGTTGTGTCCGTAATTGGTAATAACTTCACTGTGAGAATAAACATAAGGACGAACGTTATTATACTCCACTTGCAACAAAAGGTTTTTGATATCAAAAGCATTATAATATTTAAGTCCCAATTGGTACCCGTATTTATTTTTCCAACTTTTTTGCCCCGACTTCATATCGCTTAACGAAAATTCATCTAACAAAAATTGGCCGTAAAAATTAACTTGATTGGTAAATTTATATTTAGTTGTCAACCCCAACATCGCATTTCCTGTTCGTGCTGAAGATTCAAACTCTACAGAACGGTAGAAAATAATTGGGTTGATAAAACTCATATCAAACCCCCTATTGTTCGTATTAGTCCAAATTACCGATTCGAAAAATCCTAGATTCCAATTCTTAGTCACATTCAAACTCAAATAATGACTGGCTGCAAATTTAGTTGCATAGGTTCGATCCACTGTAGCCTCTGGTCGAATGTCTTTTAACCAAGTATAAATGTTTGTGTATTTTATTTTCCAAAAAGTAGTATTCAATTTCAAATATGGATAGGGGCTAGCACCATCCGATAACAATAGAGAACGATATCCATCACCTATAAAATTTTTTCCATAACCCAAATTCACATTGATAAACTTACTTGGTGTAAACGATAAGTTAGCTTCCGCCATTGGAAAATCAAACGCATCACTTTTAAATGCCTTGGCAATACCTATCCCAGGTATTAGCGCTGGGTCACCACCATCGGGTTTCATCGATACTGCATACCGATTGAAATAATCAGCAAAACGCCCTTGACTTTCGTAAATAGTCGTAGTAAAATTCAATTGTTTACCCAAACCTCCATTGAATTGTATTCCACGTGTATTCACATAAGTATACTTGGAAATACTAGGGTCACTTTTACCCATTTGTAAGTCCAATATAGGATTCAATGTAAACCAATAATCCTCTCCTTGCAAGGATACTAAACTCTCATTCCAAAGCTTTTGCCCTAACCAACTTTTCTTGTCTTTAATCAACGATTGATTGACCGCTGCAAAATTATAATAAGCACTAACTTCAGCATAATTATAAGGTTTGGATGCCGTATGATTATTAGAACCAACTTGATTCATCTCATCATCAAACTGTGAATAATAACTATGGGAAAATGGAATGTTTAAATGACTTGAAAACTGAGGATTGTTAAACTTATAATACTTTATTCCTTCCACTTCTGTCAAAGTTTTTCCAGGAGCCAACACCACATGATTCATAGATGAATTTAATAATTCAGCATTACGCTGCGCTTGTATTTCGGACACACTTTGAAGTGGAATGGCTATTTTTAAAGTAAACTTAGCATAGGTAGGCTTACCCGAATAAGTAGCCGGACTAATTTTAGGGAATTCCCCAAATACTCTTTGGGTTTCAGCTACCAATGATGCCTCATTAGCATCTACATATATTACTTTAAAAGCACCTGTTTCAGATACCTCAAAAAGAACAATTACACTACCTTTATATTGTTTATTAGCTAAATCTACTGGAACATTGAAGGTATGGTACACTAAATCTTGTACTTCATTTGTAAAACATTGTTCCAAATCTTGACGTTGTAATTCTTGACAAGAGGGAAATATAGGGGCTTTTTCAATTTCTTGAAGAACTTGAGCTTGCATTACCATAGAAATCAACAAAACAAAAACGAATACTAATTTTTTCATGTCTTGACCTATTAATTCGTGTTAATATTCCCCTGAAGCTGTTTCACCATGAGCAATGGCTTTGGCCGCCGAAGTACCGATTCGTTTTACACCCAAACGTACCATTTCTACTGCCTCTTCATAAGTACGAACTCCACCTGCTGCTTTTACTGGTAAAGGTGATGCATTTTCAAGCATCAATATAACACTAGGCACGGTAGCTCCATTAGGCAATCCGTCAACCGTTTTATAAAATCCTGTAGACGATTTCACAAATACTTGTGGAAAACAATTCTCTTTAAAGTGTGAGATTATCACATTCTTTATCAAAGCTGAAATTTGAATTATTTGAGCATCCGTTAATGCTGCTACTTCAATAATCCATTTAACCGCTTTATGATGATCCAATCCTAATCGTGTACCACTAAGTACTTCTTGTTTTACTAAGTCTACATTTCCGCTTTTAAAGGCTTCATAGTTGCATACAAAATCCAACTCATCAACACCATTATCTATAGCAGTCACTGCCTCTTTCAATTTGTCTTCTAGTGTATTAGTCCCTTCAGGAAAAGAAATAACAGTGCCTATAACCAATTTTGAATGGGCCGCCTCAATCATTTCCTTAGCCATTTTTACATACTCTGGCCTTATCATGATAAGTTTAAACTCTTCATCAATAGCTTCCTGTATAAAGCCCTTTACGATAACAGTGTTATCTTCATCTGAAATACCTGCTTGAGATGCAGTTTTCAAATAAGTGGAGTCGAGGTATTGTTTTATATTCATGCTATAAAAGTAAAAAAAAATCCCGACTTTCATCGGGACTATTTGGTTGCATTGGGGTATTTTATTTTTGCCTTACTTTCAGTACTAATGCAATTAAACAAAGAGCTGTTAGTGCTCCGGTTCCATTAGCCATCACATCTAAAATATCCGCATGCCGTGTTGTTGTAAAATATTCTTGAGCCAATTCTAAGAGAATACCATAAAGCAATGAACTAATTGCAATAAATACTATTTTCTTAATAGTTGCTACAGCGTGCAGCACACTAAAATAATAACTCCATAATAGCGTATAAACAAAATGCATCCCAAAATGCACATATTTGTCAATACCGGATACACCTAAATGAGGTAAATCTCCGCTTTGTATTAAACACAAAAGCGCAATACTTATAGTCCAGCCTAAAGCCAAACACAACACTAAATGTTTATGCACCAATAAGTTGTTTGTAATCTTCACTAGAAAGTAACTGTTCTACTTCAGCTTCATTAGCAATCTTCACTTTAATCATCCAACCTTTTCCGTAAGGGTCAGAGTTTACTGATTCAGGATTTCTTTCCAAATCATCATTGAATTCAAAGATTTCACCTGACAATGGCAAAAACAAATCCGACACTGTTTTCACAGCTTCTACCGTACCAAAAACTTCATCTTTATCTAAAGTTTGATCTAAGGTTTCTACTTCAACATAAACAATATCACCCAATTCTTTTTGAGCGAAATCTGTAATTCCTACTGTTGCTACATCTCCTTCTATAAGTACCCATTCGTGGTCTTTGGTATACTTTAAATTACTTGGTATATTCATTAGTTTGTTTGTTTATTAATTTCCTTCAAAAGTATAATTTCTCAATAGATTTTTAAAGGGAATAGTTCACTATTTTTATTAATTTCCAAAATTATAACGCATCGTAAAACCAGTTCTAATATTCATTAACGGGAATGAAGTTGAAATCACAGGTTTAGAGAAAGAATGATCATAGAAGAATATAGCCGTTAAGTTTTTACTCAACGAATAATCTGCGGTTAGTTTAACCGACCATATATTTTGCCCTCCACCCAACTGATTGTTGTTGTAATCCAAATTACGCACTATCGTTTTACTATTTCTATAGGAGAAATCAACCTTTACATTAATATCACTTTTTATAATTCCAGTAGGATTATCAGCCAAACTAGATGAAAAAATAACGTCTTTAAAACGGTAACCCACTCCTATAATATATTCTTTTCCTTGCACTTCAGTCAATAAATTATTATCAAAACTCATAGACAAACTGCGGTCTTTTTTCATCTCTGCCAAAAACTTAAAGGAGTTTTTCATTTCAAAATCCAATCGAACCAATGGATTGAATTGCTCCACTAAGTTCACATTACCAATGATGATTTTGTTATACACATTACCCGTATTAGGGTCAATACCTCCAGGGTTTTTATCATAATCAAAATTAGAACGGAACGAATTTATGGTATAGGAAGCTCTATAGGCATGTTGAATCGAGAAACGTTTAAAAGTTTCTTTGAAGAATTGATAACGCATCAATCCATTATACTTCACAGACCAGTTAGGAATAGGAATATCTCTAAAGGCACTCAAAGAAATATTCTTAGCTGCATCGCCACCTTTAGTTGTATAAAGTCCGGTATAGGCCGCTAATAAAGAAGGTATCAATACAGCTTGGCTATTTTTACCAAATCCAATTGGAAAACCATCAGCATCCAAACCATATCCAGCGCCACCATAATATTTCTCAGCCAAACGCGTAGCTATCAAAATACGATTCTCTCTAAAATCCTGGAAGGCCGAAGACCCTAATTCATCACTACCCTTAAAGGATGTTTTCAACATGACGGTCGAGATGGCAAAATTACCCGTAGTATAAGGCGATCTTGAATTGTAATCTCCATTTGAAGACACATCATACTGCTCCATGTAATTATCTGCATACGTTCTGTTTGCCGTAAAATCAATTTTGAAATCAGGAAACAAATCCATATTAGCTGTGAAATCAAGTGTTTTTGTAGTAACCTGTGTGAAATTCTGATTGAAATCTGGATAAGGAGTCAACCAACCTCGTTTAGCAGCTTCAAAACGCACATCATCTTGCATACCAAAAACAAATCCCATAGAAGGCTTAGTAGACCCAAAGAATCCTAAACCAGGTAAGAATCCAGGTAAGACTGTACCTTGATTTTGTGTATAATTGATTTGTATGTTTTTAATACTCGTCACTACTCCTTTCAAGCCATCCAAAAACAGATTACTTGATTTAGCAGGCTGAACCGCTGTATTCGTGATTTTTTGCCCAGGTTTAGGCATCGCTGCCGCTTTGGGTGCGGCAACAGGTTTTTTACCCAAACCTATGTATTTGTAAAAAGTTTCCATATTGAACGTAGTGTTCAATTTATGAGACCCTGAATTCTGAATCGTATTTCCTAAATCATATTCAATACCATTAGATATCACTGTAGCCATAGCCAATGAAGAACGTTGCCAATTGTAATCTCCTGTATAGGTATAACTGGATTTCACAAATCCTAAAGCAGGTATCTTATTAATAGGCAAGTCATAATTCAGCACCAATTGTTGGTTGTGTTGATTCGCAGAACCAATGTTCCAAAAGTCGGTCCAAATAGTATAACTGTTGTCCGGTTGATTATTTTCATCCATATAGGAACGAACCACATTATGAGAAGCTGCTGTATAATTTATTTTTAAGGATTTAGTCAATGCATAATTAAATCCGTATTGGTAATTGAACAAATAATTTCTTCTAAACAAAGGTTCTAAATCCAAACCAATTACATCAACTTGTCTAAACTGTTGACGGTTGTATTGACGCATAATATTAGAACTAAACGAAATATTGGTAGGCAAATAATTGAAATTGAAATCACTCAATAGTTTCCAGTAATCGCTTTTCTTAAACAATTTAGTTTTCTTAAATGGCTCCACCGCCTTGGGTTGGAATGCAAAAGTATAATCAACCGAAGTACTTACTTGTTGGTCCAAATAATTCTGAATCTCATAATTGTGTTTCTCTACCTCATTAAACGAATAAGAAAGAGTTAAATTCTCTGGGTCATACAAATGCTGTTTTTGCTCTGGAGAACGTTCTTTTTTAACCCCAATAAAGTTGATGCTTTTTCGTTTGGTATAATCTATTGCTCTGTTTCGGATATTATCCTTTTCAGCAGAACTTGACGTATTACTCAACAACTGAGACAAACGAATATCTTGGTTGTAAGGGTCATACTCTGGTGTTATAGTCTCTTCCCCAATAGCATAGTTAAACGGTAAATTAATCCCCCATTTCTTAGGTAATAATTTACCCAAGCCTATATTAGTCACTAAACTATATTGTATGTTTTCTTCTCTACTGCGCTCTTGTGGACCTTGCTCTACCGAACCAAATCCAGTAGTGCTCTTTCTTCCTGTAGCGGATATACTCGCAAAGTCAGCAAAATTAGCATCCATATTCATTACGATTGCCATACCACCATTATTATTCATGTCGGCCAAACGCAACTCATTAAACCAAACCTCTCCTTCAATTTTCGACGTATACTTATTCTTAATCCCAACCATTAAAGTACGAACCAATCCAAAATTTGGATTACCCTTAATACCCAAACGCAATTTAGGATCACCATCACCATTAGGCAACTGAGAAGCATCATCATCGGGATAGTAAATTCCTTCATCGGGCAAAATAGTAGTGTCTACACTAAACGATTTTACTTTCATGGCTGTCAGCAAAGACATATCTAAATTAATTTCATTTGCCTCAGGCCATATATCTTCTTGTTTGATCGCGCCTTCTTGGGTTACTTTTAACGGCACTTCAATTTCATAATAATTATTGGTATAATCGTTTCCAAAACGAACAAAACCTACCATTTGATCGTCTAGTAACGGAGTCGTTGTACCTGCAGAAAGCGGTAAAGATTCCGCATGCAAGAACATTTTCAATTTGTTATATTGACGCATGTCAACACTAACATTTTTAAATACTGCTCTAGAATCTCCAGGCTCTAAACCATCTCCTGAAACGCGCAAAGACAAAGATTGCTCATTTTGATTGATGATTTGATTGTTGTTAGAAACTTGCTCTTGAACCACTCCAGGAGGCGTAACATAATGTATCGGTACGCGTTGTGCATTTTCTTGTAAACTAACAGACAATACATCAAAATTGGTTCCCGTATCGGTAATATCATTATCTGGATCTTGAGCAGCCGTTTGAAACGAATTTTCATAGCGTCTCCATTCTCCTCTAACCAAATCTAAAGCCCCCATACGTAATGTAATGGGCTCATTAAATCCAGTCACAAACATTCTCATAAATCGAATAGAACGGAAATCACTAATACTTCCTACTACACTTGTAGGCTTAGAAACTGGTATTTTAAATTGTATCCAACGCGCTTTCCCGTTATTGTTTCCATTAGGTAAATCAATATTTTCTGTTAACCGAATATCGGTGATATAATTTTCACCAACTGTCATTAATGGTTTAATGTCAACTTCATACTCATAATAAGCATTTACCGTATTCATGGTGTTATCACGGTTGATATCTTCAACATCAGGCAAAGTCGTAGAACCTCTATTCCCACTTGTCACATCAACAGGTGAATTCCCCTGTACGTTGTTGTAATTTTTATAGCGATTAAATATGCTTCCTGAAGCATTTAAAAAGTACTGATAATTATCACCTGCAGGGTCACTCAAAGCGGCAAATCCAGGATCTAAATCTGGTAAATTACGTTCCCCATCATCATTAACCCCATCAAAACCAACATCCTGAGCATCTCTATTAGAACCGTCAGCATCAAAAGCATATATTAATGATTGGGAAGAAGGCACTTTACCCCATACTGTAGCATTGGTTAATGTTTGGGCTGTGGGACTCGCTGGCAATCCATTTTCATACTGCTTGCGTTCGTCTTTTAATACATCTTCTGAAATCTCTCCTAAGTTGAAAAACAATTTCCCAATATTGGTACTGTTGGCTTGCCCTTGCGAACTGGTAGGGTCCTCATAATAGGGGTCCATTACCCAAAACTGGATATATTCTACATTACTTTGCTCAAAGTTAGTTGAATTAATCGAACGCATAATTCCACCAAAATTTTGCTTTGGATCTGAAAAGCCTGTCGGTGATAATGCTTCGGGGTTATAATTATAAGGTCCTCGCTCATTAGGATAATACGACAAATCTAGCGTGTTGATTACTTGGGACTGTCCTAAATAGATATCCGTATTGGGAAACAACTCTCTACTAAACACACGTCGTGTCGTATTTAATGATAAATCATCTGAGCTAATATCTCCTGGAGTTTGAACATAAATTGTAGGGTCAATACTGTACCAACTCAATTTACCTCTTTTATCCCCATACTTTCTATCTACTAAAGTGGCCCCAAAATCATTATAATGGGCACCTACTTCATACTTAGGCACACTTGATAAAGTCCAAGACAGCGGTGCGCGCATATCAATGGTGGTTTGAGAACCTTCAAAATCATCTACATATACAGTAGATTCACCTTTAAAACGATCAGCAGTAGGCGTATCAGGTTTTAAGAAAGCTACTTCTCCACGTAGGGAAAAAGTAGAAGGCGCATCCGTATCTAAGTTGGGTAATTTATTTACCAATCGCGTCAAGAACGGCACTTCCGTAGTATAATTAGCATTGAATCCGTAAATGGTATTGTTTACCGACTCTTGGCCATAATTGGACTTACTCGTAAAAGGTCGTTCTGTCATTTTAACATACGTAGCTCCTACCAAAAGTTTATCCGAAAATTTATGTTCCACATTCAACCCAACAAATCGTCTAGTCTTTTGTCCAAATGCCGAATTATTTTCTACAGACACTTGAATAGGTGTATTAGAGGCTTGTAAAGAAGGGTCTAATATCTGAACTCTTCCTGCTTGATAATTTACACTATAATCAATTCCTTCTTGCAAGATTCTTCCACCAGCTGTAACCACAACAGAACCTCTTGGTACATTATAGGCACCAATAGGAATACCTTCACCTCCCATTGATTTGAAGCGCCCTTTTAATTGGAACTTGTTTTTGGCTGCATCTTGCAAAGCCGAAGATTGTGTACCAGTATACATACTGCGAAACACAAATTTCTGTTGGTTGGCATTATAAGTGTTTACATCATAATAATCTTCGGTTCCCAACTTTAATTTATCAAAGATGAGTTTCCCAAAAGGTTCCACAGAAGTAAATATAATTCTACCATTTTGTTGGTCTACCGTCATGCCTGGGATAAAATCAAAGAAACCATCTCCTCCCGCTTGTGGGTCATTATTGAAATTCAAACGGTCCATATTGAACACTTTCAACAAAGGTGTTTTGGTTACTTCTAAATCCGGATTAGGAGGAAGTATTGTTGGGAATGGAGTACCATCCAAAGGCGTGATGTAATTAATTGGGGAAGGATCGGTATATAAGATATTCAACTTGAAATCTTCTTTTTGCAATTGAAAGGCACCCGGCAATTGATAAATGTTTTTCATCATCAAATTCCATACTGGCTTTTGTACATTCGTCAAATTACTTTTCAGCATTTTCAATATCAAACTCTGAGAAGATACCGCTTCTGATGAAGTTCCAGGATCTGTAACCACTGTAGCATCAACACCATCAGTTCCAAATTCCCCTACTTGGTATACTTGATCTCCTATGGTATATTGATAAGCCACCGCCAATACTTCATCATTGGCTAAGCGTTGTTGCAATGATATGTAACCCAATTGTGGATGAAATGTAAACTCATTAGCTGCTAATTTTCGAGCATTTTCCAATTTGGAATAATCAGTACCTTCGTCTACTGTAGTGTTAAATCCAGCACTAGATGTTACAATATCTCGGATACTCGTGTTCAACAATCCACCCCCTCCAGCAATCAAGGTCGGGTCGTATTTATTATTCGTATTATCCGTTGGTGTATCCATTGGTGTAGTTAAGAAAAACCCGGAAGTAATTTCGGCAGGATTTACAGCCACCACTTGAGCATCTGTTAAACCTGATAATCGTGCCTCTCCTAAATCTTGAAGCGCAATAATATTTCTTAAATTGTTACTGGTCGTGCTAACACGATTTTGTTTATTGGTTACCCATACTTCAATTCGAGTAATTTGAACTCTACTGTCAATAAATGGATAATTCTTTAAGGCTTGATCGTATTTACTTCTAAAAAATTGAGATAAGAAAAAGTGACGGTCATTGTCATACTCTAAAGAAAACAAATTAAAGTCTTGAATTGTACCTCCACCTTGAGCGGTCACCGATTTAGTTTGTGATTTTTGTTCTGAAAATACACCCGTAATGGTGGTTTTCCCAAATTGTAATTGGGCTTTAACTCCAAATAAACTTTGTGCGCCACGAATCAAAGAATTGGACAATGGCATACTCACATTTCCTACTTCTATCTTCTGAATAATGTCATCCTCTGTAGGAGCATATTCTAATTTAATTAAATTTTGGAAGGCAAAAGTAGATTGGGTATCATAATTGGCGTTTACAGTCAACCGAGTTCCCACTTTACCCATCAAACTCATACTGATACGTTGATTAAAATCAAAAGTAGTTTGGGATCTATTTCTCGGAGAGAACGCTGGATTATCTTGCTTGGTATATCGAACTCCAAGATCCATCTCTACCGATCCTGTAGGCTTTACATCAATCGTATTGGACCCAAAAATAGTTTCAAAAAACCCTGAATTCACATAATATCTTGGCAATAAATCTTTTTTTCCAGCTGCGGCGCCGTCTTTCTTACCGTCAATCGCATCCGATTTTTTCTTAAAATACTCGCGCATCGATTCCCGCAAGACCAACTGTTCATATTCCTTGGGCGTTAATATAATG
This sequence comes from Flavobacterium sp., assembly GCA_024644655.1. Classification (GTDB taxonomy): domain Bacteria; phylum Bacteroidota; class Bacteroidia; order Flavobacteriales; family Flavobacteriaceae; genus Flavobacterium. The sequence continues at coordinate 25,246 of JAHEHJ010000026.1, forward strand.
GGATAATTGATATTAAATCCTTCTAAAGTACTGGTATAAATATACCGATCCGTAGCAGGGTCATAGGTATAGGCAGCCGAAATAGTTGGTGGGTTTTTCAACTCCACTTTTCCAGTAGCATATCCAACTGTGTCCTTTGTAGCCTCATTTACCTGTGCAAAAGTTACTGCACTGCTCATCAAAAGCATACTTAAAAGTACCCTTTTTAAAAGCTTGAATGATGTAGTAGCGTATAGTGTTTCCAAGAATTATAAATTTTTTAATGCTTGTTTAATTAGTGTTTCAACAGTGGCTTCCGGTTGTTCCTTAAGTATCTTATCCACCACCTTTTCTGCATTTTTTCTAACATAACCCAAAACCTCCAAAGCAGATAACGATTCTTCTCTGTTTATATTGTGTTGGGACATCGAAATATCCTCTAAATCATAGATTTTTAACACTTTGTCTTTCAAATCCAAAATGACGCGTTGGGCCGTTTTACTTCCAATTCCTTTGATGGATTGAATAGTGCCCAAATCACCACTCCCAATGGCATGTATGATTTGCTTAGGATCTAATGACGACAACATCGTGCGAGCAATACTAGCTCCAATACCCGACACCGTCAATAACATCTTAAACAATTCGCGCTCTGATTTCTCTACAAATCCAAATAATGAATGCGCATCCTCCTTGATTTGAAGATGCGTGAATAATTTGATATAATCAGTTGTAGGAAGCAAGGTATAGGTATGTAACGAAATATGAATGTGATAGCCAACACCATTACAGTCAATAACGACTTCTGTAGGCGATTTTTCCACTAATTTCCCTTGAATGTGTGCTATCATTATTTTCGAAATCTATTCCCAAATATAACAAAATTCTTTAATTGACAAAGGTAATATGCTATATCTCTATGGAAATACTATATAATTTATACTACTGTTTTCTTTCTTTTTCCCTTTTCTTGGGCATCAACTACGGCTACTGCAACCATATTTACCATCTCTTCTACACTGGCACCCAACTGGAATACATGTACCGCTTTTTCCATGCCCAACATAATAGGACCCACAGAATCAACATTATACAGCTCTTTCAACAATTTATAGGTAATGTTAGCAGCCTCCAAATTGGGAAATATCAAGGTATTGACTTTCTTACCCGCTAATTTTGAAAAAGGAAACTTGGCTTTCAACATTTCTGGATTCAAAGCAAAGTCTGTTTGTATCTCTCCATCCACAATCAAATCAGGATAGTATTTATGTAAATAAGCTACTGCTTCCCGAACTTTAGAAGCACTTTCGTGTGCTGACGAACCAAAATTAGAGAAAGACACCATAGCCATCACAGGCTCCATACCAAACATCCGTACGGTTTTGGCTGTCATTAAAGCAATTTTTGCCAAATCATCTGCGGTTGGATTAGGATTAATTGCGGTATCCGACAAAAACATCGGACCTCTATTGGTCATCATCATATTGGTCGTAGCAATCAATGTAATCCCTGGAGCTTTACCAATCAACTGCATCAGCGGTTTAACGGTAGTAGGGTAACTTCTAGAATACCCAGATACCATTGCGTCTGCATCACCTTCATTCACCATCATCGCAGCAAAATAATTTCGCTCACGCATCCATTTTTGAGCATCCAACAAAGAAATTCCTCTACGTTGTCTCGATTTCCAATACATGTCAGCATATTTCAATCGACGCCCATCTTCTTCTTTTGTTTTAGGATCAAAAATAGGCACATCGGCTTCAAAACCTAACTCTTCTTTTAATTCTAAAATCACTTCTTTATTCCCTAACAAAATAGGATGTGCTATCCCTTCTTCATAAGCTATTTGAGCTGCTTTTAAAACATCCAAATGATCGGCCTCAGCAAATACAACGCGTTTTGGATCAGTCTTAGCTCGATTGGTCAACAAACGAACCATTTTATTATCAGAACCCAATCGGTCTAGCAATTCGCTTTCATATTTCGCCCAATCAGTGATAGGATGCAAAGCCACTCCCGATTCCATAGCCGCACGCGCTACTGCTGGTGCTACTACCGCTATCAAACGAGGATCAAAAGGTTTTGGAATTATATAATCACGTCCAAAATTCAAACGGGTCTCACCATAAGCAATATTCACTTGCTCAGGCACATGTTCCTTAGCTAAATCTGCCAAAGCACGAACTGCAGCCATCTTCATAGCTTCATTTATTTTTGTCGCTCTAACATCTAAGGCCCCTCGGAATATATACGGGAATCCCAATACGTTGTTCACCTGATTTGGATGATCCGAACGCCCGGTTGCCATTATAATATCTTTTCGAGTAGCAATTGCTAAATCATAATCTATCTCAGGAATTGGATTGGCCATTGCAAAAACAATGGGATCTTTGGCCATGCCTAACAACATTTCCGGAGTCAAGATATTCCCAGCAGACAATCCTAAAAATACATCTGCCCCTACTAAAGCCTCTTTCAAGTGAGTCCCTTGAGCCCCATGGGTATATTTTTGTTGTAATTCCGATAAATCAACGCGCTCTTTACACAATACACCATCTTTATCAAACATAGTTATGTGTTCTGCTTTTACGCCTAATAACAAATATAAATTGGCACAAGCCAAAGCAGCCGAACCGGCACCCGATATAACTACTTTTACCGATTCTGTCTTTTTATGAGCCAATTCTAACGCATTCAATAAAGCCGCAGAAGATATAATCGCCGTTCCGTGTTGGTCATCATGCATTACAGGAATATCCAATTCTGCGACCAATCTGCGCTCAATTTCAAAAGACTCTGGTGCTTTTATATCTTCTAAATTAATTCCTCCAAAAGTGGGAGCAATATTTTTAACCGTCTCAATAAACGCATCGATATCTTTAGTACCAACTTCAATGTCAAACACATCTATATCAGCAAATATTTTAAACAACAATGCTTTCCCCTCCATAACGGGCTTTGAGGCTTCAGGTCCGATATCGCCCAATCCTAAAACCGCCGTTCCATTAGTAATAACCGCAACTAAATTACCTTTAGCGGTATACTTATACACATTATTGATATCCTTTGCAATCTCCAAACAAGGCTCAGCAACACCTGGCGAATAGGCCAATGACAAATCCCGTTGGGTTGCGTATTTTTTGGTAGGAACTACTTGAATTTTCCCTGGAGTGGGCTTAGCGTGGTATAAAAGTGCTTCGCGTCGTTTACTATATTTATTCATGGTGTTTACAATTGAATATACAAAGGTAGAAGACTCAGCCTAAATTCGAAACTTTTACGAAGTTCTTTTTGCACAATCTTGTAGTAGTTTCGTTAAAAAATCAGGAAAGCTGTATTTGTTTTATCTTATAGAGTAGAATTCAAAGCAGCAAATGAAAACCATTCAAAACAATGATGTAATACAGACATTCATTTACAACCCTAAATTAATGGAATAAGGAACACCTATAAATGAAAATAACAGACAAAAATGATTAGTTTGTCCGCATGAAATGCAATAAAATAGCACTCCGAAAACTCAAGCGGGTTGGCATTAAAAACGATACGGACGACTTTTTTCGTTCGTCAAGACGAACCGCACAACTGGTCAGGACGAATCGTTTGGTTCGTCAGGTCGTTTTTTGTACGGTTGAAATTACTAATTTATACGGATGTTTTTTAAACTAAAACACTTATGTATTTTGGAATAAGAGCAGTGACTTATTTTTTCAAGAAATCAATATTTCGACGCAATCCTGTATATTGAGCTCTATTAACGGCTGAAGATTTGAAGACCGCTGCAAAGGTGTCTTCTGTGATTTCTTCCCAATCTTTCTTAGTGTAACCCAACAAATCCTTATGGGGTTCAAAATGAGGTTCCCGATGCGGTTTAGAAAAACGATTCCACGGGCACACATCTTGACAGACATCACAACCAAACATCCAATCGTCTAATTTCCCTTTCATCTCTTGGGGAATGTGTTCTTTCAACTCAATCGTAAAATAGGAAATACACTTGCTGCCATCAACAACAGAAGGCGCAATAATGGCTTGCGTAGGACAGGCATCTAAACAAGCTGTACAAGTACCACAATGATCGGTAGTTGGTGAATCATAAACCAACTCCAAATCTACTATCAATTCGGCAATAAAATAAAAGGAACCCACTTGCTGGGTTAACAGGTTGTTGTTTTTTCCAACCCAACCCAAGCCACTTTTGGCTGCCCAAGCTTTTTCCATTACGGGGGCAAAATCGATAAAGGCTCTTCCATATACATCACCTATTTCCCGCTTGATTGAATTTAGTAATTTTTTTAACTTCTTTTTGATTACATAATGGTAATCTTTACCATAGGCATATTTTGAAATCTTATAACTGCCTTCTTGCTGTAGGGTTTCGGGATAATAATTCAGCAATAATGAAATAACACTCTTTCCACCTTCAACCAATAAAGTAGGATCCAAACGCTTGTCAAAATAGTCCTCCATATAGGTCATCTGCCCATGCCGCTTTTCGTGCAACCATCGTTCTAATCGAGGCGCTTCCTCTTCTAAAAAACCAGCTTTCGAAATACCACATGAGAAAAAACCGAGGCGTTGAGCTTCGGCTTTTATAAATTGAGTATATTTTTCAGTATTGGAATGTACCATTAAAATAAACCTCCTTGCAGATTAGTATTAACTTTACCCAAATGCTTATAGGCTTTTTCGGTTACTTCTCTACCACGTGGGGTGCGCACAATAAATCCTTCTTGTATTAAAAAAGGTTCATATACTTCTTCAATGGTTTCGCCACTTTCAGATACCGCGGTAGCCAAAGTCGATAATCCTACTGGCCCTCCTTTGAACTTTTCTATAATCGTAGTGAGTATTTTATTGTCCATTTCATCCAACCCATGTGCATCTACATGCAAGGCTTGCAAGGCATAGCGCGCAATTTCGATATCAATTTTTCCATTCCCTTTGATTTGGGCAAAATCACGAACACGACGCAATAACGCATTGGCGATACGCGGAGTTCCACGACTACGACCCGCAATTTCAATGGCAGCCTCCATGGTAATTGGCATTTTTAAGATACTCGAACTTCGCTGAACGATAGTAGTCAACAATTCGGTATTATAATATTGTAAACGGCTTTGAATACCAAAACGGGCGCGCATTGGAGCTGTTAATAATCCGGAACGAGTGGTGGCCCCAACTAAGGTAAACGGATTCAAATTAATTTGCACCGTTCGGGCATTAGGTCCCGATTCAATCATGATATCAATTTTGAAATCTTCCATAGCCGAATACAAGTATTCTTCTACTATTGGACTCAACCGATGAATCTCGTCTATAAACAACACATCGCGTTCTTCCAAATTAGTCAACAAACCAGCTAAATCACCAGGCTTATCCAACACCGGACCCGATGTGATTTTAATTCCTACGCCCAACTCATTGGCTAATATATTGGCTAAAGTAGTTTTGCCCAATCCAGGAGGTCCATGAAACAATGTATGGTCTAAGGCTTCGTTTCGCAAATTAGCCGCTTCTACAAAAACTTTTAAATTATCCAATACTTGTTCCTGTCCAGTAAAATCATCAAAAGACAAAGGTCTCAACTTCTTTTCTAAGTCAAGTTCGTCTGGATTGAAATTGGAATTGGTGGGATTGAGATTCTCGTTCATACCACAAATATATAACAAAGTTTAGTGCAAATAAAAATGCCTCTCCATTAAGGAAAGGCATTTTATATATTTTATAAAAACCGAATTAGTGGTGTAACACTTCTTCACCTGGTTTCATTGGAACGTTTTGAGGAACAAAGTCTTCATCATGTCCTGGTTTACTATAGTCATAAGGCCATCTGTGAACTTCTGGAAGTTCTCCAGGCCAGTTTCCATGTATGTGCTCGATAGGAGCTGTCCATTCCAAGGTATTAGATCTCCATGGATTTTGTACCGTTTTTTTACCGTAGAATATACTACTAAAGAAGTTGTATAAGAATACCAATTGGAACGCTCCACCAATCAAGGCAAAAGTAGTAATGATAACATTCACATTTTGCAACTCATCAAATAATGGGAAGTTAGTGTTGGTGTAATAACGTCTTGGTAATCCAGCCATTCCGATAAAGTGCATTGGGAAGAATACACCATAAGCACAGATAGCAGTAACCCAGAAGTGAACATATCCTAAATTTTTATTCAACATTCTACCAAACATTTTAGGGAACCAGTGGTAAATACCAGCAAACATTCCGTAAAGTGCAGAGATACCCATTACTAAGTGGAAGTGAGCTACCACAAAATAAGTATCGTGAACGTTAATATCTAAAGTACTATCTCCAAGAATCAATCCTGTCAAACCTCCTGTAATGAAAGTTGAAACCAAACCGATAGAAAACAACATTGCTGGATTCAATTGTAAGTTACCTTTCCATAATGTGGTAATATAATTAAACGCTTTTACAGCAGATGGAATAGCAATCAATAAAGTAGTAAAGGTAAATACTGAACCTAAGAACGGATTCATACCCGATACAAACATATGGTGACCCCAAACAATCGTAGATAAAAATGCGATAGCAATAATCGACATAATCATCGCTCTATATCCAAAGATAGGTTTACGAGAATTAGTAGCAATAATTTCAGAAGTAATACCTAAAGCAGGTAATAATACAATATATACTTCAGGGTGACCTAAGAACCAGAACAAGTGTTCAAACAATACTGGTGAACCACCTTGGTAGTGCAATACTTCACCTGCAATATAAATGTCTGACAAGAAGAAAGAAGTACCAAAACTTCTATCCATAATCAACATCAAAGCTGCCGAAAGCAATACTGGAAAAGAGATAACACCGATAATAGCCGTTACAAAGAAAGCCCATATTGTTAAAGGCAAACGTGTCATAGCCATACCCTTAGTACGCAAGTTGATAACAGTTACAATATAGTTTAACGAACCTAATAAAGAAGCTGCAATAAAGATAGCCATCGATACCAACCATAATGTCATTCCTAAACCTGAACCAGACATGGCTTGTGGCAAAGCACACAATGGTGGATATATAGTCCATCCTGCTGAAGCCGGACCAGATTCAATGAAAAGAGAAATAACCATAATAACACTTGAAACAAAGAACAACCAATAGGAAACCATATTCAGGAATCCAGAAGCCATATCTCGTGCCCCAATTTGCAATGGAATTAATAAGTTACTAAACGTTCCACTCAATCCAGCAGTTAACACAAAGAATACCATGATGGTACCATGAATTGTAACTAAAGCCAAATAGGTTTCATTATTCATAACCCCTCCTGGAGCCATACGCTCACCTAGGAAAAAGCTAAATATTTTAAAAGATTCTTCAGGCCATGCCAATTGCATTCTGAAAAGCATAGACATTCCTACACCAATTATACCCATAAAAATACCAGTAATCAAATACTGTTTCGCAATCATTTTATGATCAATACTAAAGATATATTTAGTAATGAACGTATCTTTATGATGGTGTTCGTGGTCGTGGTCGTGACTGTGATCGTGATTGTGAGCTTCTGCTGACATATAGGTTAACTTTTTAATTTATTATTTTTTTACTTCTGCACTAGCTACTACAGTAGTGTCTTTCACTGGAGCTGCTGTTGTGTCTTTTGATGGTGTAGCACCAGCTTCTGTAGCCTTAGCTTCTGTGGCTGCTTTTTTTACCGCCTGAACAATAGTTTCTTTATCTTTTAACCAAGCTTTGTATTCTTCAGGAGTATCAACTACAATTTTCATTTGCATGTTGTAGTGTGAAGCTCCACATATTTTATTACACAATAACAAATAATCAAAAGTATATGGATCTAAAGCTGGTTGTCCACTAGCCACAAGAGCTGTACTTTTTTGAGCACGGATAGCATTAATTCCAGCCACTTTAGCAACGATACTAGGTCTTTCTCTCATTTCAGCAGTAGTAACTGTAGGAATGAATGTAAATTGAGTAACCATACCCGGTACACAGTTCATTTGAGCTCTAAAGTGAGGCATATAGGCAGAGTGCAATACATCTTGTGAACGCATTTTAAAAATAACTCTTTTTCCTTGTGGGATATGCAATTCAGATGAAGAAAAATCATCTTGTGCATTTGGATCTGCTAAATCAACACCCAAATTATTTACTCCTTCTATATAGCGTACATTAGCTTTTCCTAATACATTATCTGCACCAGCATAACGCGCTTCCCATTTAAATTGTTGTGCATATAATTCAATAACAATAGCATCATCTTTATCTTTATCAGACACAAACATGATATTAGTCCATGCATATAATCCATAAAGAATCAAACCAGCTAATACTACAGCAGGAATAATACTCCAAACGAATTCTAATTTATTGTTATCCGCAAAGTACAATGCTTTTTGTCCTTTTCTACCTCTGTATTTGAAAGCGAAATAGTGCAATAAAGCTTGAGTAATTGTTTGAACAAAGAAAATCAATACTAATGTAATAGTCATTAAGTTATCAACTTCAGGTCCATGAGCAGATGCAGAGTCACCTAGCAAAGGGAAACTGCTATAGTTCCATAAACAATATAGTGTAGTTAAGTATATGAAACCCAAAAAACCAAACATTAGGTAACCGTTTACTTTATTGTCATTTTCATTAGCAATTTGTGTGGTATCCGAATTTCCACCTACTTGTGTTAAGTCGAATATTTTAGTTAACTGCCATAATGCAACAGCTAATAAAACTACAACTATAAGTACCATAAGAGTCGTCATTTGTAATTTACTTTAAATATTAATAATGAAAATGTTTGCTTTCTTCAATAAATGGGTTTCGTTTTGGTACTAACGGAGCTTTTGTTAAAGCAGTAAATACTACAAAAATGAACAAACCTAAGAAGAATAAAATAGAGGCGATTTCAGGAATACCGATGAACCATTGTTCACCAACAGTAGCTGGCATAATCATATTAAAGAAATCCACATAGTGACCAAATAGTATAATAATTCCAGCCATCACAATAATCCAATAAATACGTTTGAAATCGGTATTGATTAACAATAATATTGGGAATATGAAATTCAATACAAATGCACCAAAGAAAGTGATATTGAAATGATCAATACGTGTTTTAAAATAGGTTACCTCTTCTGGAATATTTGAATACCAAATCAACATGAATTGAGAGAACCATAAGTAAGTCCAGAAAACACTGATACCAAACATGAATTTAGATAAATCGTGGATGTGACTTGAATTTACATTTTCTAAATACCCTTTTGATTTCAAATAAATAGTAACCAATTGAATTGTAGTAATACCACTCACAAAGAAACTAGCGAATACATACCATCCAAACAATGTACTGAACCAGTGTGGGTCAACAGACATAATCCAATCCCATGACATGATAGACTCAGAAACGATAAAGAATACTAAGAATCCAGCAGACATTTTGAAGTTCTTTTTATAGAATGTATTATCAGTAGCCTCGTCTTGAGCAAGACAGTTTTTTCTAGATAAATAACGGTATAAATTCCATCCTGATAAGAATATAACAGCACGGATAATCCAAAATGGGAAATTTAAATACCCAGATTTCCCTGCAATCATTTTGTCATAATGTTCGTTACCTGGTGTAGTTACACCTTCTTGCAACCAAGCAAACAAATGATTGAAATGCAAACCAGATAAGATTAAAATAACGAAGAAAATGATAGAACCTGGTAATAAATACGAAGTAACACCTTGCATTACTCTAAATAAAACAGGAGACCATCCCGCTTGTGCCACTTGTTGAATCGCATAAAATGCTAATGCACCCATTGCAATTAACATGCAGAAAATACAAGCCACATATAAAGCAGCCCAAGGTTTGTTTTGCAATTGTTGGAACACATGCGCTACGTGCTCTTTGTGTTCTGCAACAGCTTTAGCATCATGTTTTTCAACTTCATGGTGAGCTGTAGCCCCTTCATGATGAGCTTCTTCGGCCTTTAAAATGGTTTCTACGTCTTGAATTGTTTTTGGCGCGGTTAAAAAACCATACCCAATTCCTAAAACTCCTACGAGCATTAAGACGAATGAAAATGTTTTTAATTTACTAGAAAAGGTATACATATCTATAATAATCAGATTATTCTACAATTATAATTTACTTCTAAGGTCCATTACATATGCTGCAACTAACCATCGTTCTTCCTGACTCAATTGATTGGCGTGAGATCCCATTGCATTCAACCCATAAGTTTCTACATGAAATATACTTCCTTCATTGATTTGTCTGTCTTTGTAATTAGGAACCCCAAGGAATTTTTGTTGTTTAACCAATTTTCCTTGACCATCACCAGCTGTACCATGACATATAGCACAATAAATTTCAAAAAGCGCTTGGCCTTTTTTCATATCTACTTTTGTAGAATCAAGTGGTGATTTTAAATTAGCGGCCTTAACTGCTAACAACGCCTCAGGAGTGTTTGGATACTCGTAAGGAACAAAACCTCTCTTAATCGAACCTACTGGAGGTAACTGACCTTCTTTGCCATGCAAACCAGTTGGCGAATTGAAAGCATTAGATTCAGAATAAGTTTCATAAGCTACCGATTCGTACATGTTAGGCATATACTGGTAATTAGGCTTCGATTTATCATGACATGATGATAATGAAACAATGATACCTAATAATACTGCTGTTTTAAGTAAACTTTTCATATCTATTATTAATGCTTATCAATTACTTTAACTTCAACTGCACCAGTACTTTCAAAGAATTTTACCAATTCTTCTTCGTTATTTTTAACAGATACTTCCATTAAAAAGTGGTCGTCAGTAGTTCTCACATCTGGGTTTTCAGCTTGTTTGAATGGCCACAATCTACTTCTCATATAAAAAGTAATTACCATTAAATGCGCTGCAAAGAATACTGTCATCTCAAACATAACTGGCACGAATGCAGGCATGTTTTGATAATAGGCAAAACTTGGTTTACCTCCAATATCTTGAGGCCAATCTTGAATCATAATATAATTCATCATGATTGTTGCCACACTTAAACCAATACATCCATAAATAAATGCACAAATGGCTAAACGGGTTGGGGCAATCCCCATAGCTTTATCCAAACCGTGTACCGGGAATGGAGTAAAAACTTCTTCAATGTGATGATGTGCTGCTCTCGTTTTGTGAACGGCATCCATTAATACATCATCATCATTGTATATAGCGTGTATAACTTTATTACTACTCATAGCAATTATTAATGTTTATCTGAATGATTATGACCTTCTAATTCTCTTTGTTTTTTGAAATTTTCTCCGGATGATTTCAAGATTGTTTTAACCTCGGCTTGAGCAATCACTGGGAATGTTCTAGCATATAATAAGAATAAAACAAAGAAGAAACCTATAGTACCAATGAAAATACCAATATCAATAAATGTAGGGGAGAACATCGTCCATGAAGATGGAAGGTAATCTCTGTGTAATGACGTCACGATAATAACAAAACGCTCAAACCACATACCAATATTTACAACAATAGAGATAATAAATGAGAACATGATACTCGTTCTCAATTTTTTAGACCACATAAATTGTGGTGAGAATACATTACAACTCATCATTGCCCAGTATGCCCATGCATAAGGTCCTGTTGCTCTATTCAAAAATGCATATTGTTCATACTCTACTCCTGAATACCAAGCCACAAATAACTCAGTGATATACGCAACACCTACAATAGAACCTGTAATCATAATTACAATGTTCATTAATTCGATATGTTGAACAGTGATGTAAGCTTCTAAATTAGATACTTTTCTCATGATAATCAACAAGGTGTTTACCATCGCGAATCCTGAGAATACCGCTCCAGCAACAAAGTATGGAGGGAAGATAGTCGTATGCCATCCCGGAATTACCGAAGTAGCAAAGTCAAAAGATACAATAGTGTGTACAGAAAGTACCAGTGGAGTAGCTAAACCAGCTAATACTAAAGAAACTTCTTCAAAACGTTGCCAATCTTTAGCTCTACCGCTCCAACCAAAACTTAATATAGTATATATTCTTTTAGTAAAAGGTGTTACAGCTCTATCACGCAACATAGCGAAATCTGGAAGTAAACCTGTCCACCAGAATACTAATGAAACCGATAAATACGTTGAAATCGCAAATACGTCCCAAAGTAATGGAGAGTTAAAGTTAACCCATAAAGATCCAAATTGATTTGGAATTGGCACTACCCAATAAGCCAACCAAGGTCGACCCATGTGAATAATTGGAAATAAACCTGCTTGTACTACCGAGAAGATAGTCATTGCTTCCGCAGATCGATTGATTGCCATTCTCCATCGTTGACGGAATAATAAAAGTACCGCAGAGATAAGAGTTCCAGCGTGACCGATACCAACCCACCAAACGAAGTTAGTGATATCCCAAGCCCAACCTACAGTTTTGTTTAATCCCCATGCTCCGATACCGGTAGATATAGTATACACTATACATCCAATTCCCCATAGGAAAGCTATTAATGCGATAGAAAATACAGTCCACCACTGTTTATTTGCTCTTCCTTCAACAGGAGCAGCTACATCTACAGTTACATCGTGATATGATTTATCACCTATAACTAAAGGTTTTCTAATGGGTGCTTCGTAATGAGACGACATAATCCTTTATATTGTTTCTTAATTAATTATTTTTTGATACTAGGTATTTCTAACTTTTACGTGGTAAATCACATTTGGTTTTGTGCCAACGTGCTCTAACAAGTGATACATTCTTTTATCTTCAACCAACTTAGCCACTTTACTGTCTTTGTTGTTTATATCTCCAAAAGCCATAGCACCTGTAGTACAAGCAGCCGAACAAGCTGTTTGGAATTCATCTGCATTAACTTCTCTTCCTTCGCGTTTAGCTGTTAAAATGGTCAACTGTGTTTTTTGAATACACATAGAACATTTTTCCATAACCCCACGTGAACGAACGTTTACATCTGGATTGATAACCATACGACCTAAATCATTATTCATATGGAAATCAAACTCGTCATTATTGTTATATAAGAACCAGTTAAAACGACGTACTTTATAAGGACAGTTGTTAGCACAGTAACGTGTACCTACACAACGGTTATAAGCCATTTGGTTTTGACCTTGACGACCATGAGATGTAGCAGCCACAGGACATACAGTTTCACAAGGTGCGTGGTTACAGTGTTGACACATTACAGGTTGGAATGCTACTTGAGGATTATCAGCTGGGTGTTCCATTTTACGGAAACCTCCAAGAGATCCTTTTGTGTTTTCATTTCCAGACAAGAAACCGCCTAAATCTAAACCGTCAAATTCTTCTTTTTTCTTATTATCTCCAGCGAAAGTATCTTCAGAAGAATAGTATCTATCAATACGCAACCAGTGCATATCACGACTTCTTCTTACTTCAGCTTTTCCAACTACTGGTACATTGTTTTCAGCATGACATGCAATAACACACGCACCACAACCCGTACACGCATTTAAATCAATAGATAGGTTGAAATGATGTCCAACTGAACGATCAAATGATTCCCATAAATCTACTTTTGTAGCTTCTATTTCTTTATGGTCTAAAGATACCATAGGAACTTCATTCCATTCTTTAGCATCTTTAGTATTGAATATTTCAAGTGTAGTTTCTTTAATAATATCACCTCTACCCATTAAGGTTTTTTGTGATTGTACACATGCAAACTCATGCTCACCACCTGCTTTTTCCAAAGTAGCAGCTTGTACGTTATTAAAGTTAGTATAGAATGTGTAAGCGTTAACACCTACTTGCATTTCTTCTTTTAAAGCTGCTTTTTTACCATACCCTAAAGCCAAACCTAAAGTTCCTACTGCTTGTCCAGGTTGAACAATTACAGGAACATCCATTTTAACTCCATTTACAGTAAGTGTAGCATTGCTTCCATTTAATCCACCGTTAGCTACTATTTTGTTTTCTAAACCTAATGCTTTAGCATCGGCTTGTGAAACAGTAACATAATTATCCCAAGATACTCTTGTAATTGGATCTGGAAACTCTTGTAACCAAGGATTATTTGCTTGCTGACCATCTCCTAATCCCGTTTTGGTATACAATACCAATTCGAAATCTTTTCCAGCTTTAGATTGTGCTAATGCGTTAGCCGCACCCGCAAAATCAGCAGAACCACCAGCAACAGCAGTTGCAGCTCCTGCACTTACACCATCGTGTAACATTTTATTCCAAGTCAATCCATTGCTATAAGCCGAAGCATTAGCTTTGATATAATCATAAAAAGTACCCGCATTACCATTCCATGACAACAAAGCATCTTGGAATTGTACTGAATTGAATAATGGACGAATAGTAGGTTGAGTTAAAGAATAGGTTCCTTTTGTCAACATCAAATCATTCCATGATTCTAAATAGTGAGGTGCTGGTATAGCAATAGTTGTTATAGAAGCTGTTTCATCTTCTTTTAAAGAGAATGCAGCTGATAATTTTACTTTTTTCAATCCACTTACAAA
>JAHEHJ010000029.1:0-25973 GCA_024644655.1 Flavobacterium sp.
GCTCTACGACGCGCAAGGACTTTTCTTCCATTTGCAGAAGCCATTCTGTCCATAAATCCGTGTTTATTTCTTCTTTTTCTTTTCGATGGTTGAAACGTTCTTTTGCTCATTGCTTTGTATCTTTAAAATCGTGTATTAATTTCTTTGTAAAAACGGCTCTTTTTAAACCGAGTGCAAATATACAAACCTTTTTTTTTCTGGCAAGTAGTTTTATAAAAATATTTTAAAATCCTTTTATTACCTTTGCAACCACAAAAATACAAAACTTATGTTTCATAGATTTATTAAACTAGTAATAGCTGCAGTTATCATTGCCTATGGTGTTTACAATATTTTCGACGACTATATTGGCACCGGAATTTTCTATATTTTATTATCCGCAATCCCAATCTTTTTGTATTTCAAGAACGAATACATTTTGATGGCGTTCTTCAAATTACGTAAACAAGATTTCCCGGGCGCCAAAGTATGGTTGGATAAAATTAAAAATCCAGACACCGCATTGATTAAAAAACAACAAGGATATTACAATTACTTACACGGGTTAATGCTATCCCAAACCAATTTACACCAATCGGAGAAGTATTTCAAAAAAGCTATCGAATTGGGTTTAAGCATGGATATGGACTTAGCTGTTGCCAAATTAAACTTAGCCGGTATCGCCATGTCTAAAAGACGCAAAATGGAAGCTACTAGTTTGCTTAACGAAGCTAAAAAGCTTGACAAACAAAACATGTTGAAAGACCAAATCACCATGATGAAAGAACAGATGAAGAAAATCTAATGTTGATTCAAAATATCGTGCATAAAAAAAGCTTTAGAAATTCTAAAGCTTTTTTTATATCCCTTCCTTATATTTCTAAAGGAATTTTAATCGTATATTTTTTCTTCATTGGATTTGATAGCCTCTTATCGCGCAACCATGGATTGTGAATCTTCAACAACTTATAATTAATACCTTGTCCTAAAGCAAAACGAGGCAAATCATTTATGGTGCTATCAACATCAATTTCTTTAGTAGGTATGGGCGCATATAAATCTGACTCGTACAACGCAAAACCATATTTAGCAGGTTGTTTCATAATTTCTTTTAAGGCTAGTATTCGAAACACATAGCGAGATGTTTCTTCCGTCAAACCCAAATCATAATAATTACTAACTTTTTGTTCTTCTATTTTTTTACTAATTCCATTCATCCCACCATTATAAGATGCCGCAGCCATAGTCCAACTACCAAACTTTTCTTTGGCAACCAAAAAATACTTACATGCCGCTTCTGTGGATTTCTCTAAGTGATACCGTTCATCCACAATATCATTGACTTCCATTCCTTTTTCTTTTGCCGTATCGGGCATAAATTGCCATACTCCTTTAGCACCAGAAGGTGAAACAGCATTGATTAATCCACTTTCAATTACAGCTAAATATTTAAAATCATCTGGCACGCCATATTGTTTCAAAATCGGTTCTATAATAGGAAATGCTCTATTGGATCGTTTAATAATTAAAGCCGTTGTTGCATCCAAATTGGCGTTAATCAACAACTCTCTATCCAATCGCTCTCTAACGTCTATTATATTCAATGGCGCATTCTCACCAGCAAAATCAATAGATTCAGGAAAATACATCGCTGTTCCTTCATGCATTGCTTTGGCCTTTTGATCACCTGAGACACCAAAAACCAAAAGTCCCGATACAAGAACAACTCCTAAGACTGTTAACAACGCTTTATTTAATTTCATATTACTATACTTTTAAAAGGCTAAACTACAAAAACTAAGCCTGACACCTCATTAGTCTAACATTATTTTAGGTAAATTTTCATTCAACCATTTATACTTGTTTAAAATCATAATATGAGTTCCTCCTTTTACCACTATACAATCTTTTATATATTGAATTGGAAAGACCTCATCAGCATCCCCATGTATGTGAATTACAGCAGGATCGGCTATAGTTCTATTCCAATTAACGATTTGATATATAGACCAATCTAAATAATATTTATCACGTACCGATAAGAACTTCTCATACAGAGATAATCTTTTTTTAATTGCTGGACCAAAAGCAAACTGAGCCAATTGTTCAACATAAGCTACCAAGGTCGTCGGCAATAATTTATATGCTTTTGTGGCACGCGCAATCTTCATCTTCCTGGGCAATTCGTCACGCGACTTGACACTCGAAATAATAATAACTTTACGAACTTTCAAAAAAGCTTTCATCTCTTGAACCAAGATTCCCCCAAAAGAAACACCAATCAAAATAGCATCTTCATGAACTACTTTCAAAGCCATACGCTGGGCATAGGACTCTAAAGAATCCCGTTCAGTTGGCACTTCCCATTCCAAGAGATGTACTACAAAGAGAGCCTCTGTCAATTCAATCCGTTCAAAAATAGCCGAACTTGCAGCCATACCAGGCATCAAGTAAACATGAATTTTAGCCATTATATACCTCGAAACTCGTTAATTATTAGTATTTTTGCATAAAAATAATCCTTTTATTTTACTTGATTATGGACACAACGGTTATTTCGGAAAAAATTGAAATCAGAGACAACACCTTTGCACGACAATTTGAAACTTTGGTAGATGGCAAATTAATATCAGTAGAGTACTCCTTTCAAGAAAAGAAAATATTTCTAACTCGTATCAACACCTTTGAAGGATTTGCTGATGAAGATTTTATCAACGAATTATTGAAAACCATAATGGAAATAGCCTACGAACGCAAATTAAAAGTCGTTCCTATTTTACCCAAAATTGCATTATTCTTTAGAAAAAACACCACTTATAGAGATTTATTACCTCCCGGTATTAAAATCTAATTGGATATTTAACAAAAAGTCGCCTCAATAAAGGCGACTTTTTTTTGGTTTTTTTCTATATTTAGAGCATGAATACAGCTACCCTTCACCAAGAAATCGTCCTATTCTTCGAAAACATTCCTCAATACTATGGCTTAAAAACCGAAATCACGGAAGGTTTATGCACCCATAGAGACAACTTAGATGCCAATCTTACCACATGGAATTTATCCGTTTTTGAGTTGATTCGTTCGGCTTATCGCAAAACTGGAGATAAACTCATGATTGAAGGTGACACTATGTATTATGAAATTTCAGCCGATAGAATAATAGACTTCAAATCACTAAGCCCAAATGAATACGAATTCATAGAACAGTATAGCGAAACCGTATACCGTATTACCAAAATAAGTTTTCACCTCAAAGACTAAATTACTGGGACTTGTAACGCAACACGCACACTCCCTTCCTCATCTATACCAGTCAATTGAACCGAGTGTAACGTATTGACCAATTCTGGATTCCATGGTGTTTTCACTTTCACATAGTTTTCCGTAAATCCGTGAATATACCCTTCCTTGTTTTCACTTTCAAAAAGTACTGTGCGGTGTGTACCTATTTGGCTTTCATAAAAAGCGCGGCGTTTTTTTACTGATAACCCCCGCAACATTTTACTGCGTTTGTTTCGCACATTCATAGGCACTATCTCTTTCATAGCAGCGGCCTCTGTATTGTCACGTTCCGAATAGGTAAACACATGCAAATAAGAAATATCCAACGCATTCAAGAAATGATAGGTCTCTAAAAAGTGTTCATCTGTTTCACCTGGAAAGCCAACGATTACATCTACTCCTATACACGCATGAGGCATCACTTTGCGAATAGCTTCTACTCTATCAATATAGACTTCCCGCAAATACCGGCGTTTCATTTGTTTTAAAATGTCATTGCTTCCGCTTTGTAACGGTATATGGAAGTGTGGCACAAACGTTTTACTTTGAGCCACAAATTCAATAGTTTCATTTTTCAGCAAATTAGGCTCAATAGACGAAATGCGCAATCGCTCAATTCCAGCTACCTCATCTAAAGCTTTTACCAAATCCAGAAAGGTATGTTCGTGTTTTTTATTCCCAAATTCCCCTTTGCCATAGTCCCCAATATTAACACCTGTCAACACTATTTCTTTAATCCCTTGTTGGGAGATTTCATAGGCATTCTTCAACACATTATCTAAGGCATCCGAGCGAGATATACCTCGTGCCAAGGGTATGGTACAATAGGTACATTTATAATCACAACCATCCTGAACTTTCAAAAAGGCACGTGTACGATCACCTATAGAATAACTGCCTACATAAAAATCAGCCTCTTCAATTTCACAGGAATGCACTTCTCCCATATCATTTTTAGACAAATCATTGATGTAATCGGTGATTTTAAATTTTTCAGTTGCCCCTAAAACCAAATCTACCCCATCAACAGCAGCCAAATCCTCTGGCTTCAATTGGGCATAACAGCCAACAGCAGCCACAAATGCTTTCGCATTGCGCTTCATTGCCTTCTTTACGATTTGCTTGAATTGTTTATCGGCATTATCCGTTACCGAACAGGTATTGATGACATAGATGTCGGCCGCTTCTTCAAAATCTACACGTTCAAAACCTTCATTTTGAAAATCACGTGCGATTGTGGATGTTTCTGAAAAGTTCAGCTTACATCCTAGCGTGTAAAACGCTACTTTCTTTTTTTGTTCCATACATAAACTCAATTGATGAAATCGTTGTCAAAAATTAAGTGCTGCAAAGATAGTTTAATTTGAAGATTATACAATTTGATGATTTGAAAATGTAATGTTTAATACACTAATCCTCAAATCATCCAATCAACATTACTCCTTTCTGTATTTGGTTGTAAGTTCAAAAACGTGCTCTAATATCTTTGCATCTTCTTCAGTAAATTCTACTTGACGACGTGCCATCACGATTTTGGCAGTTTGAAAGGCTTTTGACGTAAGGTAGGTTGTAAATCCAGAAGCTCCACCCCATGAGAAACTAGGTACAAAGTTGCGCGGGAATCCTGAGCCAAAAATATTAGAGCTCACCCCCACTACAGTACCCGTATTAAACATAGTATTGATTCCACATTTGCTATGATCACCCATCATTAATCCACAAAACTGAAGACCTGTTTTGGCAAATCCTTCTGTTTCATAACTCCACAAACGCACCATCTCATAATTGTTTTTCAAATTGGAATTGTTACTATCAGCGCCAATATTGCACCATTCCCCTAACACTGAGTTACCCAAAAAACCATCATGCCCTTTATTGGAGTATCCAAATAAAACGGAATTATTAACCTCTCCACCTATAACTGAATGAGGCCCCACAGTAGTGGCTCCATACACTTTAGTTGCCAACTTCACGCGTCCAAATTCACATAATGCAAAAGGACCACGAATCACGGAACCCTCCATTATCTCGGCATTTCTACCTATATATATTGGCCCAGTAGATGCATTTAAGGTAACAAATTCCAATTGGGCTCCCTCTTCTATAAACACATTTTCAGGCGCTATTACATTAACACTTTTAGGGATAGGTTGCGAAAAGCGATCTGCAGTAATCAAATTAAAGTCTTCGCGTATAGCAGCATCATTCTTAGCAAAAATATCCCAAGTATGCTCCACTGTAAGGCATTCCTCTGAATACTCTAAAATCTCATAGTCATCAAAATCGACTTCCTCTTGGCTATCAATAGTATAAAAAGCAATTACTTCATCACCTTTAAAAATAGCTTGATTTTTATCCAAACTTTTCACCATTTCTGCCAACACATCATTGGGTAAAAATGATGCATTAATCATAACATTATCCTCCAATTCAACCATAGGATACTTTTCAGACAAGTAATCTTCAGTCAAGGTAGTTGTAGTATACCCCAAGTATTTCTCCCATTTTTCTCGAATAGTCAATATCCCGATACGAATATCGGCCACAGGTCTGGTAAAAGTAAAAGGAAGTAAAGCGTTACGAACGGTTCCGTCAAAAAGTATATAGTTCATTTTTATTTGATTGAAAGGACAATTCTCGAATTGTCCGCGCTTAATAATGCCAAAGTTTATAAAAAAAATCCGTTTGGCAAGGCCTCTAGTCAAAGTTTATTTCATAAAAAAACCACTCACTTTCGTGAATGGTTTTCCTAAAATTTGAACACTAAAACTATTATTTCGCGTGTTTAGCGTATTTAGTTTTGAATTTATCAATACGTCCTGCAGTATCAATAAGTTTAGATTTACCTGTGTAAAATGGGTGAGATGTTCTAGAGATCTCCATTTTGAAAACTGGATATTCAACACCTTCGTGTGTAATAGTTTCTCTTGTTTCTACTGTTGATTTAGTGATAAAAACATCTTCGTTTGACATGTCTTTAAAAGCAACTAATCTGTAATTTTCTGGGTGAATTCCTTTTTTCATTTTTGTAAATCTTTTTATTGTTATGAAGTAGTTTGTTCTGAAGCTTTCATTAGGAAAGGTATAAACTAGCTACAACTTTTAAAATTCTTTTTTTAATTAGAGTGTGCAAAAATACAACTATTTTTCAAAAATCAAACCAAAGTGTAACTTTTTTTAAATGTTTCCTACTTAATATATAGTTATAACGGATTTACTATATTTGTTGATTAATTAAACTTAATAAAAACTAACATGAACAAAACTATATCTCCTTCTAAATCAGCATTGCAATACGGTCTTCTTTTTGGACTTATCATGATTGTAGAATTTGCCATCTCTTATGTCTTTGACATTGACCCTACAACGAATAAATCGTATGGTGTTATTGTCAATATATTAAACTTCTTACTACTTCCTGCTGGCTTTATTTTTTTAGGGGTAAACAACTTCAAAACTAAGTTAAATGAAGGATATGTGTCTTTTGGGGAAAGCCTTAAAATTGGAGTAACTATTTGCATTTTTGCAGCTTTGCTGTATGCCATTTTTGCAGCTGTTTTCAATATGCTTGTACCCGAATTCACAGAAGAAATCATTAGAAAAACTAGAGCCGTATTAATAGAGCAAAACCCAACTATGACTACCGAACAAGTAGACATGGCCATTTCATGGACTAGAAAATTCATGAGCCCTGCGTTATCAATACCAGTCACCATTATCATGTATGCGTTTTTAGGATTGATTTACTCCTTAATTATAGGAGCCATAGCAAAAAACGATAGACCTCAAGACTATATTTAATGAATATATCTATTATTATTCCTCTTTTAAACGAACAGGAATCATTACCCGAATTACACCAATGGATTGCCAAAGTAATGACAGCCAACAACTATTCCTATGAAGTTATTTTTATAGACGATGGAAGTACGGATGACTCCTGGCAGTGTATTGAAAATTTAGCCCAAGACAACCCAAATGTAAAAGGAATTCGATTCTTGCGCAATTTTGGGAAATCGCAGGCACTTCATGCTGGTTTTGCCAAAGCACTAGGTGATGTAGTAATTACTATGGATGCCGATTTACAAGACAGCCCTGATGAGATTCCTGACTTATACAACATGGTACTAAACCAAAACTATGATTTGGTTTCAGGCTGGAAAAAGAAACGCTATGATTCTGTAGTTACTAAAAACTTGCCTTCCAAATTATTCAATTGGGCCGCTAGAAAAACATCAGGCGTTTACCTTAATGATTTTAATTGCGGCTTGAAAGCCTATAAAAACATCGTAATCAAAAACATCGAAGTTTCAGGAGAAATGCACCGCTATATTCCTGTTCTTGCTAAGAATGCCGGTTTTGGGAAAATTGGAGAAAAAGTAGTTATTCACCAAGCACGCAAATATGGCGAATCTAAATTTGGCATGAGCCGTTTTGTCAATGGCTTCCTTGACCTAATAACCATTTGGTTTTTATCCCGTTATGGCAAAAGACCTATGCACCTTTTTGGCGCCTTAGGGGTGATTATGTTCATCATTGGATTTATATCCACCTTCTTAATAATCAGCATTAAACTATTAAAATTGTTTGCTTTTCATGAGCCAACCATTTTAGTTTCACAAAACCCACTTTTCTACATTGCATTAACCGCTATGATTATTGGCTCTCAATTATTCCTTGCGGGATTTTTGGGTGAAATTATACTACGCACCAAAAACAATGAAGAACGATATAAAATTGCCCGTGAAGTAAACTTGTAACGCCAAGCGCTACCTATACTTCAGTGATTAAAACACAAAATTATGCAACTCGAACCCTCTATTTTAGACAAAATAAACGAATGGCTTACGCTAATATTTGATACTGAAACCCAAAATCAAATCAAAGAAATGATGACGAATGCTCCCCAAAACTTGGAAGAGAGCTTCTATAAAAATCTTGAATTTGGAACAGGTGGAATGCGCGGTATCATGGGCGTAGGCACCAACCGTATCAATAAATACACTTTAGGCAAAAACACCCAAGGCTTATCCGATTACTTAAAAAAATCTTTTCCTGAGGAGCCTATTAAAGTGGCCATTGCCTATGATTGCCGACACAATAGCAATACCTTAGCGAAAGTAGTAGCCGATGTATTTTCAGCCAACGGAATTCAAGTGTATTTGTTTTCAGACATGCGGCCTACCCCTGAGTTGTCTTTTGCTGTAAAACATTTAAACTGCCATGCCGGAATTGTCTTAACTGCCTCACACAACCCACCTGAATACAATGGATACAAAGTATACTGGCAAGATGGCGGACAATTGGTTCCCCCTCAAGATGGCGAAATCATTCAAGTTATTGAAGATTTAAAATACAGCGAAATTCGTTTTGAAGCCAATGAAAAGCTAATCACATATATAGATGAAGCAGTAGATGAAGCTTTTGCCCTTTCAACTGTGGCTAACGCTAGTTTTAACACTTCATCCTCAGCAAGACAACAATTAAAAATTACGTATACCTCTTTACACGGTACTTCTATTAAAATGGTACCAAGAGTACTGGCTAAAGCAGGCTATACAGACGTCAATATAGTTCCTGAACAAGAGCAACCCGACGGGAATTTCCCAACAGTGGTTTCTCCTAATCCAGAAGAACCAGAAGCCTTAACAATGGCATTGGCCTTAGCCGACAAAATCAATGCCGATATTGTATTTGGCACCGACCCTGACAGCGACCGATTGGGTGTTGCTGTGCGAAATACCGAAGGCAAAATGATCTTATTAAATGGTAATCAAACCATGGTGATCATGACGCAATACCTTTTGAACCAATGGCATAAAGCGGGTAAAATCAATGGCAAGCAATTTATTGGCTCTACTATAGTTTCTACACCTATGATGCTTGAATTGGCTTCAGCTTATGAAGTAGAATGCAAAGTTGGGCTTACCGGCTTCAAATGGATTGCTAAATTCATCAAAGATTTCCCTGAACTCAAATTCATTGGGGGTGGTGAAGAAAGCTTTGGCTTTATGGTTGGTGATGCTGTTCGCGATAAAGATGCCGTAGGTGCTATATTGCTAATGTGCGAAATTGCGGCTCAAGCCAAAGAAAAAGGAAGTTCGGTATACCAAGAATTACTGGAAATGTATGTCGATTTTGGATTTTATAAAGAGCACCTTATTTCGATTACCAAAAAAGGAATTGAAGGTGCTGAACAAATCAAACAAATGATGACAGAAATGCGAGATAAGCCAGTAGCTGAAATAAATGGGCAACGTGTAATTATGGTTGAAGATTACCAAAATGGGACAGCCAAAAATCTTTTAACGCAAGAAATGGAATCGCTTACGGTTCCCAAATCAAATGTGTTAATCTACTATTTAGAAGATGGCTCTAAAATTTGTGCGCGCCCAAGTGGTACTGAACCCAAAATTAAATTTTACTTCAGTGTGAACACTACAGTGGAAAGCACCGATGAAATCCCAGAAGCAGAGGCATATTTGAATACCAAAATAAAAAACATAATTTCTGAAATGCAATTGAACTAATGAGTAGTTTTAAGAAAATAATCCCCTTTATCAAACCGTACAAAAAGTACGCCTACTTGAACATCTTCTTCAATATTTTGTATGCGCTGTTCAGTACCCTATCCTTCATGGCATTAATTCCCATGATGCAAGTACTTTTTGACCAAACAAAAAGAAATACCGTAAAACCTGTTTATGAGGATATAGGTCATTTCAAACATTACTTGGAAGATTTTCTTAGCTATTACATCACAACTACTACTGAAGAAAAAGGAATTAGCGTTACGCTAGCCATCATGGTTGCTATAATCATTACCATCTTTTTACTTAAAAATCTTAGTGATTATTTTGCTATGTTTTTTATCAATTTCCTGCGAAATGGGATCATGAGAGACTTGCGCAATGCGATTTACCAAAAAACATTAGAACTGCCTCATGCCTTCTTCTCTGAAAAAAGAAAAGGTGATCTTATCTCTCGTATTTCAGGTGATGCCAATGAAGTGCAAACTTCTATGCTTTCCATGCTTGAATTGATTGTAAAGGAACCCTTAACTATCGTATTCACTATTGTTATGATGTTTACAATCAGTGTGAAATTAACGATATTCGTGTTTATCTTTATACCTGTTTCAGGCTACATCATTTCTTTAATTGGAAAACAATTGAAACGAAAATCAACTCGTATGCAGGAAGAACAAGGTGTATTCTTGTCAACAATTGAAGAAACCTTAGGTGGATTAAAAGTGGTAAAAGGATATAACGCCGAAGGATATTTCAACAAAATGTTTCAAAGCTCTACCAATCGCTTCTTTAACCTATCTATTAATATAGGCAATAGACAAAACCTAGCATCACCTGTGAGTGAGTTTATGGGGATTATGGTTATTGCTATATTACTATGGTATGGGGGTAATATGGTATTAATTGACAAAACCTTAAATGGAGCTGCTTTTATTGCTTATATGGGATTAGCCTACAACATTCTTACTCCTGCAAAATCCATTTCTAAAGCATCCTATAGTGTCAAAAGAGGTACTGCTGCAGTTGACCGTATCATGGAAATTCTAGAACAAGAAAATCCAATTGTAAATAAAGAAAACGCCATTAAAAAAGAACATTTTGAAAAAGGTATTTCAATAGAAAATGTCAACTTTAAATATGAAGATGAATATGTCTTAAAAAACTTTTCATTGCAAGTTCCTATTGGAAAAACTGTAGCATTAGTTGGTCAATCAGGAAGTGGAAAAAGTACAATCGCCAATTTATTAACGCGATTTTACGATGTAAATGAAGGCAGTATACAGATTGACAATATTGACATCAAAGACTATGACCTACATTCTTTACGTAATCTGATGGGATTAGTAACTCAAGACTCTGTCTTGTTTAACGATACAATAAAAGCCAATGTTGCTCTTGGAAAATTAAACGCAACTGATGAGGAAATCATTGACGCCTTAAAAATCGCTAATGCCTACGAATTCGTTAAAGATTTACCAGAAGGCATTTACACCAATGTAGGTGATAGTGGAAACAAACTTTCTGGAGGACAGAAACAACGCTTGTCTATTGCCCGTGCGGTTCTAAAAAACCCACCTATCATGATTCTAGACGAAGCGACTTCAGCTTTGGATACCGAAAGTGAAAGATTAGTGCAACAAGCTTTGGAAAACATGATGCAAAATAGAACTTCAGTAGTAATAGCACACCGTCTATCTACGATTCAAAAGGCAGATGTTATAGTGGTGATGCAAAAGGGCGAAATTGTAGAACAAGGAACCCACGAAGTCTTGATGGCTAAGAACGGTATGTACTCCAAATTAGTCGGAATGCAATCTTTTGAATAAGTTTAAGGAATTGGGTGATAAGCCGTAACTGTCCAACGACCATCCTTTAAATTCACGTATTGATATTGCATTTGGTCTTTAGCATCAAAAGCACCATTTTTATTGGTATCTTCAATAGTTCTAAAATACAACAAATGCTGGGATTCTATCATTTTCCAATCAACTAATTCTTGATAATCAGCTGAAAGCTTTGTAAATTTAGACCCAGAGATAGTACTTATATATAAGGATTTGATATCCTCTCCATTCAACTTACCATCTTTATTGGTATCCATATCTGACAATGTATAAACCAACACTTGCTGTTTGGTCTTATCAGCCAAAGCTTTTAAAAAGGTCACTGTTTCTATCAAAACAGGTTTAGTTGTTAATGTAGTTAAGGTATCCTTACCTATTTCTTGAAATTTTAAATTCTTTAAATACCCAGTAATTTGATACTCCCCGTAATTGGACACTGTAAAACCCTCTTCTGTATCGGATGAAGATTTCAAAGCCTTTCCTTCACGATTCAACTGCCCAATAGGGTGAATTAAATAAGAAGTCCCTTCTAATGCAATTGGCAAATCAGCTACTTCTATTTGTGTCGTATCAACAATTTCCATTGGCTTCGACTTTGCAGAATCTTCATAAATTACTTTAAGTTTTTCAACCTCTTCTTTTTTACAACTAACCATCGCAACTAAAAGAAAAGTGGCTAAATAGGGAAGGTACTTTTTCATACTAAAATAATTTACATTCAAATTTAGTGTTTTGAATTATAATTTTGCTGTCAACTTAACATTAAATACTCGGGTTGTCATATAGTTCGGAATACCATATTGGTTCTTAGTATATACATCACGCACCCAAGTGTTGGTTATTGCATTTTGGTTATTGAACAAATTGAATATTTCAAATCCTATAGATAAATCTTGGAATTTTTTCAACCAATGACTTTGGGATCTACCGGTATTTCGCTCTGTAAGAACATACGAAAAACCAACATCGGCACGACGGTAATCACGCAAACGGGTTTGGTAATCATAGGCATCGGCATAAGAAGGAGAACCTCCAGGTAATCCGGTATTGTATACTAAATTCATATACAATTTCATACTAGGCATATTGGGCATATAATCCTGAAACAATAATCCAAATTTCAAGCGCTGATCGGTTGGACGTGCAATAAATCCTTTACCTCCTTGATTTTCTTCGGTCTTCATATAACCAAAACTCAACCAAGACTCGGTACCTGGCACAAATTCCCCATTCAAACGCATATCCAATCCATAAGCGTATGCCGTAGCATCATTATTCGCTCTATACCGTATACGTACATTCTCTAAGGTATAGGTGTTGACATCGGTCATGCTTTTATAATAGGCTTCGGTAACCAATTTAAACTTACGATTGTTCATCAAAAACTTATAATCATTACTCAACACAAAATGAAGTGATTGCTGTGCTTTTACATCAGGTTGAACTACTCCTGTAGAATCTCGCAATTCTTTATAAAAAGGAGGTTGGTAATAGACTCCAGTAGCCAAGCGGAATAACATATTTCTTTTCCATTCCGGTTTCCAAGTCAACTGGGCTCTTGGACTAATAACCGTTTGCGCTTTACCCGTTGAAATTCCATCTCCAGATACATTCCAACCGTGAAAACGAGTCCCTGCATTCAAAAAGAGTTGTCCTTCACCTACATTAAACTGAGTATTCCATTGT
Organism: Flavobacterium sp.; assembly: GCA_024644655.1. Taxonomy (GTDB): domain Bacteria; phylum Bacteroidota; class Bacteroidia; order Flavobacteriales; family Flavobacteriaceae; genus Flavobacterium. Next base: position 13,322 of record JAHEHJ010000029.1, read on the forward strand.
ACATACCCAGACAGTCTATTGATATCCACAAAATTAGTAGCTCTCACATTTTTAAAAGGAACCAATGGTCCTATATAAGGATGATAGGGCTGTTCATTAGGCAAGTGAAATTGGGGTGGATTGATAGAAAAACCTGCAGAATCAATAACTTCCCATTCAACAACACGATCTCGTATGTTTTCTCGGGTATATTTAAACCCCCATTCTATTTGTTGTTTTTTATCCTGAAATTGATGTGAACCCTTAAGTTCCGCATTCACAATCAAAGCATCTAAATCATTACGCGCATGATTCAACTGGGTTCCAATACCTCTATTATAAGTCACTTGACCCAAAGTTTCCGACCCTATATTGGTATCAACATCACCCAAATAATAGGCCGCCAATATATCAAAATACTCTTGCTCTTGAGTATGATAAACCGAACCTATGAATTTATACGTATTGTTGTCGTTAGCTGTAAATGTAGCTTTATAAGCTCCAAATAAGGTTTGGTATTTGTCATTTTCTTGCCCTTCATAAAACACTTGTAATGCTATTGGTTCATCAATAGTTCCAAAATTAGTTTGGCGAGTCAAGGGCTGATAATTGTATTTGTTTTGAGAAATATTACCTAAAAAGCTGTGTTGCCAACGCGCATTTGGCATATAGTTAATCATCGTTTGCACATCCATAAAAGAAGGCTTGTAATTGGTTTGAGTTTCTTGACTATTTACCAACAACGAATTATCTCTGTAGCGTATCCCGGCTATCGCCGACCATTTTTTATTCTTTGTAATCCCCTCTCCTGTAACACTTCCACCTAAAAAACTGGCTTCTGCTCCTATACTGTATTGGGTTGGTTTGCGATAAGTAATGTCCAACACAGACGATAATTTATCACCAAATTTAGCTTGAAATCCACCCGCTGAAAAGTCCACATTCTGCACCATTTCAGTATTGGTAAAACTCAACCCTTCTTGCTGACCAGATCGAACCAAAAACGGACGGTATACTTCTATCTCATTTACATAAACCAAGTTCTCATCATAATTTCCGCCTCGTACATTATACCCCGAACTCAACTCACTACTGCTATTCACACCTCCAAAAGTGATTAACACACTGTGGATACCTGCATTTGCACTTGGGTTTTTGCGAATGGTTTCGGGCTCAATGGTAGTTATTCCTTGAACTCTTCGCTTATTACCTGTGATTACCACATCATTTAATTGCTCTGCATTATCACTCATTACCGCATAAAATTCTTTGTTTTCATTAGGCTCCAACTGAAAGGTTGCAATGATTTTTTTCAAGGAAACATGAGTAAATACTAATACTACTTTTTGACGAGCGGGTACTGTTATAGTATAAAACCCATTGGTGTCTGTAGTAACTGACTTGGTTTGATAACTCACATTAACGCCTTCAACAGGCTTATTGTTCTCATCCAAAACTAATCCGGCTATTTTAGCCGACTGATTTTGAGCAAAAGCAATGCAACTTAAGGCAAGAAATAGGAGTGTATAAAGGGATTTAGGTGTTCTCAACGTATTGTATTATGGTTTTTGACTTCTGAAAAATTGTGTTTCAAAGATAGTAGAATTTCCAACATTATCAGTAACCACTAGTTGTAAATCATTTTTACCTTCAGCTACTATACCATCCGCAAAATGATGAATGAGTTTTTTGGTTTTACTTTCATATTCAAACAATACCCATTGCCCATTTAAATACCCATTATAACTTCCTATACCTGATAAATCATCTGATATAGTGAACTGTATAGCGGTTTCTTTACTCAACCATTTCCCTGCTATTCTTTTATCTATTTTAACTTTAGGAGGCATGCCATCACGGTATAATTTATAATCTCCTAGCGTTTTAGAATATATAGTAAACGAATTTTTATACCGTTTCGTATTAAAATAGGTAACTTTCTTTCCGTGTTGTAACCCAATAAAGAGTTTGTCACGCTCCCCTTCAGCCGTTAAACTATCTTCAAAAGTTATGGAAAAATTAGCAAAGGCAGGCACAGTATCCTCATGAAAATGCAATACTCCTTGTTTGATTGAAAAATTCAAATCAAAATCATTTAAGAATGTATGTGCCGGAATGGATACAGTCGCATTTTCTAGAGCAAACATAGAATCTCGATTGGCCACAACTCTGTAATTTGAAACAACAGGAGCCTCTACGACCTCTATTGGAACTGAAGCATAAGATATTGGAACAAAAATTTTAGTGCAATTTTCGGCATAATCGGCTATTTCAATACGATAACTTTGTGCCACATTCAATGCAGTGGTAATCTGTCCTTTTGCCTGAACATCAGAAATAATACGCAAAGGATAGATTTGCTTCATGAACAATTGCTGCACACGTTGCCCTAATTTCTTGTACCGTTCATAATCTATAAGAGCATTTACATAACGAGTTTCGTCAAAAGCGAAAGTATCAAATTGGTATTTAAAAGTAAGATTCCCATTCAAATAGGTAGCCACACGATATACACCATTTGAATTCCAAGATACATTATCATAATCTTGTGTAGTAATTCCAAAACCTATTGTCCCATTAGCGATCACTTTCTCTGCCAAATAGGATCCATCATCTTGTTGGGTAAGACTTACTGAAATTGGGCGTTTCGAACCATTAACAACCGATTGAGAACCTAGCGGATACACCCATAACCCTGTAACAATTGGTCTTTTATCATCAGGCAACATCGTATCGAAACCAAAAAACATTGGGTTAATAATTTTCTCCGATTGGGTATCCCTAATTTCAAAATGTAAATGAGGCCCATCCGAACCTCCTGTATTGCCCGATAATGCAATCGTATCTCCTTGATGCAACACCACTTCATCTGGTGATAAATTCACATCTATCTCATACGATTTAGCTTTATATTGGGCTCTTTTTATTGCCTGCTCTACAACTCCATATCCTGATTGCAAATGTCCATAAACTGTAGTATACCCATTGGGATGCGTTATATAAATAGCTTTCCCATACCCAATTTCAGAAATTTTAATACGAGAGATATATCCCGTTGCGGCAGCAAAAACAAACAACCCTTCCTTTTGTTGTGTTTTAAAATCAAAACCCGAGTGTATATGATTAGAACGCAATTCTCCAAAATTTCCAGCCAATTGTAACGGGATTGCTAAAGGCGAACGAAAATAATCTTTAGGGTACTGATTTTGGGAAAAAGTACTCAAAACAAAGAAAAATAAAGGAACTAAAAAACGCATACAAGTTGTTTCTGCTAAGATAATTAAAAGTGCGTAAAAAATTACAAGCCCCTTTCACTTTTGTAACTCATTAAAAGCCAAAAAATTAAAAAGAGTCAATAAAAAAGAAATAAATAATTGTCAAAACTATTGTGCAAACAAAATAGAATTCTAACTTTGTAAAGTAAGTAATGAATATAAAAATTCATGAGTGAAATTGCAGAAATTATTGATTCTCTTGAAAATAGAATCCAAAAACTTTTTAATAAAATAGAGAGTTTGGAAAAGGAAACTATAGCCATGAAGACAGAATTGGAGAAAAATGAAACTGTGATTCAACAACAAGCTCTAGAAATCGGGAAACTGAAATCGGATTGTGAAACACTCAAAATGACAAATTCATTATTAGGCGGTGAAGAAAACAAAAGAGATACAAAGCTTAAAATAAATTCATTAATCCGAGAGATAGACCACTGTATCGCACAGTTGTCAGACTAAAAGCATGAATGGAAAGCTTAAAATAAAATTATCAATTGCTGACCGAGTATACCCGTTAACGGTAGACCCGTCTCAAGAAGAAGGACTGAGAAGTGCTTCCAAAAAAATTGATGCTATGATTAAGCAATTCGAAGAAAATTATGCTGTACGCGACAAACAAGATGTATTGGCCATGTGCGCCCTACAGTTTGCTTCTCAAGTAGAACAAAAACAAGGTGACAATGCCATTGACGGCAAAGAAACATTGGAACGTCTACAAAAAATAAATGATTTATTATTCGAGTATCTCGATAAAAAATAACGTTCTTAACATAGATTACAATACCGCCTACATTAGATTTTAATTGGTAAACTCAACACTAACAATTTAGAATGAGCAAATCGTCGCTACTAAAGCAGGCTCCACTAGATGGAGAAACTTGAACAGTGAGTTAGCTCAAAACTTGTCCATACGAGTTTATGCATTCACCTAATGTAGGCTTTTTTTATACACAAATACTAACACAAAAAATGGGAATAACATTTATTTTAATAGCGCTAATCGCTGGGATTGCAGGAGGTTTTGGAGTTGCAAAGTTCCTTGAAAAAAGCAACGTCTCTAACATGATTAAAAATGCTAAAAAAGAAGCAAGCTCTATTTTAAGAGACGCGAATCTTGAAGCAGAAAACATCAAAAAAGACAAACTACTTCAAGCAAAAGAAAAGTTTTTAGAATTAAAATCTGAACACGAAAAAGAGATTCTTGGAAAAGACAAAAGAATTGCAGAAGTTGAAAAAAGAACCCGTGACAAAGAATCACAGGTATCTAGTGAATTGGCTAAGGCTAAGAAAATCAACGACGATTTCGAAGCAAAAACCAATGAATACAATGGCAAAATTGAGCTTTTAGATAAAAAACAACACGAATTAGATCGTTTACACAAAAGTCAAGTAGAACAGTTGGAAGTAATATCTGGATTGTCTGCTGAAGATGCAAAAGATCAATTGGTTGAAAGTCTGAAAGCAGAAGCCAAAACCAAAGCAATGTCTCACATTCAAGACACCATTGAAGAGGCTAAGCTTACGGCTCAACAAGAAGCTAAAAAAGTAATCATCAATACCATCCAACGTGTCGGAACTGAAGAAGCTGTAGAAAACTGTGTATCCGTATTCAACATTGAATCAGACGATGTAAAAGGAAGAATCATTGGTCGAGAAGGAAGAAATATTAGAGCCTTAGAGGCTGCTACTGGTGTTGAAATTATCGTAGACGATACTCCAGAGGCAATTATCTTATCGTGTTTTGATCCAGTTCGTAGAGAAATTGCCCGTTTGTCATTACACAAATTGGTAACTGACGGCCGTATCCACCCAGCTCGTATTGAAGAAGTAGTTGCTAAAACAACCAAACAAATTGATGACGAAATCATTGAAGTTGGTAAACGTACCGTAATTGACTTAGGTATTCACGGCTTACACCCAGAATTAATCAAAGTAGTCGGCAGAATGAAATACCGTTCTTCTTACGGTCAAAATTTATTGCAACACTCCCGTGAAGTTTCTAAATTATGTGGAATCATGGCAGCCGAATTGGGCTTAAATGTAAAATTAGCTAAAAGAGCCGGTTTACTACATGATATTGGTAAAGTACCAGATACAGAAAGTGATTTACCTCACGCGTTATTAGGTATGCAATGGGCTGAAAAATTCGGAGAGAAAGAAGAAGTTTGCAATGCTATTGGTGCCCACCACGACGAGATTGAAATGAAATATTTAATATCTCCTATCATTCAAGTATGTGATGCCATCTCTGGAGCACGCCCTGGAGCACGTCGTCAAGTATTGGATTCATACATCCAACGTTTGAAAGACCTTGAAAACATCGCCTTTGGATTTAGTGGTGTTAAAAATGCCTATGCTATTCAAGCTGGTCGCGAACTTCGTGTTATCGTAGAAAGCGAAAAAGTAAGTGATGAAAATGCAGCAAGCTTATCTTTCGAAATATCGCAAAAAATTCAAACCGAAATGACCTACCCTGGTCAAGTAAAGATTACGGTAATTCGCGAAACACGAGCCGTAAATATTGCCAAATAATCAAGTTATATTAAATAAAAAAGCGACCCATGGGTCGCTTTTTTTATATAGAAAATATGGATTTAATAGCATCTACAGTAACAGGTTTGAGGTAATAATCTTTAACTTCTTCTTTAAAATCTTTTGCCCTGTCAATATCAATAACGTTATCTGAAGAACTTATAATATAGATAACCACATCTTTAGTTAATTCTCCTTTTAATTGCTTGTATTCTTCTAAAAACTGCCAACCATCAAGTATCGGCATATTAATATCTAATAAAATTAAATCTGGCGGATTCTCACCATTCCTCAATTTAGCTTTTAATCCTTCTATTGCTTCTAAACCATTAAAAAAATAAGCTGGACTAACATCAATATTGTTGTTGAGTAACAATTTCTTGACAATAAAATGAAATATTTTATCATCATCCACTACATATACATCATTAAATTTCATGAAATAAATAGATTTGGGAAGTTAATATTGAATTTGACAAGGTTAAAAATAATAAAAAAAATAGTTAGTTATGATTTTCTAGGATGAAATTTATGTACTATTTGAGTTAAATGTGTCCGATCTAAATGCACATATATCTCGGTTGTTGTAATAGATTCATGCCCTAACATCATTTGAATAGACCGTAAATCAGCTCCATTTTCCAATAAATGAGTTGCAAACGAATGACGTAATGTGTGGGGACTAATGGTTTTATGCAAATTAATCTGTACAGCAAGACGCTTTATAATGGTAAATATCATGGCACGTGTAAGCTGTTTCCCTCTCCTATTTAAAAACAAGGTATCCTCATGACCTTTTACAATATCTTGATGACAACGTATTTCTTGCCGGTATCTAGTTATGTAACGCTGTGTTGATGAGGCTATAGGTACAAAACGTTGCTTATTCCCTTTACCAGTAATCTTGATAAATCCTTCATCAAAAAACAAATCAGAAATCTTTAACCCAACTAATTCAGTAACTCGTAATCCACACCCATATAAAGTCTCCAATAAAGCCCGATTGCGTTCACCTTCTGCAGATGACAAATCAATAGCTTCTATTAACTGATCTATCTCTTCTACTGAAAGTGTATCAGGAAGTTTCCTTCCTATCTTAGGTGTCTCTACCAACTCCATAGGGTTATCCGAACGATAATCCTCAAAAACCAAATACTGAAAAAAACTCTTCAAACCAGAGATTATCCGAGCTTGTGAACGAGCATTAACTTCTTTAGCCACCGAATAAATAAAGCCTTGAACCTGCTCCTCATCTATGCGTTCTGGAGAAACCGATATGGAATTAGCCACCATATAAGCACACAAACGCTCTAAATCAAAGGTGTAGTTGGCCACTGTATTGGCCGACAAACCCCGCTCAATCTTTAAATACGCCTGAAAACTCTTTATATAGGGACTCCAATTCATAACACAAAGAAACGCAAATAGAAGTAATAAAAAAACCACGCTAATAGCGTGGTTCATTTATCTTAAAAAGGTAAGATTAGAATTTATATCCAAAAGATAATAAAAGACCTGCATTTTTAGCAGCTGTTTCTCCTGTACCTAATTCTTTTTGCAATTGAGCTAAACCTAAATAATAACGTAAGTCTAAAGTCATGTTTTCATTTAAGTTATAACCACCACCAATATTCAAACCAAAATCCATTGATTTGTATGAATCTTTAACATCAATTCCATCATAATTAGCTGACATTAATAAACCGATTTGTGGACCAGCTTGGATGCTGATATCTTCAGTTACGTAATATTTAGCAATTACTGGAATGTTTAAATAATTCAAAGTTAAAGCAGCGAAATCATCTTTTGCACCTTGTGAAGTATACATTAACTCAGGTTGTACAGCGAATTTATCACTTACTTTGAATTCAGCAAAACCACCTAATTGAAAAGAGATTTTTGATTGAGCACCTGTTGTATTTGTAACAGTAAAAGAGTTCAAACCACCTTTAACACCAAATTTCATGTCTTGTGCATTAGTAAATCCGAATACTAATACCGCAGCAATAGTTAAAATAATTTTTTTCATGTTTTGTTTAATTTTTAAAATTAGTAGGCAAATATATCACTATTCTTCTAGTTACCAAATTATTTTTCATTTATTGCCCATAAAAAAACCACGCCGAAGCGTGGTTTTCTTAAAGTCTCAAACATTTAAGTTCTTAGAATTGCCATCCCAATCTGAAAGTTGGAGTAATTCCAGGAGCTAATTGAATTTTAGTAACTCCATCAGCATCACCATCTTTAGAGTTAGTAATAGCTAACCCGTAAGATACCTCAACTCCTAAATAAATTTTAGGCATGATGTAGTAATCGAATCCAGTGAATACATTTCCACCTAATCCAATTTTGTTAGTTTTGTCTCCAGTAGCATCACCAGCTAAATCTCTTGAATTCATGCTTACATAACCTACGTTACCTTCGTAACCCCAGTAAGTAGACAATCTTTCAGCACCAGCCATGTGGTTTTCAATACCATATGAAAAACCTAATGCAAATTCAGTAGCTTCTTTTTCACCAGTAACGTCAAGTTTACCTGAACTTAATACTGATAAATTTGCAGCCATACGTGTAGCTGATTTGTCAGAGTTGAATTTTCTAACTTTAACACCTAATAACCCTAAATCACTGTTTAAAGTAGGTAAAGCAAAAATTCCACCACCTGTAACGTTAGGAGTCATTGTAGCCTCCATAATGTAAGCTCCAGTAGTTGGTTTGTTAAAAGTACCAGCTTCTGTTTTGATCTGTGCATTTGCAACTCCGAAAGCGAAAACTGCAGCAACTGTTAAAATAATTTTTTTCATGTTTGTTTAATTTTAAAATTAATTAAAGCAAAAGTATATCGAAACCTTGTTTGAGACCCCTAAACCTGTTTTTCAGTTATTAACAATTTTGTTAACAAATATAGCTTGTAACCTATTGAAAAACATCGTTTTGTACACTTTTACACTAATTTTAACAATTTTGAGCACTTGAGAAAAAAGCATAAAACACATCTTCCTTAGTATCTCTCTTACAAAAAAGGAAATTAAATTCTCTTTTACCTACATAAAAAGTTTCTTTATATCTTTACACAAACTCACTTTTGTATGAAAATTATAATACTAAATGGTCCTAATCTCAATTTATTGGGAAAAAGAGAACCCGATGTCTACGGAAACACCAGCTTTGAATCCTATTTTGAATCCCTAAAAAGCAACTACCCAGCTATAGAATTATCCTATTTCCAAAGCAATATTGAAGGAGAACTTATCGATAAAATACAAGAAGTAGGGTTTTCGTATGACGGCATTATACTAAATGCTGCAGCTTATACTCATACATCCGTAGGAATTGGTGACGCCATCAAAGCCATCACTACCCCAGTTATTGAAGTACATATTTCTAATACGTTTGCACGTGAGTCATTCCGCCACCAATCCTATATTGCTCCTAACGCCAATGGAATCATCATGGGCTTTGGTTTAAAAAGCTACGAATTAGCTCTACGGTCATTCCTCTAACAAAATCTAAATACAATAACCCCTAACGCACGATATATATCGTATACCCATTTTTACTATGAAAAAAATCACCTTGCTCCTTTGTCTCCTATTCTCTCTAACCGCCTTAGGCCAAATCAAAGGAACCGTGACCGACACCAACGGGAAACCACTGCCCTTTGTAAATATCTTTGAAGAGAACACCTACAATAGCACCACTACCAACGAACTTGGTAAATATGAACTCAACGTTAAAACACCAGGACAACACATACTCCTTTTCCAATACCTTGGCTATAAAACCGCCAAACAAATTGTAGAAATTGACAAAGGTGCCGTTTCACTTGATGTAACCCTTCAAGATGAAAACATCATACTCCAAGAAGTAGTTATTAATCCAAAAGACAATCCAGCTAACGAAATCATTCGTAATGCCATTAAAAATAAAAAAGAAAACTCTGAAAAAACAGCGCGATTTACGGCCGACTTTTATTCCAGAGGAATTATTCGTCTAAAAGATGCCCCAAAAACCATCATGGGTCAAAAATTTGATTTTTTCGACGAAATACTCGACTCTACCCGAAGTGGAATCCTGTACCTTTCAGAAACAGTATCAAAAATCACATTCCAAAAACCAGATAAACTAAAAGAAATTATTGTAGCCTCAAAAGTAAGCGGCAGAGATAACGGATTCAGCTTTAATACAGCTGCATCGGTCAACTTTGATTGTTACGAAAACTACTTACCCTTCCAAATCAATGTGGTTTCCCCTATTGCCAACAATGCATTCAACTACTATAAATACAAATTTGAAGGCTCTTTCTTTACTGAAAATCGCCAACAAATCAATAAAATAAAAGTAATCCCGAGACGAACAAACGAACCGGTCATGGAAGGGTACATCTATATTGTAGATGACTCTTATGCCATTTATGCTACCGACTTAACCATCAAAGGCAGCCAAATGCAAACACCGATTATCGACAACTTAACGTTAAAACAAAGTTTTAGCTATAACTCTACAAACCATATTTGGGTCAAAAACACGCAAACATTAGACTTTGTCGCTGGTATGTTTGGCATCAAAGCAAATGGAAGATTTACCTATGTATTTACGAATTATCAATTTGAAAATACTTTTGCCAAAAAAACCTTTACCAACCAAATCTTATCTTTTGAAGAAAATGCCAATAAAAAAGATGACCAATTTTGGAATACCATTCGTCCCGTACCTTTAACTAATGAAGAAACCACAGACTATTTAAAAAAAGATATTTTACAAACTAAAAAGAAATCACAAAAATACCAGGACTCTTTAGACCACAAACACAACCAATTTGAATTATCGAGCATCATTGGAGGATACAGTTATTCCAATTCTTTCAAAAAATGGTCAATAAATTACGATGGACCTTTGATGTCTACCTCATTCAACACAGTACAAGGTTGGAAAACTAGTGTTGGATTATCCTATTATAAACGCAATGAAGAAAAAAGATCTTATACGCATATTGGTTCCCGTTTTGATTATGGCTTTGCGGAAACCAAACTTAGACCTACAGTAGATTTCCAACATAAATTCAACAATACTAACAACAGTACATTATCACTATATGCCGGTAGTGCCGCAAGTCAATTCAACAGCAGTAATCCCATCACTGCCATTGTCAATACAGTAAGTACACTTTTTTTCAAAGACAATTACATGAAGCTGTACGAAAAGAACTTTGCTTCTGTCAATTTTAGCCGTGAATTATCCAATGGCATTTATGGAAGTGCCGCAATAGAATATGCAGAACGAAAACCATTATTCAACCATACCGACCAAGCTGTTGTTAAAAATGATGATCTATATACTTCTAACAACCCCTTAGACCCATCTAATGAATCTAGTGCAGCTATCAGCAAACACAACCTGGTAAAAGGGAATCTGAATTTCCGTTTCAATTTTGGACAAAAATACATCACCCGACCTGATGGCAAATACAACATACCAAACGAGGACTATCCTACCTTATATATAGGATATGAAAAAGCAGTAGCTGCAACTCAAAAAAAATACGAATACGACTTACTAGCAGCACGCATTGGATACGAAGTGACATTAGGCAACAAAGGAAGCCTAAACCTAAATATCAAAGGAGGGAAATTCTTCCATGCCGACTCAATCTCATTTGTAGATTACCGTCATTTCAACGGAAATCAAACTCATATTGGGCAATCGGAAAACTACTCTAACGTATTCAACTTACTACCCTATTATGCCGCAAGCACTAACGATAGCTATTTTGAAACCCACATAGAACACAACGACAAAGGATTTATCATGAATAAAATCCCAGTATTGAAACTGTTGAAATCCCAATTGGTTCTCGGATTTCACAATTTGGCTATCCCATCTAGAATACCCTACCAAGAATTCAGCATAGGCCTTGACAATCTAGGAGTTGGAAAATTCCACTTATTCCGTTTGGATTATTTGCGTTCCTACCAAAACGGCTATCAAGGAGACGGAATTATTTTTGGCCTCAAAATATTAGACGCCCTATAATCGAGATTTAAACAGGTCATAGGCAAAACGCAACAAGGTTCCAAGGACGACTATCAAAAAGAAGACACGTATAAAACCGTTTCCCTTTTTGATAGCCAGCTTTGAACCCAACCATCCTCCTAAAGCATTACAAGCCGCCATTGGCAAGGCTATAGCCCATATAATCTTTCCCTTCCAGACAAATAAACAAATGGAACCAAAGTTGGTTGCCAAATTTACCATCTTGGCATGTGCAGAAGCATGTAAAAAATCAAAACCCAACACACTGACAAAACCCAATACTAAAAAACTGCCCGTTCCTGGTCCAATAAATCCATCATAAAAACCGATACTCAGACTCAATAGAAAGGCCAAAGTATAATACCGATAAACCGATAGTGATTTCACCTGATGTTGCCCAAAATCTTTTTTGGTAAACGTATAAATTGCAATTCCCGACAACACAACCAACAATAGGGGTTTCATAAAATCACTATGCACTCTAGTCAACAATTGGGAACCCATAAAAGCAGCCCCAAAAGCCACTACAGCCATCAACAACAATAAGCGCCCATGCAACCGAACCTGCTTCAAATAATTGTAAGCCGCAAAGCTCGTGCCGCTAAAAGCCGGTATTTTGAGTGACCCAATTATAGTTGAAACCGCATAATGAGGCATCAATATCAAAGCCACTGGGGTTTGAATCAACCCACCTCCGCCAACAATAGCATCTACAAAACCAGCAAAAAATGCGGCCAAACAAAGAAGTACGATTAGGTATGTTTCCATAGTAGTTGTAAAATGAAAAAGAGGCACCAAAAGCACCTCTATATTCTATATTCTATATTCTTTTC
>JAHEHJ010000029.1:26073-39645 GCA_024644655.1 Flavobacterium sp.
TCTTCTTTTCTCTTCTTTACACTCGAACAATATTTGCCCCAAGCGCACGAAGTCTTTCATCTATTCGCTCGTACCCTCTATCTATTTGCTCGATATTTTGAATAGTAGATGTTCCTTTTGCCGAAAGAGCCGCAATCAATAAGGAAATACCCGCACGAATATCAGGTGATGACATGGTAGTAGCTTTCAATTGTGATTTAAAATCATGCCCCATGACAACCGCCCGGTGGGGATCGCACAACATAATTTTGGCACCCATATCAATCAATTTATCCACAAAGAACAAACGGCTTTCAAACATTTTTTGGTGTATCAACACATCTCCATTAGCTTGGGTAGCCACCACTAGTATAATACTCAACAAATCAGGAGTAAATCCAGGCCATGGCGCATCAGCTATAGTTAAAATAGACCCATCGATATCAGTTCGAACTGTATATCCCTCTTTATGTGCAGGAATATAGATATCGTCGCCTTTTTGCTCTAATGTAATACCAAGTTTACGGAACACACTAGGTATTACTCCTAAGTTATCCCAACTTACATTTTTAATAGTAATTTCGCTTCTAGTCATAGCCGCAAGACCAATCCATGAACCAATTTCAATCATATCAGGAAGGATTCTATGTTCGCATCCCCCTAGGCTTTCAACACCTTCAATAGACAACAAATTGGAACCTACTCCTGTTATTTTTGCCCCCATAGAGTTCAACATCTTACACAATTGTTGCAAATATGGTTCACAAGCAGCGTTATAAACGGTAGTAGTTCCTTCAGCTAAAACAGCAGCCATCACTATATTGGCAGTTCCAGTAACCGACGCTTCATCCAACAACATATAAGCCCCTTTCAAACGCCCATTTGTTTCTACCCCATAAAAATGGTCTTCTCTTTCATAGCGAAACTTAGCCCCTAAATTGATAAACCCTTCAAAGTGAGTATCCAAACGACGTCTTCCGATCTTATCTCCTCCAGGTTTTGGGATATATCCTTTTCCAAAACGAGCCAACAAAGGACCCACAATCATAATAGAACCTCTTAAACTTCCACCTTCTTTTTTGAAAGCTTCTGTTTCAAGATACCCTACATTCACTTCATCTGCCTGAAACGTAATAGAACCAGGACCATTTTTTTGAATTTTTACACCCAAATTACCCAATAGCGTAATCAGTTTGTTGACATCTATAATGTCGGGTATGTTGTTAATTGTTACTTTTTCAGGAGTCAACAAAACCGCACATAATATTTGTAAGGCTTCATTCTTAGCTCCCTGTGGTGTTACATCCCCTTTTAGTTGAATGCCACCTTCAATTTTAAAAGTTCCCATATAAATTTGTTAGTATAGGTCGTTAGTGAAGCGATGCTAAGTACACCACTATATACTACAACTATTTCTGATTGTTATTATTATTTTTTATAAAAGGCTTCTTGCCCATTTTATTACTCTTGATTTTATTGTTTTGAGGAGGCATGTTCTTATTTGACATCTTCTTATTGGTACGCATCAAATCATTAGTATTCAACAATTCTTCAGTACTTTGAAGCAAATTCAATTTTCCATCTGACAACTCATATAAATGCTCAAAAATTACGGCATCTGTAACTGTATCTTTATTCCAACTCAAATAGGATTTTTTCATGTGATTGGCAATAACTTTAACCAACGCACTTTTCATTTCTCCTTCTTCCCAACTGTTAGCCACATCAATCATAAACTTGATGTTATTTCCATAAAAGCGGTATTTAGGATTCTTTTGAGGGTAATTCAATCGCTCTGGAGTCAAATGAATCATCTCTTTTGTAGGGATTGGATACGGAGAATCAACATCCAATTTAAAATCAGACATAATAAAGATTTGATCCCACAACTTATGCTGAAAATCAAGTACATCACGCAAATGCGGATTCAAACTTCCCATCACTTGGATGATATATTGTGCCGCTTTATTGCGTTCTTCTCGGCTCTCAATAACTGAGGCCTGATCTATCAATTTTTGCAAATGACGACCATACTCTGGAATAATTAAATGCACACGTTCGGCATTGTATTCCAAATGATGCACTACATCATTGGCATTCTCTTTAATATATTTTTCTGCCATCATAATGATATTATTCCCTCAATATTAGATACCTGTATGTATTTCTCAACGACTTGATTCGGGCCTTCCATCATTACATTAATAGAGATACTCGTATACTTACCGGTTTTTGATTGTGAAGTCTGAATTACAGCTCCCATGTTGTTAAATGCATTCTCTACTTCCTCAATCTTACTAGGACTCGTAGGTACAATAAATTTATATAAATATTCGTTAGGCCAAGTTGAAGTATTTCCTAACTCCTCACGCAATCTGATATAAAATTCTTCCGTCTTTTTATCCATTCCTTTTCAAAATAAAAGCAAATATACAGTATTGAATTTATATTTTAGAAAGAACACTTTTGTTTTCCTGTTTTTTTAAGCAAATGCCACCAAAAGTTTCAATAATTGTGTTTCCCTTTAATAATTGAATTTCTAATCCCATTTCTACAGACTTACATACAAGTTATAAAAAATGACACTACTAACATTTCCACTTGAAAACAGCTAATGATAACATAAACAACTATTGAACCTCACTCTTTTCTCTTAAGGATGTTCGGGTGTACTAGAATAGTACAACCCATTAGCTGTTGATTCCCATATGGAATAATCAATGTTATCTACATTTCCATCTCCATTTAAATCTCCAGGACGGTCAAAAGTCAATGGCTCTAAGTCATTAGCCTGCCCTTCCCATGTCGAATAATCAATATTATCCACACTTCCATCCTGATTGATATCTCCTGAATAGAAACCAAATACACCTACCCCTAATTGACGCATAGCATTGCCATAGGCTTTAGATGCTGAAGTCGTAAAATCATAGCTTATTGGCGTACTGCCAACAGTAATTGGTGCAGCACTCCACGTTTCAAGAGCATTATTATATTTCACCGCCAAATAATAGGACCCACTTGGTGCAGAGTTGAACACGCAAACCGCCGTACCATTGGTTTGTAAATTAGCCGTTGTACTAGCAACCACTTGATAGGTAGTCGTATTTCTCAATTCAACAGTTAGCGCATCAACCAATGTACTACTTGACCCCACCAATCGATTCATTTTCACGGGAGTCATTAGATTGTTACCCACATAATATCCTTCTATAAATAATTTTAGATTGACTGTAGCCGCACACGAATAAGCAAACGTAACACTAATGGTATGCGCTGCAGCAACTGAAGTAAAAGTATAAGTACCACTACTTACTGCTGTCGGATTGTTAACACCATCTATTAGAACCGTCGCAATTTGATAACACGAATTAGGTGTAATGGTATAGGTCTTATTGGCACCACAATTAACTGTTGTAACTCCATTGGAAGTAATGCTTCCATTGGCACCAGCACTAGCTGTTATAGCTTTTGTATCCAAGGCCGTAATTACCGAAGCACTACCTGTACACCCATTTGAGCTTGTAACCTGAACGGTAAAAGTGCCTGCAGTAGTTGTGGAAATACTTGAAGTGGTGGCTCCTGTTGACCAACTATAACTTGAAAAAGCTTGTGTACTCAATGTTATCCCACTAATACAAATTGGGGAATTACCTGTAATAGTAGGCACCGGCGAAGGTTTTACAGAAACTGTCACATTTTGTGTAGCACTACAACCATTTGAGGTCAACGCAAACACATAAACAACGTTAATTGGATTTGCCGTAGTATTTACAAGTACTTCATTGGGCACCGAAGTTTGGGGAACTGTTACAGCACTATTGCTTATTCCAACAACAGCTGCCCTTGTCCAAGAGTATGTAGCCGTGGCTGGAGCAATAACAGGTGTATAATTAAAAGAAACCCCACTACAAGTAGCACTTGGTGTCAAAGTACTTGTCAAATAAGGTGTTGGTGTAAAAGATATAGGATCCGAAGCAATTCCATTAGCAGTAACCACCAATGAATAGGTTGCAATAGGCAATCCTGCAGGCAATGTAAATTGAACGCTATCAGCCAAATTTCCTCTTCGAACTCCTGTCGAATTCCAATTAAACGTGCGACAATAATACACATTCGAGCCATTTGTTAATCGAATCACAGGGTAATTGGTTGACATCTGCCAGTCATCCCCATAGTTAGCCCCCTGTGAAATCCCGTTAAATTGAGTTCCCGAAATTTGAAAAGTCGAACAGGATGTTTGGGAAATGGTAGATATAATTGGTTTACCTGAAGCTGTAGGAGTTCCAGTTGGTCTGTATACATAATAATTGGAGGAAGCACTACTCTGATTCTGCGCATACAGCACAGAACCATCAGGCAAATCCAAAAAATTAGTTTGATAACACGCTATATTCAATGACATACCCCCACCAGGAGCATGAATTTGTGTAAATGCATTCGTTAAATAATCAAACTCATAAAAATATGTAGGCGGAATAAACAAAGTAGCAGATGAAGTAGGTGCTGGCGAAACTGCACAAAGTACTTTCCCATTAGCCATCATTGCCATTGGAGCATCTGGAGCTCCAGTTGAATTTGGCAAGGTTGGCCCAACAGCCCATGTTCCTGGACTACTTGTTCCTGAAGGGGTATAAAAAGCTGAAGCCCCCTGAGCCGCTAAGAAAAACACACGCCCATCAGGTAATAACACTGCCCCTCCTGTCTCGTCACCAAAAGAATCATACAATGAAACAGGCACTGTTGCATCGGCAACCCATGTATTGGTAGCGGGTATATACCGCTCTGAACTAGTGCTCAATCGATCAACAAACAAAATGCTGTTATCTGGCAACTTCACCCAAGCTGATTCATTATGAATCCCCAAACATGATGGTCCAGCTGAAAAAGTATTGGTAGCTGGATTATAAATCTGATTTCCTTTTAAAGTTCCTGTAACTAAAGCTTGCATCACTCTTCCATCTTCCAATATTTCCGAATTTGCATCACTTATATTAACTCCTGGTGAAGGAGCTGCCGTCCATGTATTCGCAACGGGATCATAAACCTCTGCTTTTTGTAAACCGGTACCATATTCACCACCCGCAACATAAACGCGACCGTCTTTCAATACTTGTGAAGAAAAAAACAAACGGGTATCAATCATAGGTGCTGTTGTCGTCCAGGTTCCATTTATATAACTTCCTGATGCGTCTGGCGTCAATTTATCCCATAACGTACCATTTCCATCGGCACCCCCAGAATTCGTATGACAAATCACACTTCCATCTGAAAGTAAAAGCATTACACCATGATTTGCATGAGGAGCAGTCGTGGTTACTTTTGTCCAAATCCCTTCATCTACAAGGGTCTGGGAACCTGTTGGACATGTCACTGAAGGAGTTCGGACTCCCATGGTTCCTGATCCTGTAATTTGAGTACAACACCCTTTTAAAATATCGCCAAATACAGCGGTGCTTTTTGTGTCATAAGTAATCCAAAAATAATTTATCCCTTCAACCAAAGTAGCGGAACCTGTAGCTGAAAATGTTCCATTCGGACTAGTAACGGTGCTGCCAAACTGGGTAGTAGAAGCAAAAGTAGAACTCCCTCCAGTAAAAAAAACTTTTGCATTTGCAATATCTGCCGTTGGACTAGTACTTCCTGTGGTAGAGAGTGCTAAATTACTAATTGAGAATGGAGATAAGGAACCCGTAACTACAACTTGAACCTGAATGATAGTTGAATTTGTAGCACCTCTTGGAACTCCTTGTGCATTATTAAGAAAAACGGTTGTGCACGAACCAAATGTCATTGCCGTAGCCACAGGTGGCGTCCAAGTATAGGTTAATCCGGAAGCTGGAAAATTAGTAGAAGACATATTCCCTACTGCATTTATTGCAGTCCCAGCACTTGAAGTAGCCCATGTATTGGTTCCATTAGTTATACTTCTAAGATTAAAATCTTGAGTAGAATTCCCTAGCAATCCAACATTTCCAGATTCAGTAGAACTATCGGCACAAACATTTGCACCCATAGTAGTAGCAGCTGTAACAGTTCCCCAAATCACTTGAATGGTATTAGATGTTTCATTTAATACTATTTGAAAAGAATAACTATCCCCAGTAGTACCATAATGTCTACACTCTGTCCATTGAATTACATATTTTCGATTGGGTGATGTCCCTATCACACCATAACTCACCGAAGAAGTAGCACTCCCTCCAATCAAATCAGTTCCATAAGCCGCAATTGAATTTGCAGGACTCGATTGTAAACCACAATATAAAGTACTTGTCGAAACAGCTCCTAGTGTAATAAAACCATTTGAGTTAATCCCTAAACTGGTATAGGACGTATTATTATAAGAAAAAGCAAATGGAATCGTCAATAAAGCAGATGCTGTATCATCCCAACTAGCCCCAGAAACCAATACCGTTCCACCTGTTAAAGGGGTATAAGTTCCAGAGGAGGACGCAAAAGTATACGTCCCTACTGTTGCATTGGCATTAAATGAATTCACTAAAAAAACGAAAAGCAATAAAAAAACTTTAGAGATAATCTTCCAAGGATTTGCTGATAATTGGGTAAAGTAAAATTGTTTCAAACTAAGTATATTATAGACTGTTGAATAATAAATCCATTCTTATAATCGAAAGAATTAAAGAATAGTTGATTTGTATAACCCAAAATAGGGAGGGTGATATATGTCTCAAATATAAACATTTAAACCACATTTTTACCTAAAAGCTTAAAAACTACTCAATTCATATTTCTATAAAAGTTTTAAAATCATCAGCTCTCTTTCTATTTGAATACGATATAAAAGTGAATTCATTTTAATTGAAAAAGCAGTTGCGTATTTTTAAGAGTTATAATCAAGTTCTTTTATCATAAAATTCAATCCAAACATTATTATTTTTAAAATAATAATTAATTATTAAATAGATAAATTTCTGATTTAAGGCCACAAAATATTCTTGTAATTGGCTAAATAGTGCCTCTAGAGTGCTGAAATACCGCTCTAGAGTGCTGAGAAAGTGCTGAGAAAGTGCTGAAAAGGTGCTGAGAAAGTGCTTAATACTACCTTATTACTCTACATGAATGACATCAAATAATTAACTATTCAACATAAACCCTTTCAGTTACAATTTAGCAAAACTGTATTGAATCTTATTATATAATATCCTTTGAATAAAAAAAGGAAAACACTTTCGGTATTCTAATTTGTTTCAATAAATTTGCTCCTTATTTCAAAATCTTGAGAAAAGAGCTCATAGTCATCACCGGAGGTCCCGGAACTGGTAAAACTACTATAATCGATGCCCTAATCGAACAGGGTTATGCGTGCTTTCCTGAAATATCTCGTCAAGTTACCTTAGAAGCCAAAAAACAAGGTATTGAACAATTGTTCTTAGAGAAACCTCTATTGTTTAGTGAGCTTTTATTAGAAGGCAGAAAAAAACAACACGAACAAGCTACTACAGACGCAGCCGAAATAGTATTTCTAGACCGTGGTATCCCAGATATCTTAGCTTATATGCACTATATAGGTGACAGTTACCCTTCTTTTTTTGACCAAGCCAGCAAAGAACACCGCTATCACAAAGTTTTTGTATTACCCCCATGGGAAGACATTTATGTGAGTGATGAAGCCCGTTATGAAAACTTTGAACAGGCCAAACTCATCTATGACCACCTCAAAGAAACCTACCAAGGCTACGACTACAATCTTATTGAAGTACCGCAAGGCAAAGTGGAAGATCGTATTCAATTTATATTAAATCAGCTTTCCTAAAATCAAAAAATACCCACTGCCTCATTCTCAAATCTGCTTACTGAGATTCTATTTTCGGTAGGTTATTTTCTAAAAAAATAGCTGTAGTTTTGAATCGGAACTCAAAAAGCACTTTTTCGCCATGTCTAAAGCATTAGAAATCCTATCTAAATACTGGAAACACGATGCCTTTCGCCCCCAACAAGAAGCGATTATCACTTCCGTTTTAGAGGGAAAAGACACCCTAGCCTTGCTACCTACTGGAGGCGGAAAATCCATTTGCTTTCAAGTTCCTGCCCTTCTACAAGACGGTATCACCTTAGTCATATCCCCTCTTATAGCGCTGATGCGTGACCAAGTACAAAACTTAGAAAAGAAAGGTATTAAAGCCATCGCATTGACTGGTGGCATACCCCAAAACGAAATCATAGACCTCCTCGACAATTGCCAATATGGTAACTATAAGTTGCTCTACCTTTCGCCAGAACGATTACAAAGCGATTGGATACTCGAACGCATCAAAAACCTACCCATAAACCTTATCGCAATAGATGAAGCACATTGTGTTTCGCAATGGGGACATGATTTCCGTCCAGCCTATTTAAAAATTGCGATACTCAAAACCTTCTTCCCTAAAGTTCCGTTTTTAGCACTTACAGCAACAGCAACACAACGGGTAAAAGAAGATATTAAAATCCAATTGCAATTGCACAATCCGGCCGAGTTTACTCAATCGTTTTATCGGGATAATATTGCCTATTGGATTTATGAGACCGAAGATAAATTACACCTCATCCAACAAATACTCCATAAAAATCCTCAGCCTTCTATTGTATATGTGACCAATAGGAAAGCTTGTTCTGAAACGGCAAACCAATTGGAATCCCTAGGCTTTACCGCTACGTATTATCATGGCGGTATGTCATCAAAAGAAAAGGCAAATAATATGGCGCTTTGGATGGAGGAAAAAGTGCAAGTTATAGTAGCCACCAATGCCTTTGGTATGGGTATTGACAAAGCCAATGTCAAAACAATCATCCACTTGCATCTTCCACAAAACCTGGAAAACTATTACCAAGAAACGGGGCGTGCGGGTAGAAATGGAGAAAAAGCCTTCGCTATTTTGCTCAATAACCCCACCGATGTACTCCATGCTGAATCTCAATTCCTTGCCGTATTACCAGATAAAGCCTTTTTAAACTTAATATTTACTAAGTTGTGTGCTTTTTTCCAAGTAGCCTACGGAGAAGGATTGGACGAACAATTCAGCTTTAATTTCAATACCTTTTGCAGTAAATACAACCTGCCAACCCTAAAAACCTACAATGCCATTCAGTTTTTAGACCGTCAAGGCATCCTGACCCTTTCTCAAGAATTCTCAGAAAAGATTACCTTGCAATTTTGCATTCCCTCCAAAGAAGTAATCCGATATATAAGCCTCAATCCAAATGATGCCGAAATCATGCTTACTATTTTGCGCACCTATCCTGGCATCTATGAAATGCAAACAGCATTTAATCCACATCTCATTGCCAAAAAATCTAACAGTACAGAGAATACTGTTTTAGAAGTAATCCAAAAACTCAAAGAAAAAGACATCATTGATTACAACGCAAACACCAATGACGCTTCTCTAACTTTTAACGAAATTCGGGAAGACGAAAGAACAATTAATAGAGTTGCCAAATACCTTCAAGCTCAAAACCAATTGAAGTTACAACAACTTCAAGCCGTTATTGCCTACTGTAACGAATACAATAGCTGTAAGCAAAAACAGCTCCTACTCTATTTTGGAGAAAAAAGACAAGAAGACTGCGGCAGTTGTTCCTATTGCATGTCAAAATCCCATCATGCAATTCGCCCTGAATCAGTTACCGAAAAAATACTTGAAGCTTTAAAAACTCAAGCTTATAATTCTAGAGATTTACAAACCATAACCCAATTTGACCAAGACACTATTATCTTTGCACTCCAAAGTCTGTTAGAAAACGATACCATTTGTATCCAATCAAATAATTTATACTCCTTAAAATAAACATGGAAAAGTTACGCATAGTATTCATGGGAACACCCGAATTTGCTGTAGGCATTTTAGACACCATAGTAAAAAACAACTACGATGTAGTAGGTGTTATTACGGCAGCTGATAAACCAGCAGGGCGTGGTCAAAAACTAAAATATTCAGCGGTTAAAGAATATGCCCTAGAACAAGGCTTACATCTTTTACAACCCACGAACCTTAAAGACGAAACTTTCCTTACAGAATTACAAGGATTGCAAGCCAATCTTCAAGTAGTAGTCGCTTTTAGAATGTTACCCGAAGTGGTTTGGCGTATGCCTAAATTGGGAACCTTTAATTTACACGCTTCTTTATTACCGAATTATAGAGGAGCCGCTCCCATCAACTGGGCTTTGATTAATGGAGAAACTACAACGGGAGTTACTACCTTTTTTATAGACGATAAAATTGACACTGGGGCTATGATACTCAGTAAAGAAATTGCAATTACTCCAGAAGAAAATGCAGGCTGTCTTCACGACCGCCTCATGGAATTGGGATGTGGAGCTATAGTAGAGACCTTATCTTTAATTGAATCTGGTAAAGTAACAACTACTATACAACAAGACAACCCTAATAGTAAAACAGCCTATAAGCTCAATAAAGAGAACTGCAAAATAGATTGGAATAAATCAGCTGAAGATATTCATAATTTAATCCGTGGTTTATCGCCCTATCCAGCAGCATGGTGTTATTTCAAAGACCAAGGAGAAGAATGGAATGTAAAAATATATGAAGCCAAAATTAGTTCTGAGAAACATGAACTTCCTATAGGACAAATTTGCACTACAAAAAAGGAAATAAAAATAGCCGTAAAAGAGGGCTTTGTGGTAATTCAAAGTCTACAACTCCCTGGAAAGAAAAAAATGCAAGCATTTGAGCTTTTAAATGGAGTGACTTTTACCGACAAAGCACAAGCAGAATAAGGTCTCAAGGCACTTTTCGTAGGTAAAAATGCAACAAATAACCGCTGTTTATCAACAAATAATTTAAGTTATCAACAAATATTTGAAAAAAACGCCAAATCTCTTGTGTGGTAAGGAATTCCTATTAAATTTGTTTTCATTAAAAATATGTTTAACCAACAATTAATAATTTACATTATGAACAAATCAGAATTAATCGATGCAATTGCAGCTGACGCAGGTATCACAAAAGCAGCAGCTAAATTAGCTTTAGAATCATTTTTAGGAAACGTAGGTGGAACTTTGAAAAAAGGTGGAAGAGTTTCTTTAGTAGGTTTCGGATCTTGGTCAGTTTCTAAAAGAGCTGCTAGAGATGGAAGAAATCCTCAAACAGGAAAAACTATCAAAATCGCTGCTAAAAACGTAGTAAAATTCAAAGCTGGTGCTGAATTAGAAGGAGCAGTAAACTAATAATTAGTTCATCTGATATATAAAAACCACATCAACCGATGTGGTTTTTTTTTGTCTTTAGCGCTAAAAAATTAGTTTTGTAATAACTTTTTTCTTAGTTTTAGTAAATAAATAACCGCAAATGATATCCGAAAAACTACAAAAAGGACAATTATTAATTGCTGAACCGTCTATTTTAGGCGATTTATCATTTAATCGTTCTGTAATTTTATTGGCTGATCATACCAAAGAAGGTTCAATCGGATTTATTTTAAACAAACCCCTTAAGTATACCCTACGAGACTTACTTCCTGAAATAAATTCAAAGTTTAAAATCTATAATGGGGGCCCAGTAGAACAAGATAATTTATACTTTATACACAACGTACCCCAATTAATCCCTAACAGCATTGAAATATCAAATGGCATTTACTGGGGTGGTGATTTTGAACTGACCAAAGAATTAATCAATACTGGCATTCTTAAAAAGAAAAACATTCGTTTCTTTTTAGGATATTCGGGTTGGGATGCCGAACAATTAGAAAGTGAAATGGAGTCCAATTCTTGGATTCTTTCTATAAACCACCACAACGAAAACATTTTAGGCAAAGCTTCCGAAGATTTTTGGAAAGAAAAGATAGCCGAATTAGGGGGTGATTATTTGATTTGGTCTAATGCTCCAGAGAACCCTTTATTAAATTGAGGCATTAAGCAAGCTTACCAATTGGTTGCAAATAGTACTTTCATATTCTTTTTTACGGTATTTCGAAATAGGCAACACCCCTTGAATTACATTGGTTACAAATAAGCCATCTGCCTTTTGCAAATCAAAAGGAGAAATTGGCAATTCAACCATTTCAATACCTTCAATCTTTTTAGCCAAATTCATAATCTGCTTTCGCATGATTCCATTCAAACACCCTTCAGAAACAGGAGGTGTAATTAAAGAATTTCCCATCAACATGAACAAATTCCCATTGGTCGCTTCAACCACATTTTTAGAATCGTTAATCAACAAACACGAATCCAATTGATTTTCTTGGGCAAAAATACTGGCGGTAATTTGAATCATTTTAGAGTTGGTTTTTAGGGTTGAAAGCAAATGCTTAGTAACCAAAAAATCCTTATACAAATCCACCTCATACTTAGTCGAAACACAAGTATACTCTTTGTTTGGTAATGCACTAGCCTGTATTACAAATGACACTGTAGAATCCGTTGGCGTATAATACCCGCCTTCATTTCGAAAAACTGTAAATCGTACTCGGGCCGAATCCTCAATTTTTAGGGCCTGGACCAAACTAAGTAGCTGGGCCTCGAAATACTCTAAGGTAAATATCATAGGGATTTTCATCCGTACTATTCTCAAGGAAGACATCAGTCTAAAATAATGGTCTTCTACAAAAAGCACTTTCCCATCAACCACTTTTACGGTTTCAAAAACACCATCACCATATAAAAAAGATCGGTTTGTTGTTGACAATAACATTGTTGTATCCTGAAGTGTACCGTTAAAATTTACCATAAAAAAAGTCCCGTTTTAAGCGGGACAAATATACTGTATTAATCAATATTTAAATGGAACCTATTACGTGTTTTAAATCTGAAATTTGATTCTCCCATAATAATTTAGCTTCTTCAACCTCATCCACTATAGCAAAATCGACCACCATTAATGATACATCTTTTGTGATTTCATCTTCTAAAATGCGCAATTCAAAATAATACTCGGTATCCTTTCTATCGTCATCTACCCATTTAAACTTCACTTTTTCGCCTGATTTTTTGGATGCTAATCGTGCATTTTCTTCTGTATCATCCCACATAAAAGTAAAAAACTCCCCTCTAGAGTTCACGTTATCAGCAAACCACTCTTGCAGCCCTGATGGCGTTGAGATGTATTGATAAAGCAACTGTGGAGATGAATTTAAAGGGAACTCAAGCTCATAACGAATCTTACTATCCATAACTAAGAATAAATTTTGTCGAATATATAGAATATAACGGCAATAAAAAAACGTTTTTTAAAAATAAAAAAAATAAGTGCATTAAGTTTGCAACCATTAATATAAATTTTATATTTGCACCCGCATTCAAGGAATGCCGTAGTCTTGGCGAGGTAGCTCAGTTGGTTAGAGCGCAGGATTCATAACCCTGAGGTCGGGAGTTCAAATCTCCCTCTCGCTACAAAATAAAAAAAGGTTTTAGAGCACTTCTAAAACCTTTTTTTTATGCTATATCGCTACTTTTATATGGTCTATATTTCAACCTTTTACAAGTAAACTGCTAAAATTATACAATCCAAATCTAGTTGTTTCTTTATTGACCTATATATATCAATCTGTAACCGCACCTTACATTTAATACCAAACAAATTTGCCTTTTTATCAAGCCAAAAGCACTATTCAAACACCTATACACCT
>JAHEHJ010000030.1 GCA_024644655.1 Flavobacterium sp.
ATTATGCTAAAGGAGTTTACTTAGTAGAAATCACTTCTGAAAGTCAAAACAAAATGATTAAAAAGTTAATTATAGAATAAAACTTTATAACAAATATTCAATAAAAAAGCCCCCGATAATTCGGGGGCTTTTTTATTAATTTAAATACCAAATACTTGCCGTGAGTAGTGTAGCATAGCCAACCCATACTAAGTAGGGGACAAACAAATAACCAGCTATGGCATCTATCTTTTTGAATTGAGTGTAGGTTTCATATATCATAGCCCATAACAATAGCATTTCAAAAAAGGCTAACATAGGATTATGCAATCCAAAAAACAATAAAGACCAAAAAGCATTCAATATCAATTGAATTAAAAAATATATGAATGCACTTTTAACAGCTTTAGTTTGGGTTTCCAAAAGATTCCAAACACGACCCCCAGCATACCCCATTAAAATATACAATAGAGTCCACACAGGTGCAAAAATGATATTAGGCGGATTGAAAAAAGGCTTTTTCAAGGGCTCATACCAAATTGGGATGTTTTCTCGGGTAACTATACTAGACACGTAGCCAACAGCTAAACAAGTTCCAATTACAGTTCCTATACGAATAATCTTTTGCATATTAATGTCATTTTTGAATCATCAAATATACTAAACAGCACTCCTATCTTTTTATAAAAAAAGTATCTTTGTCCAAATTTCATAACTATGCTGTTCGAAAAAGATTTTGTGTTTAAGGAAAGTTTAGAGCCAGTTGTGGGTGGCAATTTTCAATGGAGTGCACCAAGCAATATTGCTTTGGTTAAATATTGGGGGAAAAAAGAACATCAAATTCCAGCCAATCCTTCCCTAAGTTTTACGTTGAATCAATGTAAAACCATTACCAAAGTAGATTTTACGGCCCGAACAATTCACCCAGATAATTACAACTCGCTAACAGATTACTCTTTTGAATTGCTTTTTGAAGGAAAAACAAAAGATGAATTTAAACCTAAAATTCAAAAATTCTTAGAACGTATTGAGGTATATTGTCCCTATTTAAAACAGTACCACATTACCATTGATACTCAAAATACATTTCCACATAGTTCAGGAATAGCTTCTTCAGCCTCTGGAATGGCTGCATTGGCAATGAACATCATGAGTCTAGAAAAAGCTTTAAACCCTAAGATTTCAGAAGATTATTTTTACCAAAAAGCTTCATTTTTAGCGCGACTAGGATCAGGAAGTGCCTGCAGAAGCATTAGAGGAAATGTTGTGGCATGGGGAAGTCATGCTAAAATAGCTGATAGTTCTGATTTATATGGCGTTTCATTTCCATTTTTGTTGCATGACAAATTCAAAAATTATCAAGATGTTATACTTTTAGTTGACAAAGGAGAAAAGCAAGTATCTAGTACAGTGGGGCATGATTTAATGCACAATCATCCCTTTGCTGAACAACGGTTTGAACAAGCCCATCATAATCTAGAGCTACTATTACACGCTTTACAAACAGGGAATTTAGATGAATTTATTAAAATTGTCGAAAGCGAAGCCTTAACACTTCACGCCATGATGATGACATCTTTACCCTATTTCATTTTAATGAAGCCCAACACATTAGAAATCATTCAAAAAATTTGGAAATTCAGAAACGAGACGAATATTCCTATATGTTTTACATTAGATGCAGGTGCTAATGTCCATATTTTATTCCCCGAAAACGTTAGCGAAGCTTGTATGGCATTTATTACTTCCGAATTAGTTGGCTATTGTCAAAATGGTCAGTATATTTGTGATCAACTCGGAATTGGTAGTCAATTGATATCTAGCCATTAAATATATGAAAGGACCACTTTTTTACTCAAAAATATTACTCTTCGGAGAATATGGAATTATTAAAGACTCTAAAGGTTTATCAATCCCCTACAATTTTTACAATGGGGCTTTAAAAGTAGATGAAAACCCTTCTGCAGTAGCGCTAAAATCGAACTCTAGTTTAAGAACATATGTTACCTATCTAGAACAACTACAAAAGGATCAACCTGATTTAGTTACTTTTAATTTAGAACTTTTAAAATCTGATGTAGCTAGAGGAATGTATTTTGATTCTAGTATACCTCAAGGGTATGGCGTTGGTAGTAGTGGTGCTTTAGTGGCCGCTATTTATGACAAATACGCCATAACTAAAATCACGGTATTGGAAAATTTGACTCGTGAAAAGTTGCTTCAATTAAAAACAATTTTTTCCCAGATGGAATCTTTTTTCCATGGAAAGAGTTCTGGTCTTGATCCATTAAATAGTTATTTAAGCATTCCTATATTAATAAACTCTAAAGATCACATTGAAGCTACGGGAATACCATCTCAAAGTGCCAATGGTAAAGGAGCTGTGTTTCTTTTAGATTCTGGAATAGTGGGTGAAACTGCCCCTATGGTAAATATTTTTATGGAAAACCTAAAAGAAGAAGGCTTCCGCAAAATGCTTAAAAATCAATTTGTAAAATATACTGATGCTTGTGTGGAAAATTTCTTAGGAGGCGACATGAAATCACTCTTTGAAAACACCAAACAACTTTCAAAAGTAGTTTTAAATAATTTCAAGCCTATGATTCCGGAACAATTTCATGGAGTTTGGCAACGAGGCATAGACACTAATGATTACTATTTGAAATTATGTGGCTCAGGTGGCGGCGGGTATATTTTAGGTTTCACTCAAGATTTAGAAAAAGCTAAAGTTTCTTTAAAAGATTACAAACTAGAAGTAGTATATCAATTCTAATTGCCTGTAACAACTATGTTGAGCCGCAAAAACAAACTTCTTGTAATGAAAATTATCAGTTTGTTTTCTGTAGTGCGTGGGTATAATATTCCCGTAATTGTTTTAGCTCAATACCTTTCTGCTATTTTTATTTTTGCACCAACCCACAAAAGAGCTTTGTTGGTAATATTTGATTTTAATTTATTCATCATTGTACTAGTAACTAGTTTTACAATTGCCTCAGGCTACATCATTAATAGTTTTTACGACAGCAAAAAAGACTTAATTAATCGCCCAAACAAATCGCAATTGGACAGATTAGTAAGTCAAAAGACTAAATTAAATGTCTATTTTACAATCAATTTCATAGTAGCTCTATTGGCCTGTTTGGTCTCCTTTAGAGCTGTACTCTTTTTTTCTACTTATATTTTTTTAATTTGGTTTTATTCCCATAAGCTTAAGAAGAAAGTAATTATAGGTAATTTAACTGCGGCATTCTTAGCTGTACTTCCCTTTTTTGCCATATTATTATATTATAAAAATGTATATCCTCAAATTTTTGCTCATGCTACATTTTTATCGCTCCTGATACTAATCAGAGAAATGATTAAAGATTTGGAAAACATAAAAGGAGATGTTGCCAATGATTATCATACCATTCCTGTTTTGTATGGTGAATCATTTTCCAAAAAGATAATTACCTTCTTAACTGTTTCAACCATAATACCTATTTATTTTTTAGTTGAAATTTTTGAAGTAGGCTATATGGATCTCTATTTTTATGTGAGTATGATTGTTTTAATTTTCTTTTTACAAAAACTTTGGAAATCCAATTCAAAAGCCGACTACTTGCTCCTTCATAATATTTTAAAATTCTTAGTCGTTTCAGGTGTCTTTTGCATTGTACTAATAAATCCAGAAATAATACTACACGGAAAGAAGTTATTAAAACTATAAGTTTTATTCTTTAATTATACTTTCATTTCCACTCCTAGCTATTTAAATACGAAAAGAAAATCGTATCTGAAGAAAATGAGACTTAAAAAGCAGCTTAAATACGTATCTTTGCACAAATTACAGAATTTATGAATAAGAAGGACGGCACAAATAAACGCGGAGGTTCAAGACCTAACAGTTCAAGACCTAGCTCTAACAAGCCAAAACCTGCTATGGCAAAGAGAGCTCAAGGGCCTAAAAAAGCAAAACCTACTACTGAGGAATCAACATCAAAAAGAACTCAAAAGCCAGCAAAAGCAGTACAAAATAATGTAGCAAAGCCACTAAAATCAGATGATATTCGATTAAACAAATACATTTCAAACTCGGGAGCTTGTTCCCGTCGTGATGCTGATATTTATATCCAATCGGGAAATGTAAAAGTAAATAATGTGGTAATTACTGAAATGGGATATAAAGTTAAACCCGGCGATGTAGTTAATTTTGATGGTGCAGTATTAATACCTGAACGCAAAGAATACATTGTTTTGAATAAGCCCAAAAACTTCACTACTTCAAATGAAGATGATGCAGACCATAGAAATGTATTGGAATTGGTTCGTACTGCTACGAATTCAAAAATACAACCTATTGGGAGAATGGATAAAAACACTACAGGTTTATTAGTTTTTACAAATGATACAGATATGATTCGTAAATTCAGTTTACCGAATCAAAAATCACCCAAAATATATCAAGTTACTTTAGATAAAAACTTGAAATTTGAAGATTTAGAAAAAATAGCAGGTGGCGTAACATTGGACGGACACAAATTATATGTTGATGAAATCTCATACATTGAAAACGAGCCCAAAACCGAAATAGGATTAAAACTTAGAACACCAAATGTTAAAGTTGTGCGCGCCATTTTTGAGCACTATAAATACGATGTGTTAAAAATAGATCGTGTTTCATTTGCGGGGTTAACCAAGAAAAATTTACCTAGAGGTAATTGGCGTTTTTTAACAGAACAAGAAATAATCAATATGAAAAACATATAAATCCTTTATTTTTACACTATTAAAATCCCATTAGCGTGGGATTTTTTAATTAGAATATTATGGCTACAACAAAAAATTTATCAATTGCGCATCTATGGTTTGAGGCCTTTAATGCACATAATTTAGACAAATTACTTTCTTTATATGATGAGGATGCAGAACATTTTAGTCCAAAATTAAAAATTCGCCATCCAGAAACTAAGGGTTTGGTAATCGGAAAAGAAGCCCTAAGATCTTGGTGGAAAGATGCATTTGATCGATTGCCGACATTACATTACAAAGTCACCTCTTTGACCTCAAACTCTGACCGTGTCTTTATGGAATACATCCGCACAGTTGATGGTGAAGAAAACATGTTGGTTGCTGAAGTATTGGAAATAAAAGAAGGATCCATTATAGCTTCAAGGGTATATCATGGATAATTTATCAAAACATTAACAAATCGATTCCTAACAAACCTTTAGTTTTACTTTATAAATCTTAAAAACATGAAAAATATTTACTTTTTTGCACTGATATCATGCCTGTCATTATTGCTTATCACTTGTAAATCGGGGAAAGAAACCACAGACTTCAAAGCTTTAACTGAATCCTATTTTGATGAAAAAAATGCATTAAACCCATTGGATGCAACTCAAAGTGGTCAAAACAAATACGATGACCAATTGGTATTTGAGATGACCGATTCGTATCGAAATAAGAAACGTACTTTTTTTGATAAATACCTAAAAGAATTAAGTACGGTTGACACTACTTTACTTTCGGATGAAGAAAAAAACAGTTATGAAATCATCAAATGGGAAGCTACTGTTGGGTTAGATTTATTAAAACAAAATGGGAATTTAACTCCTATCCAACAATTTGATGGAACTCATATAACTATGGGACAATTTGCAAGTGCTGAAAGTGCTCAACCTTTTAAAACTGAAAACGATTATAAAAAATTCATTAAAAGAATGGAATTATATGCTGTTTGGATGGACTCTGCTATGGTATATATGAGAAAAGGTATGGCTCAAAATGTAGTTATTCCAAAGGCTTTAACTCTAAAAGTAATTCCACAATTTGAGGAAATGATTACCCCTAATGCAGAAGATAATTTATTTTATTCAAGTTGTAAAAAATTCCCAACTGAGTTCTCAGACTCAAAAAAGAATGAAATTGCTCAAAACTATGTTGAAACAATTAACACCAAATTGATTCCACAATTTAAAAAAATGACCGCCTTTTTGAAAAACGAATATTTACCAGTGTCGCGTTCAACTAGTGGAATTGGAACTAATAAAGGCGGAAATGATTTATACAAAGCCTATGTAAAACAATGGACCACTACTGAAAAAAGTCCAAAAGAAATTCACGAATTAGGGCTTAAAGAAGTAGCGCTTTTGAATGCTGAAATGGAAAAAGTAAAAAATGAAGTTGGCTTTAAAGGAACTTTGAAAGAATTCTTAAATGATGTTCGTACTAAAAAAGAATTGCGCCCTTTTACCGATCCTCAACAAGTAATAGACAATTTCAATCGTATTTATAAAACCATTCAACCGAATGTTGACAAATTGTTTTCATTACAACCAAAAACACCGTTTCAAATAAAAAGAACAGAAGCGTTTAGAGAAAAAACAGCGAGTGCCGAATACAACCAAGGTTCAGCTGATGGCACAAGACCTGGCACCTTCTATGTGCCTATTCCTGATGTAAAAAACTACAATGTTTTAGAAGATGAAGATTTGTTTTTACATGAAGCTATACCGGGCCATCATTTTCAAATTTCACTACAACAAGAAAACAAATCATTACCCGATTTTAGAAAATTTAATTGGTTTGGAGCCTATGGCGAAGGATGGGCCCTATATTGTGAAAGTTTAGGGAAAGAGTTAGGATTATACAAAGACCCTTACCAATACTTAGGAATGTTAAATGATGAAATGCACCGCGCTATTCGTTTAGTTGTAGACACCGGAATTCACAGCCAAGGATGGACTCGCGAGCAAGCCATACAATATTCACTTGATAATGAAGCTGAAACTGAAGCTAGTATAACAGCTGAAATAGAACGTTATATGGCAATACCTGGTCAAGCTTTATCGTATAAAATAGGGCAGTTAAAAATATTGGAATTGCGTCAAAAAGCTCAAGAAA
Source organism: Flavobacterium sp. (assembly GCA_024644655.1). Taxonomy (GTDB): domain Bacteria; phylum Bacteroidota; class Bacteroidia; order Flavobacteriales; family Flavobacteriaceae; genus Flavobacterium. The sequence continues at coordinate 6,868 of JAHEHJ010000030.1, forward strand.
AACTTGGTTCTAAATTTGATATCAAAGTCTTTCATCAAAAAGTACTTGAATCCGGTGTATTGCCTTTAGAATTATTGGAAAACAAAATCAATCATTGGATTGCTAATCCGAACTAATAAAAAAAGCCTCTCGAATGAGAGGCTTTTTTTATTAGTTATTATTAAATATTTTCATATCAAGTGGCTTCCCATTTACATCAAAATATTCATAATTGTATTTTAGCTTTCCATCTATTTCTTCAATTGTTACATGCATTTGATAAAATCCTTGATCCCATTCCACTATTACATGAAATTCATAATCTCCCACTCCAAAACTATTAGGCAAAGTGCTTGAGTACACTAATCTTCTTGTTTTTAATGGAATTGTATTAAGCTCAAAGTTTTCATATGTCCCTATTTCAGAGTTATTAATGTCTTTATCGTCTGAATTCCCAACTACTTTACTTTTCTTTTTAATGTCTTTGGGATCTGTATAGACGTCTTTTATGGAGAACATTACATCTTGAAGAGAGCTTTTTCCAACATTAAATACATAAAACCGGAGTTGGTGCGAATACATCAATTTATGAACTTTCTTTCCTTTTGTATCTACAGATTGATCTTCATCACTTTTACCTAAATCAGTGTCTGTTATTTCAACAACTGGGAAATTATGATCTAAAAATTTAGAAGCCCCCAATTGACCTTCTTTATTTAATTGCGAATCTAAGACTGAAATCTTCTTGATTACTTCTAAATTCAATAATTCAATATTCTTTTTAGCAAGGTCTAATTCTTTTTTGGTTTTTGAAGCTCTAGAATTTGCATTGATGTTTCCTTGATATAAAAACACAACTGAAACACCAAGTAGCAAAAAACCAAGTAGAGTCATTATTACTGTAACCATAAGCGCTTTCTTTTTCATTTTAAAATGTTTGGGAGTAGTAATATATATACTATTAGTTTGTCCTTAATACATTATTCAAAGTACCGCATTTTTTAACAAGATTAAAATGGCTAATATTTGAACATATGAACAAGTTTATTAACTAAAATCAGCTATTAAAAGGAGTATTAAATTAAAGTAAAGCATAAAAAAAGCCCTAACTTTCGTTAGAGCTTAAGTGCGGGTAATAGGACTCGAACCTACACGCCTTGCGGCACCAGATCCTAAGTCTGGCACGTCTACCAATTTCGCCATACCCGCAAAATTGTGAGTGCAAATATAGGTTTATTTTTTAAATACCAAAACAGATTTTCTAAATTCAAGCAAAAAAGAATAGAACTTTAAAATACAAAAAATAGATTTATTTAAAATGTCATTACAATTTGTATATTTGACTTTATCAATTTTACAAAAACACATGAATACTATAAAAAACTACGTTCAACAAAATAAAGAACGTTTTATTAATGAGCTCATCGATTTATTAAAAATCCCGTCTGTAAGTGCGGACAGTGCCTATTCTCAAGATGTTATTGACACGGCAAATGCTGTTAAATCAAGTTTGGAAAAAGCAGGTTGTCATTTAGTTGAAATATGTGAAACTCCAGGCTATCCAATTGTATATGGAGAACACATCATCGATAAAAACTTACCTACTGTTTTGGTTTATGGACATTATGATGTGCAACCACCTGACCCTATTGAATTATGGACCTCCCCTCCTTTTGAGCCGGTAATTAAAACTACTGATATCCATCCAGAGGGTGCTATTTTTGCAAGAGGTGCTTGTGATGACAAAGGACAAATGTATATGCATGTGAAGGCTTTTGAATACATGATTTCTCAAAACTGTTTACCTTGTAATGTCAAATTCATGATTGAAGGAGAAGAAGAAGTGGGATCTAAAAGTTTGGGATGGTTTGTTGAACGCAATCAAGAGAAATTAGCCAATGATGTTATTTTGATTTCTGATACGGGCATGAT
>JAHEHJ010000034.1 GCA_024644655.1 Flavobacterium sp.
TTTCATCCTCCCGTCCATTCCGTATTATTTCTGAGCTGCTTGGTAACGCGCTTCCGCTTTGTTCCAATCAATCACACTCCAAAATGCGTCGATGTAATCTGGACGTTTGTTTTGGAATTTTAAGTAATAAGCGTGCTCCCAAACATCTAATCCGATCACTGGGAAGCCTTTTACGTCTGCCACATCCATTAACGGATTGTCTTGATTAGGCGTGCTTGATACCGCTACTGAGCCATCTTTTTGCGCTACTAACCACGCCCAGCCTGAACCGAAACGCGTTAGACCCGCTTTTTTGAACTCCTCTTTGAAGGCGTCAAAAGAACCGAATTTCGCATCGATCGCTTTCGCCAAAGTGCCTACTGGAGCACCACCGCCGTTTGGCGATAGGATATTCCAGAATAAATCGTGGTTAAAGTGACCTCCACCGTTGTTACGTACTGCAGGAGATAATTGGGAGATAGAAGTAAATAATTCTTCCAAAGACTTTCCTTCTAACTCCGTGCCAGCTACCGCTGCGTTCAAGTTCGTCACGTACGCGTTGTGGTGACGGTCGTGGTGGATTTCCATCGTTAATGCATCGAAATGCGGCTCTAACGCATTATTCGCGTAAGGCAAGGGGGCTAATGTAAATGACATATGTATAGTTTTTAAATGGTGAATGGTAAGTGGTGAATGGTGGATGTTAAATGATAAAATAGGGAAACAAACTGCCTTCTATCACATTATCAATTAACTGATTAAAATTGGTTTTAAATTGAATTTCGAAGTTAGGTATAAAACTGAAATATTCGTGAGATAGTTCCACAATTTCGTATCCTATAAACCACTAAAATTAACTTATTTATGCTCTGGAAAATCCAACTCAACTCGGTTATAATGAAAAGAGAATACCCAAAGAAATAATTCTACCGACTAAATTGTTTTTAAATTCTGACCTTGAATAATCGTTAATCACATAAAAATTACGTTCTCGTACATCTAATAAATTGTGCAAATTAATTGAATAAGTCAATTGGCTGTTTTTCGATTTCAAATCAATACCCATTCCTAAAAAATGCAAAAATGGCCCGCCTGAATAGAATTGATAAGAGTTTAATTGTATAAAACTATTGACTCTATTTTTTACAAAATACAATTGCATTTCATTTTTATACAAGGTGTTTTTGAAATCGGTAAATTGATTTTGAAAATTACTTTGCTCAATCGTAAAAGCTTGAAAAAAATTAATTGGTTTTATGTAGCCAGATTTTAAACTGAAGGTTAAAGACTGATTAGTTGAGAGATTATTTCGGATGGCTTGATCATTAATTAAGTTCGCAAACTTATAACTGGAATAGGCTCCTTTCGTTTTGAAAGTAATACCTAACTCTTTCGAGTAAAATGCTAGTTCAGCTTGAAGTAATTGTTGCGACGACTGTATTGGCAACCATTGGTTTTTCTGCAGACTAAACAAATTAGAGAGCAAATTATTGTTAAAAAAATCGCCTTCTGAATGATTTACAGAATAAGATAATTCGTAATGAACCTTGGATAAAAAATAATTTGACAAATTGAAATTCCATTTTTCCACTACCGGAAATCCAATTTGGATAGAGTCAATCCGTTGATTTCTACTGTCTAAATACAAGGTATCTTTTAAATAATAATTCCGATAAGTAGGGTTTATTCCGCGCGAATAATCAATACTAAAGTTCTGTTTAAACAACTTCGAATTAATGGATGCATCAAAATTGAATCGCTGAAAAGAACCACTTAAGTCATTGTTATAAACTTTAATGCGCGCATTTTCTACTCTCATTCGATAAACCCAACCATCCAAATTCCCCTTAAACTCCTGGCGGACCGTAGACCGTTCCTCTTCAAATCTAGAGGCCTCCTTTTGAACTCTTAGTAAGCTTTGTGTGAGCTTAAAATTTTCATAGGAAGTTTCAGCAATTAGAATTCTTGGAATCCATACTTTTATCCACTTTCCAGTACTTTTATTCTCTTGATATTGATGAATTAAATTCTGATTGATTTTAAGGTTGAGTGGATTTTGGTAAATCATTCGCAAATCGACCTCATTTTGACTCGCCAAATTTTGAATCAACACTTGAAAGGCTGAATTTTCTCCACTCTTTATCGTGCTCAATGTTTCTACATAATAATCCTTGATTCGACTTTTTTGATTGGACTCAAATCCTAATTCGGAATTAATTGTTTGATTAGTAACATATTGAATTTCTCCTCTATTCAAATAATACTTTCCTTCCATTATCACATACCCGTTAGGTTGATATTTTAAATTAACTGATTGTCCCCATTTTTTAGGTATGGTGTGAAAATCATACACGTCCGATGTAGTAAAACTATATCCTGGCAGTTTGATTTCAGTATAATTAGCATTTTGATTAGAGAATTCATCATTCAAATAGGTAGAAAATAACTTGAGGGTAAGTTTTCTATGGATTTTAAATATATTATTTACATTCACATTCAATTGCTTATTCCTATTCAATTTTAGCTTACCTTCATTAGGAAAGCTTCCTCCGTAATTAATAGGAAAACGAGGAAGATTTTCATAAACAGGACTCATATCTCGATAATCACCATAACTAATTGTTGATTGATTTTCCCCTAGGTTATTGCTGGTAAGCAATGCGAATGTTTTTACATATTTTGTATTGATTATTGAGTTAGATTTAATAGCATATCCATTCAGTTGATCTTCTACTACAGCCATAATAGCTTCTCCAAATTGGGTGTAGGAAAAATTCTTGGCAAACTTAAGATTAAGGGCAACAGATTGCGATGACCCTAAACCTGCCACAATGGAATTTTCGGAAAAATGATCATACGCTTCTATTTCCTCAATTTCATCTACATTAATATTTTTGGTTGCCATTGTGTAATTGGATTCCATGAGGTTATCCCCATCCAAAAGCACTGTTTCAACCGGCTTATTTCGATAGGTCATCCTTCCACTTTCATCCACTTTGACTCCTGGAAATCGCCTCAATAAATCTTCTATTTTTTTATCCGTTGAGAGTCGTAAATCTTTCACCTTAATAGATACGGTATCAGGTAAATAATTATAATTTTTAGGCCGAACAATCACTTCTGTAAGCTGATAGGCCGTATCTTTTTTCATGAAAAAATACTGGGTCTCGCGCACAGGAAAATGAATTACATCTGAATACGTATGATAATCTATCGAATTAATGGACAGCTTGAGCACCTTGTTGGGAACCTCATCTTTTGAAATACTAGAATCGATTTTAGTGAATTTAACAAAATTCCCGAGCGTATCTTCATAGGTAATTATCCCCTTATAAATAGGCTTTCCTGTAGCACCATCTAAAAGTTGAAATCGATACGTAGAATTTTGAGCCTTTCCCTGCCAAGAACAAAGAAATACCAAACAAAACGATAAAGAAGTAATTAGTTGCTTAGTCAATCTCCAAGGTTTTTTCTACTATTCGAAATACACATTACACAGGTCAAAATTTTTAAACTAGGCAAATAGTAAATTCTCTAAATCATAAACTTCTTCCTGTATCTTTTTCTTCAATTGTTGAATTCTAATTTTATAAGAATTGCTTTGTTGAATTAACTGGTCCATCTTGTTTGACCACTCATTCAAGGGCTGATTGAAATCTACAAATTCTCCACATCCGTGAAATTTAATTCGTGCGGCATTCCCATTTTGATCAAAAATAGAATGATTGAGAGTGATTAAAATTGGACATTCAGCTAAAATACTTTCTAAAATGGAATTCGCACCACCATGAGAAATAAACAGATCTACCTGAGGCAGTAAACTCCTTTGTGGCAAAAAATGAGTAGCGTATAAATTTGCATATGCACTTAAATCAGTCGATTCTAAAAACGTTTGATCAAAAGAGCCTATGAAATAATACGTGGGATACAATTTTACCAATGCTAAAAACTTTAGATAAAAGGAATGCAAATCAGAATTTAATTCCCTTTGTAATGTACCTTGACTTAGTAAAATTACTTTTTCATACTGTGAAGAATTATTCAGCAAGATGGTTGCTTCCTCTGAATAAACGACCGGATTTTCGAAATAGCCTAAATGCTTAATCAAACTACTACCTTGACTTGAAAACTCAACAGATTTAGGAAGTAACAGTAAGGTTTCTATGGTTGATAATCGAGGACTAAAAGAGTTCCATTTATTAATTTTCAGCTTAAGTTTTCGGGTTTTATTTATTTCTTTTAATTGGGTATTAATTTTTCGAAATTCGGAATAACCCAAAAACTTAAATTGATACACTGTATTTCTAACAAATTTGATGATCCAATACCTGAACCAAACTAAGGTAATCGTCATCCTTCCTACGAGGTCAAAAGAAGTGGGAACAAACCTGGAATGAAGTGGTAAGTTTTTTGTAGAAAAATCCGCGTTAAATAGGGTCTGGATACCTTTAATCTTAAAATCAAGTTTTGCAGATTTGATTTTTTCTAAAACTACTTGGTCTCCCCAAAGCATCGAATCAACAAAAACATAATCAGGCCTTATTTTTTCAACGTGTTCCAAAAGATCAATTCTCCTGTTTTCAAAATTATTTTCATTCAAACAGAAATGAAGTTTTTGTAAATAGTTTTGGCAAAAAATCTCGTGATTTTCTAAACCGAAATTCAATGATTTACACTCAATAAAATGAAAACCATTTTCTTCGATTCTGGATTGAAAAGAAATATGAGAAATGAAATAAGGGTCAAGATCATTCCCTCTTTTTAGAAGCGCATGAAATAAATTAAAAACCGGATTTAGGTGACTAATTGAATTTTCAATTATGCAAATGATTTTAATTTTTGTCATTGTTTAAACGATTTATAAAATCCCCCTAAATACCTTACTATGTAAATGGATAACAGATCCCTGTTTGTGGATAGTAGCTTTAGATATAACTTAAAGCTGAAGGTTTTTTTCTAAGTGCGGAAATTCATGAATATGTATTTCACCTGGAGCAGTGGGATATCTCTTTATCAATTCTTTAATCGCCCTTTTGTCTTCCTGTTTTTGCCAACTGGCATAGGTGTGGAACGGGATAGGTTTTTCCTTGAATTTTTCAGTTAACGCTACATTGGCTTTTTCATTGTAATTTATTTTGATTGCTTGCCAAATCGTATAATTATCATCAGAAGCAACTTTAATAATCAAACCAGGTAGTCCTGAAAATTTAAATGGCCCATCCGATTTCTTAATTTTAGGAGCAAAATGGGCGGTATAATTTCTTCCTCTAAAATGCGCTTTAGCTTCATAGCAATCTAAACCCAAATACCGTACTGGTTTTGACTTAAGAATTTTCCATTTCATTAAATTCAATGAATCAGATATCACATAATAGGCCTTATTGATTTTCGGTGAAAGAAACAGAATCTTATTGCCTTGGTAAAATTTAATCAATAAATCATTGGCCTTTCTAAATGCATCCACAGGTTCCGAAGCCGCAAAATAGGGCGAATTGTTTTTAATAAATTCAGATTTAAAATAAACAGAATAGGTGGGATAAAGAATTAGTTTATGAATAGGCGTTCCTCCAGAAATAAATTCAGGAAGCGGGCACCATTCCTTGTATTCGACTGAGATAGTAGATTGCGCAACCACTACATTCGACAAAAGGATAAAGCAAAATGACAACACCTGTTTAAGACATATCATAATTGTAAAACTTAGATTTGTTTGACTAATCTTGTTTAAAAGACCATTTCGAGCCTGTCGATTTTCACATCAAATTTAGTGTTCCTTTGATCCGGAGGTAGAGTAGACAAAAACTGTTTATAATTTTCTGCCATTTCTTTTTTGGCTAACTTCACATAGGTCCAAAATGGAATTTGATTGCTGAAATACTTGGGCGATATCTTAATTTCTGGATTCTCGACAAACTCAATTTTTGTCGCTGAAAAAGAAAACATGTGATCATCTGTTTCTATTTTCAATATTAAACCTGGCAACCCATTGAATTTAAAGGGTCCATCAGAAATAGGTATGTCGGGACAATAATAAGCGACATAGTTTCTCTCTCGGAACCGACATTTAGCCATTTTCACTTTTCTTCCTAAGTATATTGTCGAGGGAATATTGGCCGTTATTTTCCATTTGATGCTATTTAAAGAATCAGAAATGATTTCTTTTTTTCGATCAAAAACACGAATCGCTGGGTACAAAATCTTATTCTCCTCAAAAAGTTTAACTAAATAAATAGCATTTTTGTCCATATTTTGAATTGTTTTCTGTACTTGAGCTGAATTTTGTTGTCGCTCCCTTCTCTCCATCATTTTATAGACACTCTTTTCTCCATTACTAGTCAATCTCATAATATTAGTATTCCCAAATTGATTTTCTTCATACGTTACAATAATACCTTTTTGGGCAAAAAACACATATGGCACTAAAGAGAAAAGAATTATAATACCGTACTTTTTCATAGTTCAAATAGTTTTAGTAAAAAGAGAATGAATCTAAAGTCAAATCCATTCTCTTTTAAAAATTAATAGGACGTACGTTTTAACATAGCAATGTAACTTTGAACTGCGTTTACATTTCCACTTGATGAACATACTTTGTAACCATAATCAACATTGTGCGAAGAAGTCCAATAAACGGTTTCACAATATTCAGCACTACTAATAAAGGGCGCCAGACCAAGGACAACTAAAGAAAGCAACTTTTTCATAATTAACTTATTAGATTTTTCCCCTACTGCTTATTGGTTTTTCGGGATTTACCAAGGTTTCGAAACTTGGTTTAAAGGTATTAGCAATCCTTTAGCTAGCAAATACTACCTAATGTAGTATTTTTGTAGTATAAAATTAAATTATTACAACAAAATATATAATAATTCTTATTATTTGAAAAGAAGGGCGGGATAGTCTCGAAGAAATTTCCTGAAATCCTTTTTACCAGAAACACCTAATTTAGTCATGATATTTCGACGATGTTTACGCACCGTATTTTCAGAAATAAATAGATGTTCGGCAATTTCCTTGCATGTAAAATTATCCTTAGAAAATTGAATAATTTGAACTTCCCGAGAAGTAAAATCGAAATTTGAAGTTGCCCCTTCTTTGGCAGAATAATTAGTACAAAATTCTAAAATAGGGAATGAATGAGATGGTACTTTGTTTTCCATAATAAAATATGTTTTGTACCTCTATTTAAGCCTAGCTAAAATAGAAGGTCAGTGAGAAATCATCCCATGTAGGAATAATTAAAACAAATTATTAAGGGGGTAGAACAGGTTTATTGAAACAGATTTTTTCAATAACACAAAATAGAATTTGGGACTTTTATAAAGATTTTTAAAACCCCATTAATCAAAATTAGTTTTTTTTATCAAAAAAACAATTTTACACTAAAAAACTGAAATCAACATTTCCTAAAACTGGCGTTTCATTGACCATTCATCATTTACCATTTACCATTTTATTTAGCGTCGCATCGAAAAGAACTCCTTTAGCAGTTGTTCTGATTCGTTTGCCAAAACCCCGCCAACAATCTCTGTTTTCGGGTGTAAAATGCCTGTTCCTAATTTTTCAAAACCGCGCTTCTCTTCTGAAGCACCGTACACTAATCGCCCTAATTGCGACCAATAAATGGCCCCTGCGCACATCAGGCAAGGTTCTAAGGTCACATAGAGCGTGCAATCTTTTAAGTATTTAGCGCCGATGGTTTGGGCGGCAGAGGTGATGGCAATCATCTCCGCGTGAGCCGTAACATCGGTCAAAATTTCCGTTTGGTTGTAGGCCTTTGCCACGATTTTTCCTTGGCAAACAACGACCGCACCTACCGGAATCTCTTCGTCTTCTAAAGCCCGCTCCGCTTGTTTCAGCGCGAGGCTCATGTAATATTCATCCTCGTTTGGAATCATAAAAGGTCTGATAATTTAGTCAAGCGATTACGTAGGTAGAAATCTAATAATACAATCGCTGACATCGCCTCCACGATAGGCACGGCACGCGGCACCACACAAGGATCGTGACGACCTTTGCCTGATACAACAATTTTTTCGCCAGATTCGTTCAAACTATCCTGATCCTGCATAATCGTGGCTACCGGCTTGAATCCTACGCGGAAATAGATGGGCTCGCCATTCGAAATCCCTCCTTGAATACCTCCTGAATGGTTCGTAACTGTGCTGACTTTGCCTGCTTCGTCTTTGACAATAATATCGTTGTGCTGGGAGCCGCGCAATTCCACTCCATCGAATCCTGAACCATATTCAAAGCCTTTTACGGCGTTGATGCTTAACATCGCTTTGCCTAATTCCGCATGCAATTTATCGAAAACGGGTTCGCCTAATCCCACCGGGCAACCCGTGATGTAGGCTGAAACGACACCTCCCACAGAATCCCCTTGCTTGCGGATTTCGTCGATGTAGGTGAACATTTTTTCGGCTAATGTAGCGTCAGGGCAACGCACGGCGTTTGTTTCTGCAACCGCTAAATCCAGCTCCTCGACTGGCGTAGTTAATTTTAAGGTTCCTACCTGAGAAACGTAGGCCGTAATTTTTACGCCTAATTGCTTTAAAACTAATTTCGCCAAAGCCCCTGCAGCCACCCGCGCCACCGTTTCTCTCGCCGAGCTACGGCCGCCTCCGCGGTAATCACGAATGCCATACTTCTCTTGGTAGGTATAATCAGCGTGCGAAGGACGGAATTGATCCGCTATGTGAGAATAATCTTTCGAGCGTTGGTCTCCATTCCAAACAAGCATCGCAATGGGCGTGC
>JAHEHJ010000036.1 GCA_024644655.1 Flavobacterium sp.
CGAATACTATAGAAGTAAATCTACAGGACATACAGAGATCTCACATCATACCCGTGTTTAGCAAGGACAATGAACCCTTGATTAGTCACGGGGATTTCATCCAGACCACCTACGATGTGATTAACCATTGCTTCAAGGCAGAGGACATTCTTTCCCCCAGCATCCGTGTTTCTCATCCCATCAAAGGAAGAACACCTGAAGCACGCTATAAGCCAGCTAACCAATTAGAAGATCACGAGAAAACCATCTATTACGAAAGGGCTATGTTTGTTTTCGAGATTCCGAGCATTCAAAGAACCATTGATGGACAGACGCTTAGTCTAACAGTGGGAGGAGTTAAATGCTACGGGGATGATAAGCTCAATAACAAGAAAGGAACAGCAGAGCATTTCAAGATTTTCATTGGGTTCTCAGTAAAGGTATGCTCTAATCTATGCGTTTGGTCTGATGGTGCACAGGTTAATCTGATAGTCAAAAGCCAAGGGGAACTCATGGATGCCATTATGAATATGATTAGTTCTTACAACCCAGAACACCATCTAAGAGCTATGCAGCGGCTAACAGAACACAATCTCACAGAAGCACAATTTGCACAGGTGCTTGGCCGTGCACGGATGTACAATTACCTTCCTAATGAAATCAAGAAAGCCATTCCTCCTTTATTGTACACAGACACACAGCTAAACTCTGTGGCCAAGGATTACTTCCAAGATAACAGCTTCTGTCGAAATGAAAATGGGGATATTAACCTTTGGAGAATGTACAATCTGCTTACAGGTGCCAACAAGTCAAGTTATGTAGATAGCTTCCTAGAACGAAGCATTAATGCATTTGAGTTTACTCACCAGTTGCAAGCAGGATTAGAAGGTGGAAGCACTAACTGGTACTTGAATTAGGGCATGAAGAAACAGAAAGTCGAGTTTCTACATCCCAATGTTCTCCTAATAATCACCCCCAAGGGAATCATCCTTGAATTATACACCCCGATCCGCGCAGAGGTAACTCGTGAGATCGGGAAACTTCCCAAAGGAACCAAAGTGTACATCGATGCTATCGTAAAAGATAACAAACATAAAATACTCTATTGCATCGGGAGCAAATGGTATCCCTACCACCATTTTAAGGTGGGGTAAACTAAACAATATAGCCTCTTGGAGAAATCCAAGGGGCTTTTTTAATTATGATGAACACAAAACACCACCCTTTAGCACCCATCATTTCGCTTACCGTTAAATCAATATGGCAAATTTGCCATTGTAAGGTTTTTATGCTTATCGCATATTTGTCACAATGGAGTTAACTAAAGAAGAAGTTTGTAAACATGTTGGGACTAAAATCCGAGAAGCGCGTGAGAACAAAGGACTTACAATGGAAAAGTTTGCTCATGAATCTGGTATTGATTACACTCAGATAAGCCGTATTGAGTTAGGAAAGATTAACACAAGTATTTACCAGATATATGTCATTTCGAAAAAACTCGACCTTCCTCTGCGGGACGTACTTCATTTTGAAAAATAATTTATAAGAATCTATTATGAACCATTTAATCACTATTCTACTTACACAATACAAATCAGGAGGAGAAGCCATTCTTGTTGGTTTATTACAAGGATTAGTGATTTGGGGTGTTGTTTCTTTGTTCCGCGGTGCAAAAAAATCTGTAAGTGGAAAAAAGTTTGAAGAAATAAAAAAAGACGCTGAAAATGAGCCTGAAAAACCTGAATCAAAATAGTCATGAGCGCTCAGCAACAAAAGGAAGAAATAATCATTACTTCGATAGTAATAGCAGCAATTATTTCAGTATTAATTGTTTTTATTCCCCATTTGGGCGCGGGTAATTCTATGAAAATAATGCCAAAATCAGACTACGCTAGCACTCAGCAAAGTTTTAATTCGCCCTTTAATACATATACATACTCTTCTGCAGTTGAATGGGCGTCCTACAAATGTGGCTTTGGAAGTTACCACTCAATTGAAGTTGAAGGAAAGACTGTCGGAGATTTCATGAATGATGATCTTAGTTTAGACCAAAAAATTAAAAGCACCTTTGAACATTTAGGACTAATTACAAGTATTTCGATTGTTTTGGCTGTTATAATTTTGATTTTGAGGCTGATTAATAATGATCAAAAAAAATTTAAAGAAATTTAATAGAACATACTATGATTATCTGGGATAGAATATACAATTGGTTTTCCGACATAAAAGAGCGTAATGGTTTTTTACGCGAATGGAATAGATTAGCAAAAGAGGCTTTTATAAATGGTGATATTCCCACATTACTAGAAGCTAAAACTACTATTGGGTCATTCGAATTTAGACACGATTTTTCAAAATTTTTGGCTGGCGGATTTCGAGTAAAAGCACTTTCTGGGCGACCTTTAACTAAATCTGAATTGCTTAGGATTGGAAATATGATTCTTAGTGACGAAAAACGTGTTAAGCAATTGGTTGCTCATGGATACGATACATTAGAAGTTCATGATAACATTGGTGATATAGGGCTTAAATGGCAAATCGTTAAACATATTATTTCTTTGCCAGGTTCTAGCCCCATCATTCCTTAAATAATTAAATATGTCGATCAAATTGCTTTTGGAAACTATTTCTAATTTGAAAATTAACCTATGGTTCTTTGTTTCAATTATTGAAATAGTGATTTTTCTGTATTTCTATATAAAATTAAAACAGAGTCGCCGACCAACAGATACCTTAGTCATAAACAAACAAGAAGACGCAACTATTCCAGAGTCAAATCTAGGTGATTTGTTTAAAAGCATTGGAAAATCTGAAGCCCTTTACAACAAGTTAAAGAAAAAAATTCATGAGGATCGTTTCCCAAATGATTTAGAGAAAAAGCGAATAGCGGCAGAATTATCGATGGAGTTAAATCAATTTCAAAACGACTATCGAAAATTGGAGGAAATTCAACAAAAGGCTATCGATAGATTGGGATTAACATTTTGATAATCAAAATAAACATATCGATGTATGGAATACGGCGACTTGCTAAATGATATTAGATGGAAGGCTAAAAGCAACCAAATCAAAGAAAGGGATGGTAAAAAATGCTTAAACTGCGGTGACTCAAAGTTCCTACAAGTTCATCATAGGCAATATCACTATGTCAAATCTTTGGGGGATTTTAAAAAACCCTGGGATTACTCTCATGACGTTTTGATTACCCTATGTAAAGCCTGCCACGATCAAGGACATAAACAATTTAAAGTACCAACTATAAATATATAAACTATGGGATTTTGGGATTTTTTCAAATCAAAAGATACAGTATCGGGAGTATCATCTGATTTAGAGCAAACATCGGAAATTAATCAAGATGATGTGAAAATAATTGACAGAAACTTATTCGTTAAAGATGAAAAATCTGCGAATACGCCAGGTGTACAATCAGAAACTTCATGGAAGAGAATTTTTGATCGAATCAGACGAAATTACGAGTTAGAAGGCTATAATGATGCTTTAAGTACGGCTGACAATAAATACCGTGACGATAATATCCAAATCCTTAAGCTAGATCTAGAAGCCGATATCCAAGAGGCTGAAATTGATATTAAAGAATATTTGAAAGAAGTCGAATTTCACATCAATTCAAGAACAAAAGCAGATTTACTAGACTTGGTTGAAGAACTTGAATCTAAAAAAGCAATCTGTCAAGAAAGGCTAAAAATAATGGAAGAGATTAAACTCGATATTACAAATGAAACAGGAACCGCTGTAAGAATTATTCTTGCATACAAACGCGGATTCAATAAAGGTCTAGCTGCTCTGACTATGGCTGATATCATTAACAGAAAAATCTAATCTCCATGAATAAATTAATAATCCCTGAAGATCTTTGGTTAAAATTCGGATGCTTTTTATCGGGACACAACTATAAGCTTCTATCTGAATGCAGTGAGACTAGTAAGAAATATGTAAGAAAACTTACCTCTGCGCTTTTAATCATTTGTACTATTTGGAGTTTTGTTGGTTATCTATTTGCTACAAGATACGCCGAAAGCGGTGTATTTGGTGGAATAATTGGTAGCATATTTGCAGGATTAATAATTATTCAGATTGAACGTCAGATTATACTAGGTTCAACCAAGAACATAATACTAACATTAATAATAAGAGGTCTTTTAGGATTAATTGTTGCATTTATTGGGGCTTTAATTCTAGATCAAGTTTTCTTTAAAAATGATATTGCCCGAAAAAAAGAAGATTTAATTGAAGCTAGAATTAGCGAAAGAACACAAATTATCAATAATAAGGCGAAATTATCGATAGCCCAACTCAATAGTAATAATTCTGTAATCAATTCTCAGATAGACAAGAATAATTTAATAATTGCAAAATCTGGGTTCAAAATACAGTTGGCTACTAGCACAACAAAAGTAAGTACACCTCAAAACCCTGTTGAGAATACCCCAGGTAATACTCAAACCACCACAAACAAAACCTACGGTTCACATCCATTATTGTCGGAGAATGCGAATCTTAGACAACAAATTGCATTTAATGACAATTTAAAAAACAAAGAGATTAATGAGCTTCAGGGGAAAGTCGAAAAAGAAAAAGATCGTGTAAGAAAAGAACCGCCAGGATTTTTAGATGAGCTAAATATTATACATGATTTAGCTACTAGTTCGTTTATTTCTGCTTTCGCGTATTTCATATTTTTATTCTTCTTTGTTTTTATAGAGTTGTTTATTGTAATCGCTAAATTTTCTGATGGAGAGAATGATTATTATAAGATAGTCGCGTTCCAAGAAAAAATTAGAGAGGAGCGATTAATTGCTTTAGAGAAAAAAAGAGCTGCCGCATTGGGTTCTGATCAAAATATTGATTCAACAAACTCTTTGATTTCGAACACTCCGAAATAGCTGTGAAATCAAAATCTCTACTAATTCCTGTCTTTATGTTGGTAATCGTTACTACAGGATACAAACTCATAATTTTGTTTTTAGGTTTGTTGGGCTTTAATTTTTTTGCTTCCAATCCTCCCGCAAACAATTTTGAAATTGGTAATAATAAATTTTATCGTGGTGAAATATACAAAACCACTGGAATTAAATTATCTGAAAATTTATTAATTACAGCAAAATTGGATACTATCTATTACGGTGGTATGGAAGGCGAATATGATGCAGAATGTATATTTTATGGTTCGGCTAAAGACATCAAAAATATTTCAAATCTATTAACTTTAAATCATGGTTTTGTTTTATTAAGACAGGAACAAATTCAACAAATTCCGGATCAAAGTAAACTAGGAATAAATATTACAAAATTTAAAACATGGTTTTATAAAATGGAAGATGGGAAATACGATATTTACATTGGTTTGAACAATAATCAAATATTCTATGATGCTTGGTATTACTAGTATAAATGGGATAGTGTCTTTTCTTGTAATAAAAGTGGTTTGTCGATTTATTATTCAATAAGTCCTCTACTAACGATTTCTTTCTCTGCAGCAATCAAAAATGCAGGATTATATTCATTCCTCTTTTCTTCTAAAATTTGTTTTAATTCAAACGTGGACATTTTTGCAACAACTGTTTCCCATTTTGTGCTTTCGATTAAATTTTCTTCAAGTTTTCTCTTTTCCCCTGTTTCAATTGTGTGGTAAACTTTCTCTAGTTGAATTTCTCTATCCTCTTCTGAGATAAGATTATTCAAATAGTCAGAGTTGACTTTTGCGATAATTTTATAGTTATCGATTTCTAAATAATTTAATTTAGTTCCAAAATTACAAATAGGACAATGGTACCAATATTCTGAATCATGTGGAAAAACAGGAATAAAAAATAACGTAAAATATCTTGATACTTTATCAAGTTGCCAATACCCAACGTTATTGCAGTTTTTGCATTTATGCTGTTGAATAGGCCCTAATTGCTTAATCTCTTTATGATTCCAACCAAAATAAAAAACATGACTAGTCTAGATTAATTCAATTATAAATTTAACCATTATGGTGGCTATTTTAAATTATATTTATCTAACGGTAAACCACCCTCACCCACATCTCCCTAGGATACTCCCCGAACACATACTCCGTAACCGGGCACAGCCATAATTGATGCGAAAAATTCTTCCCATCTAATTCAGTTACCTCATAATACGCCCCATATTCTATTGGTTCGTGTCCCACAGCATCCAATAACTCTTGGTTTTTCCCCATTACTACCTTATCCAATTTGGCCTGATACCCCTCTAACTCTTCTAAGCTAATATCAAGTGTAACCCTTCCCTCGTCTCCACTCAATAAATCCAAAAACGAATCCGCCCCATCCACCATCAATAAATTATTCTTCGTTCCCAAGCCTTGCTCCAGAAACTCAGGGAGGTCGACATACCATAAGCCAACCTCCTTTATAAATCTAATTCTCTTCATCCCTATAACTTCCCCATAAAATTCTTCAACGCCATAGTTGATCTCCCAAAAGCCTCCTTATTCATATTCTTCTTCTCAAAAGCAAAACTATTCTCAACCTTTATGTTCATGCTTTTCGCAATTTCCACAGCATCTAGCGTTGCTCCTAAATAAGTAAAAGACCATTTTTCCGTCGCCTCTTTGGTCTGTATCAAGTTCTTAATTTGATCATGCGTATACTCTTTAGACGAATTCTCATAGCCATCTGTTAAAATAATCATCACAGCTAAATCATCACTTCCCATCAAGCGCTCCGTGTCTGCCACACTTATTCCGATGGCATCTAATAAAGCAGTAGATCCATTTGGATAATAATGAAAACCATCCATTTTCGATAATTCTGTGACAGATAAATTACGGTATTTTAGGTTAACATTTTGATCAAAAACCGTCAAGCCTACTCGAATTTCCTGCTCTGGAAACTCGTTCTCAATCGCTAAAATTTCTTTGCGCTGATTCGCTAAACCGTTAAGTGTTTGATTAACACAATCTGACATAGATCCGCTTTGGTCTAAGATAATGTGGTAAAATGTCGTGGACTTTTTCATAAGAAGTAGATTAAAATTTTTAGATGTTTTATTCGTTAATACCAAAATTTTCAAAACGTTACCCAAAATTTTTTCTTGATGAAAAATAATCTAATTTCGATTCTAATTCGATATCTCGATGCCCGATAGATTACCCGAAACAGACAATGAAATTTTAGCGCTCTTCCACATCGATAGGGATGGAGCCTGGCGAATCATTTATGATAGATGCCATTCAACAGCTATGCGCTTTATGAGAAGCCAGTTCCGCGCGGGAATCGACTTTGAAGATGTATTCCAAGAAGCCTGTTTGGTTTTATTAAAGCGAATGGACAACCCCAGCTTCATTTTGACCTGCTCCATTCAAGTCTATTTAAATGCGGTCTGTAAAAACATTTTATTAAGACAGTACAGACGACAACCCATCAATACTTCCCTTAGTTCAGAATTCGAACTAGACCTAGCTATAGAAGTAGATATAGACGAGGAGGAACACGCGAATCGACAATCCATTTTTTTAGAAGTAGTAGAGCTAATGCGAACGCAAGCAAACCGTTGCTATGAAATTTTTCAACTCGTCTATTACCGTGAAATAGGTATGCAACAAATTGCGGATCGTTTAGGCTATACCTCTGCAGCTAATGTTAGACAACAGAAATATAAATGCCTATTGAAAGCCAAAAGGGAAATTGAACGAAGAATAAACCTAAATCCCTCTATTCAATGATATACCAAGAAATGTATGGGTATCTTACAATAGAAGACCCAAGAGAACAAAAGAAAGTATGGTCCACTCTATCTCCCAAAGTGAGGGATTATCTCAATGTATTCCTAACTCAAATGACCGAGGCAGGAGAACATTTTTATTACCAAAAATCTAAATTCTTTGGATTAATCACAGAGGCAGAATTTGAAAACCTCTGCCAGGTTTACGTAGCTAAGCAATCTAAAGATAAAGTAATAGACCTTGCCTTTGAAGAAGAATTTAAGCAAGCATTCATCGCCAATGAGAAGAAGGCAGAAATGAAGGCAAAAATGAATCAGTGGCGTTCAGAGTTGGAGAATGAGAAGAATCCAATTCTTTTTCAACCCCAAAAGCCAGTATTCTACGATAAACAGAGAATGATGGATCAGGATGAAATAGTTGAAAATACACAGAAATTTAGTCCACAAAATTCAGAATCTAGTACTAGCAAGTCCGCTGGAGGTTGTCTCATCGCCATCATTGCAGGTATCTTAATATTAATTACCCTTTACTTTCTCAGGAAATGATTGACCTTGACTTTGATCGCACAGAAGACCCTTTCGAGTGGAAACCAGGTTTAGACGTTGCCCCAGATTTTATTCCTGATGAAGAATACACCCATCTTTTACAACGCTGTGATGCTGCCTATGCAGATATTTTAACAGGGGAAGTATTGAATTACCGCATGACTGAATTGAAAGCCGTCATAGATCAATACACCGAACTATTCCATGAAGTAGAAAAACACCTGAAACATTATGAAAAATTTGATCGATTCTTCTACTTATTTGATGCCGTATTTACCTCTTATCTTTTTATGGATAAGGAAGGCTGGAATGCTTTCTTCGCATTAGACGATTATAAGAAGTTTGATATGAGTGTAGAGCGAAACCTTACTAACTGGTTATACTCCTACAAAGAGCTGAACGAAACGATTGCAAAACACCTAATTTACAATTCAGACTGTGATTGCAACAGCAAAGACTATTACCGCATCAGTCATTTAGGAATAC